>JABDDE010000072.1 GCA_013287775.1 Chlamydiota bacterium
CCTCTAAACTCCGTTGTCAATCCACAAATGAGCCAAAAAACTGCGTGAAATCGGCGATGACTGCTGAAAGCGTGAGGAGTGGAAATTGCTTCCGTGGCCGCACGTTCAGATCTATGGACAGGTTGGGTTTGATAAGGAGGCGAAACGCCTCCCTCACAAGCCTCTTGAAGCGATTACGCTCATGAGCTTTACCAAACTTCTTCGATATCGTCACCCCTAATCGTATACCTGTAGTAGCACCGCGGCGCCACTGAATCACTACGTACTGCCCCGTGAAGGAGCGGCCTTTGTGCATCAGCGTCACAAATTCAGATCGCTGCAGCAGCCGTGCTGATTTAGGATACGTATACCGCAAATGGTCCTTAAACCTGTGTTAAGCAATAACGACCTTGTCGTCGTCTGGCGTTAATAATTTTACGCCCATTTCTGGTCTTCATACGCTTGCGGAACCCACATGCACGGATTCGCTTCTTTTTACTTGGATTGTAACTTGGCTTCACAAAAATGTCCCTCGTTTAAAAATATTGGCACTATTATAGCTTTCTCACGAAAAGGATGCAACCATTAAAATGAGATAACTATTCACCACCCCCCATAAAGGGGGGCGGTGAATAGTGAAAATCCGAAAGGATTAGTCGCACATCGCGTTAGAACGTAATATCGCTCAAGTTAGGCCTTACACCATGCCACGCTGTAGTGACTGAAACTGCTCCAGGCGTAGCCAAAAGCCCATCAGGAGTAATTCGATTAAGATCAATAACTACCTCTACTTGGTGCGCATCATAACCACAGACAGTCCTCTGTTCACCGATCTGGACAATTGGATGGTAATGTACGTTGGTAATTTTTATTTTAGATCCATCAACAACTTCTATCGAATAGCATGATCGTGGTGGCTTTCCGGCTGCTTTTAACTCTTCCTCACTAATTTCACTCGCAATGAGTAAACCAGCATCCAGAAATGCATCACTCCTTGGCGCATATGATGTAGCCGCGTCTACTGTAAATAGCCACTGCGTAGCAATGCTCTCAATTTCATATCGTAGGCCATCCACCTGGCTATATGTAAAAGAAGACAGAGGTGATAAAGGCCAGAGCATCTGACGCAATCGATTACCCACGTCGTCCATAGTTATATCAGGTAACCTGCAAGTTTCATGGCCGATACGTACATCACAGCGCCCATTGCCATAATCAGCTTTAAATTGATCGTGGTGTACGTCAGAGAGCGGTTCTGTTCGTATACGCCTCATTGCCCTTGCCCAAGTATGTACACTAATGTCGTGTTCCCCACTTACTGCCGCTTCAAAACTGGGGTTATCTTGTATTGCTTGAGTATGTCTATTCAAAACTTCTTGTTGCTGAGGGGTTAATGTAATACCTGAAGAGGGCTGATAAGGTATTGTGGGGGCTGCTACCTGCTGTTCTTCAGGTAACTGCACAAGAGGTGCCGAAGTAGTCGCAGTAGTTTGCTGCACAGGTGTCACCTGTGAGCGCCCTAAAAGTATACGACAAGCCGAATTTACAGCTGAACACATGCCTTTCCATAGAAAACGAAATGGTGTTGCAAGGTAGTCAAGCACACTCCATGTGTGTTTGCTGTATGCAGTAGGTTGCTCGTTTACAGATGTGCGTATTACTGTCTGTACAGTCTGTACAACATGACTCGATGCAGCAGCATTAGGTGCAGCAGGCCACGCTGAAGCAAGCGGTTGCACTCCATTTGTTGGCTGTTGCGGTCCCAACGATGGTCCATTACCCATAAACATTTTCCTCCATTCTCATTATAGTAAATATTGTAATTTCTGGATACGGGCAAAAACCGGGAAAAAAAGAATTGAGAGAATTTCCGAAAAAGTGTATAAATGTAGCTAAAAAGGCCAGAAAATCACTGGCGGAATGTAATGTACTAAGGGGAATTATGCGAGTTCGAGCATCAGTAAAGGCTGATCCTTCAAAAGGCGACGTCCTTGTCAGACGACGTGGACGGCTTTATGTTTTAAACAAAAAGGATCCCACACGAAAGCAGCGCCAAAAAGGACCTGCACGTAAAAGATAAAATTACATGGGGTACGTGCAAAGGTCGATGATTGAGGAACCAGCCTGAAAGGCTGGAATTGCAACAGCCCAGGGCAGCGCCCTGGGGGTCAAAAAGGGCCTGCACGTAAAAGATAAAATCACATACGAGGAAAATTATGGCAAAAACATCTGTCGTTGAACGCCAAAAAAAACGAGAAATACTCGTTGCACGCAATCGTGAAAAGCGTATGGCTTTGAAAAAGCAAGCTAAAAATCCGCATATTTCTGAAGAAGAAAGAGAACATGCACGGGTTGCTTTAAATAAAATGTCGCCAAATACGTCACCTGTAAGGCTGAGGAACCGATGTAAGCTAACAGGCAGACCTCGTGGTGTATATCGAAAATTCGGTATCTCGAGACTGTGCCTGCGCGAAATGGCCCTGTTCGGCCTTATTCCAGGTGTTACGAAAGCGAGCTGGTAATGATATGCTTGAAGTACTGAAAAAAGTTGATACAAAAGAATTTGAGCTCCCTGAAACTGTCTTTGTGCGCGACATAGATAACCGCGTTTTTCAAGGCATCATCGTAGCTTGTTTGTCAAAAATCAATGGTATTTCGTTACTTGAAGGCAATTTCATCGATAACATTCTTGGCAGGCAAGAAGGCGTCAAGGGTATTCATACTGAGCAAGATCTAAAGCAGCATTCAATCAATGTGCGTGTGGAGGTAAATGTGGCGTATGGAGTATCCATTCCTCAAAAAGCTGAAGAGATACAGACAAAAATCGCTGAAGAGATTGTCAAAATGACTGGTCTGCATGTCGCGTCTGTTCATGTGATCTTTAAAGGTCTTATGTCATGTGTGAATTTTCCTGAAGAAAAAGCGCACATGACGCACAAAGTATGAAAGCTGTCCTTTTTTTGCAGCTTCTTTGCACCTTCCTTTTTGCTATCTTGCTCCTTGTTATTGGGGGATTTTTAGCTGCCATCCCCTTCGTACATGCATCTATAGCCGAGTTTTTTGCAAACATAATGCAGAGCTCATGGATCTATGCCCTCACAGGCTATCTCATCATAGTAGTAGCACTTCGACTCCTTATGTGGACGCTTTCTTTTTTCAAAAAAAGCAGCTTTACTATGCAGCGAGGCATGCTGCGCATTTCTATTGAAGATGGCACCCTTGAGCAGGCACTTATACAGTTTTGGAGGGAGTACTGCCCTGCTCATACCGTTGCAACAAAGGTGTTTATACGTAAAAACAAGCTCCACGTCATTGCCACAGTGCCCCCAAATGCATGCAAACCAAATGCATGCAAACCAAATGAAAGCAAACAAGACACACCCAAAGTCGATATCAATAATGATATCAAAACTGCGCTCGCCAAATTTCTTTATCGCCATTTTGGATACGGTGGGGATTTTTCTTTATCCACCATCCAGAGATGAGTGGAGAACGAACCGCTTTGGAGACAAAACGCGAGCGTACGCTCACTAATAGTCTAAGCATATAAAAATTGCTCATACTCTATTTTCGCCATGCGCACTTTTTCGTCAGGAAAATGTATACAGGGTGTATTAATTATATTTTACATTATCTTTCGTATTATTTTACGATTGCTCTATTTTTGAATATTCTATATAATCTACTATCGATAAAATGAAATATTTACTAAAGGAAGATATATGATTTCTACTACAACATCAAGGCATTCATCATACGATGAGCCTCATCTACATGCGGACACTTCACGAAGTTCAAGTTCGTCCCATCACACACATTCTTCTAGGCAGTCTTGCGCAAGATCAGAGCCCAATAATTATAATCGCTGCAGCGTGATCAACAAAAAAGTGACCCGGGCGAAAACAGCTCAGGACATTATCAACATCTGGCGAGAAAATAGACATAATTTCGATAGCATCAACTTTTCAACAACCATTAATCGTCTGGCTCGCTGCAACAAGAAAGCGGATCGCTCATTTCTCCGCGAAAATTCTCGTTACTTGAATGACATACAAGACGCCTTGCAAAATAATAATTCGCGAATAATTAAAGCCAGTAATGCACGCTCGCTTGCAACCATTGCCAATGGCTTTGCACAACTAAAAACCAACAATAGTGTTACCCTTTTTGCCACCATTGCAGATCAGCTGACTTCTAATCATTGCCACCTACTTACACAGTGCAACTCTCAAGAGATTGCCAACATCGCTAATGCCTTTGCAAAACTCGGGATCGCTAATAGAAACCTCCTTACAGCCATTGCAGATCAGCTCACTTCTAATCATTGCCACCTGCTTAGACAGTGCAACTCTCAAGATATTGCTCACATCGCTAATGCCTTTGCGAAACTCGGAATCAATAATAAAAACCTCTTTGCAGCCATCGCAGATCAGCTGACTTCTCATCATTGCCACCTACTTACACAATGCAACTCTCAAGAGATTGCTAACATCGCTAATGCCTTTGCGAAGCTCGGGATCGATAATAGAGACCTCTTTGCAGCCATTGCAGATCAGCTGACTTCTCATCATTGCCACCTGCTTAGACAGTGTACCTCTCAAGCGATTGCTAACATCGCTAATGCCTTTGCGAAACTAAAAATCAAAAATAGTGACCTCTTTGCCGCTATTGCAGATCAGCTGACTTCTAATCATTGCCACTTACTTACACAGTGCAACTCTCAAGAGATTGCCAACATCGCTAATGCCTTTGCGAAGCTCGGAATCAATAATAAAAACCTCTTTGCAGCCATCGCAGATCAGCTGACTTCTAATCATTGCCACCTGCTTAGACAGTGCAACTCTCAAGCAATTGCTAACATCGCTAATGCCTTTGCGAAACTCGAAATTGATAATAGAGACCTCTTTGAAGCTATTTCAGATCGACTTCTTCATGATAATCATAAGGTGCTTACACAATGCAACTCTCAAAATATTGCCAACATCGCTAATGCCTTTAGTAAAATGGGGATCGATAATACTAATCTCTTTGAGGCTATCTCAGATCTGCTTCTTCGGGATAATTGTCGCTTGCTGACACAATGCGACTCTCTAGCAATTGCTAATATTGCTAATATCGCTAATGCCTTTGCTAAACTCGGGATCGATAATAGAGGCCTCTTTGCAGCCATTTCAGATCGTCTTCTTCATAATAATTGCCACCTGCTTACACAGTGCAACTCTCAAGATATTGCTAACATCGCTTATGCCTTTGCGAAACTCGGGCTCGATAATAGTGACCTCTTTGAAGCCATCGCCATCCAGCTTCTTCGGGATAATTGTCGCTCGCTGACACAATGCAACCCTCAAGGGATTATCATTATTGCCTGGTCATTTGCAATAAATACTATTTATAATAAAAAATCATTACTTGCTTGTTTAACCGAGGAATTACTGCCTATTCTTTTAACTGAGTATTTTAAAAAATTAGACGATAATATACCCAATGAAGAGCTCACGCAGTTACACCAAATCCGGGCAACTTTACAATATGAATTCCCCGATTGTCATATTGACTGGGACAGAGCCTTACTCAATAAGATAGACAACTGCATACGTAACCTACCAATTACTCGTTCTCACTTCCATAGTGAAGTGTGTGCAACGCTTCGAGAGTTAGATCTTGATTATGAAATAGAAAAAAATCTAGAAGGATTTGATGTTGATATCGCCATGCGTAATTCTTCTATAGTAATCGAAGTAAATGGACCAACACATTATCTCAGAAATACTCACATTCTAAATGGCATATCAAAATTTAAATACAGAATGCTCGAAGCAATGGGACATAACGTACGTATTGTTCCCTATTGGGAATGGAATGCGCTTCCTAATAAGGAAGCAAAAAGGCAATATTTACAAAATTTATTATAGAGCGATCCCCTCTTATGGAGGGGAACACCTACGTAGGTGAATTTTTACGCTGTAAGAGCACGTTGCTTGGGCTGGTTCATGATAAAAAACCCTGCAGCAAGGTAAGCAAATGCCCGTACAACCACGTCTCTGGTATGCCACTCTTCAGGCACTCTCGTTGGAAGAGAGAGTGTGGGCAGCTCGAGCGCTTGTGTCACTGGAATAATAGCATCGGATTGAGATAGAGGCTGTGAGCTGGTTGTAGAAGGGACAAGTGTTGTAGTAGAGGCAGAAGTAGTAGAAACAAGTGTAGTAGAAGCAAGTGTAGTAGCTGCAACTACCGGAGCGGACCCTGGTGAGAGGACTTTTGCAGTAGTGGTAGTCAGGGCAGTCGTTGCAAGGGCAGTCGTTGCAAGAGCAAGAGCCGTGCCTGAGGTCGCAGAATGTGGGGGTGGGGGCGGAGGTGGAGGTAGGGCACTTACGATGCTTGTACTCCTCCTTTCAGGTGCCGTAGAAATAGGCTGCGCAGGCACAAGCACTAAACCTCGCTCAAGTACTTGAGAAGATGCTTGAGAAGGTACCTGGGAAGAGGAAGAGGACGGAGACGAGGCTGGAGAAGATGATGGCGCCCCCTTCTCCTCATTATTGGAAGAGAGAACGTGATCAATAAGATCTAAGCGGACTGCCCTGAGCACAATAAGTCGAGCCATAGCATCGATAAAGGGCTCTAATACCTGATAAAATTCCTTTGGCATCACTGTTCTTGCCGCAACACGCGCTGTTGCAACCCCGGCAGTGGTCGTCACCCCAGCAACAAGCGCAGGCCCTAAAGACCAGCCAAATGGAGGAAACATTGCTGCCACAGTGGTATACATAATCGAGGGACCATAGCTTAGGAAATACGATGAGCCTTCTCGAAGAATGGTGCTGAGGATGTTTTGCGAAGCGGTGCCGTTTGCGATCTGAGAGAACACAGACGCAGCCTGTTGCCCTAAACCACCTACTCCTCCCATCCCTGCCCCCGTGTTAATATTCACGGTTACATTGGAGCTATTCGCAATTGTCACTCGCATTCCCTCTCCTGTTACCGTCTGCTCCACTCGAGCTTGCGGCGTGGTACTCGATGTCGACGTGGGGGTGACTCTAGTTGCTCTGGTTCTAAGCAGCCTCTTGGCATCTTCTAAAGCAGTAATAAGCTCTTGCATGATCTCTACCTGGCATGCGTCACGAACTCGGCTTACTTCAGCATAGGCAGCCCTAAAAAAGCGAATTGATTGGTCGATATGTAGCTCAAGAGCTGCAATCTGCTCTCTATCGTCCGTCTGCACTATTGTATGGAGCACCTGCTGTAGCTTAGGATACATCTCAAGACGAAGAAGCTGCATATAGCGTGCCATAAGCTGCTCACGCAGCGTTTGTTCTATGGTTTGAATATACTCTTGCATCGCATGGCTGAGCTCCTCATTGCGAAGCTGCTGTATAACATCAAACATTTCACAGATTGTATTTCTAACATTCTCATAGAGTGCTTGGAATTTTTCGAAGGTTTCTGCACGGGAGATTTTTACCTCAATGGCCACACGCATTGCCGTCAGAGCACCTCGGAGCTCACGAGTCGTTGCCTGTTTCAGGTGTGTAAAGAGCATGCTCTCATGTCGACTATGCTGTAGAGCTACAGCTTCGCTATTATTCGCGTAATGAGTACCATGTTCTCTCAGGCGCGTCATTTCCAAAGTAAGCTCGTGTTGCAGCTCGTGAAAGGCAGTAATAATTTCCTCACACGTATGCGAGCTCTCTTCAATTTCATCATTCTGAGATATGCGTGCATACTCTTTTTGAATGCGCTCCTTCACCATACATTCACTGAGTTCATACAGCATATCAAAAAAGGCCTGTTTATCCTGCTCTCGACTAAACTGACGAGGTATCATGAGGATAAAAGCATTTTGTATTTGCTGTAAGGTACGCCCGCCACTACTGCCCTGTCGTATAGCTTGAAGCTCGCTACGAAGAGGCCCGATTGCCCGTAAAAATGGGGTTGTCTGGACTAGCTGCGTGGACACAGGCACAATAGCAAACCGTAAATCTTCTGGCGCAAGCGCCTCCAGTGTAGACTGTAGGGTACTTGCCTGAAAGATATGCTCAATATCTGCAATAGACGCTCGAAGACGTGGCAGAGCAGTCATTTCGCTTGTAACAATCGAAGTAATGCGACGCAGTAGCGTAGCCATAGCCTCATGAGGCTTATTAGCAAAGCGGCGTGCAAGGCGTGGTGGAAATGGCGCTGAAAAGGTAGCATCTGCATTTAGAGAACAAGCTCTCGTAAAAAGTGCCTTTAAGTAGTCTACATTGGACTCAAGATCATGGGGTATCACATGGCGTCTATGTAACGGGAAGGTAAGCCTTACCCAGCCAGACTCGATTCGATGCATCCACGATGCCCTATCCTGGGTGTAAAATGCCCGTGCCACATCATCCAAAGCACGGATACGAATGCGCTGGATGCACTCCTCTTCTGTACCACTTGCCCCTTCAATCATCTCATCGAGGGTAAGGGATAATTCCACGATTTTATACACTGCCTCTGCAGCTGTTGTAGTTATAGCCATAAAATAAACCTCCGTATTTTTCCGCCAGCCTAACAAATTTGGAGGCATCATACAATATGCAATTATTTTTATAACTTCAGATTGAATAAGGAATTTATTGATTGTTCCCCAGGTTTCAGATGCCGCTTACGCGGACACTGAAACCTGGGTGATTCGGGCACGGGCACGGGCACGGGCTCGGGCACGGAAATTCGGAATAATTGATGAATCCGTTGGCCGAGCGGACGCCACGCGCCGCCTCGGCCCGGAATCGGAATTATTGATTGTTCCCCTAGTCTTCATGCCGCTTCGCGGTATGAAGACTAGGGTAGTTGATCGGAATTTATTGATTGTTCCCCAGGTTTCAGATGCCGCTTACGCGGACACTGAAACCTGGGTGATTCGGGCACGGGCACGGGCACGGGCTCGGGCACGGAAATTCGGAATAATTGATGAATCCGTTGGCCGAGCGGACGCCACGCGCCGCCTCGGCCCGGAATCGGAATTATTGATTGTTCCCCAGGTTTCAGATGTCGCTTACGCGAACACTGAAACCTGGGTGATTCGGGCACGGGCACGGGCACGGGCTCGGGCACGGAAATTCGGAATAATGGATAAATCCGTTGGCCTCGCGGACGCTACGCGCCGCCTCGGCCCGGAATCGGAATTATTGATTGTTCCCTTGCTCTTCATGCTGCTTCGCAGCATGAAGAACAAGGCATTGAAATGTAGTAAATATATATGAAACTAATGAAAAACAAAAAAATGACGCCCACACTGACCTGAAAAAGCTTTCTGAAACACAAAAGGCTCTAGCCACTATCCTGGGGGTATTGCAAAAGGCATGAAATGCTTTTTAGGGTAACTTTTGCATGTTCATAACATCCTGATTATCAGTTAGTTATATAGAAATATTCCGATAACTTGTAAACTCATATCAACTACCCCAGTCTTCATACCGCGAAGCGGCATGAAGACTGGGGGAACAATCAATTATTCCGATTCCGGGCCGAGCGGCGCGAAGCGTCCGCGAAGGCAACCGGAATAATCAATAATTCCGATTCCGGGTCGAAGCGGCGCGTTAGCGTCCGCGAGGCCAACGGATTCATCAATTATTCCGAATTTCCGTGCCCGAGCCCGTGCCCGTGCCCGACTACCCAGGTTTCAGTGCTCGCGTAAGCGGCATCTGAAACCTGGGGAACAATCAATAAATTCCGATCAACTACCCCAGTCTTCATACCGCGAAGCGGCATGAAGACCTGGGGAACAATCAATTATTCCGATTCCGGGCCGAGCGGCGCGAAGCGTCCGCGAAGGCAACCGGAATAATCAATAATTCCGATTCCGGGCCGAAGCGGCGCGTTAGCGTCCGCTCGGCCAACGGGTTCATCAATTATTCCGATCA
>JABDDE010000073.1 GCA_013287775.1 Chlamydiota bacterium
CAGCATCTGTAGCAGTAAGCTCTATAATATTTTGAAATTCCTTTTTTCTGAAGGGGCTCATGCAGCTGCTATCTAAAAGATATGCATGACGCTCAAATTCACTAGCAATAAGTCTCTTTAACTTATTAAAACTTTTATCCCACGTCTCACCCTCAATAAATTTAAACGTGAGGAAAATAACAGGATACTTGCCTTGATGCTGCATACACTCAGGGTGCTTTGCAATATGAAGTTCATCAAAGAGTGAGCTGCGAGATGTGGCTGTTTTTTCAAAAAAACATTGAAGCATTGAGAGATTCAATGTTTTTCCAAAACGTCTGGGTCTGGGAATCAGTGTGACTTTGGCCCCAGAATCCAAAAGTTCTTTAATAAGGAGACTTTTATCTACGTAGTGATAATTTTTTAAAATAATTTCTTCAAAATCATCAATACCAATAGGAAGTTGCCGCATGCTAATACCTCACATGATTGTCGTGCATTATCTACACATTATTCCCTATTTGTAGATATTTGTGAAGCGTTTTTTATGAAGGAGCGCGCGGCCGTAGGATAGGCCACGGCTGCAAGCCCTCCAAGAGCCTGTAGACCTGTTGTGGCTTAATGCGCGTTCTCTCTTCTCCAGTAGTGGGCTCCAGTATTTCCCTTTCCATGTAATCGTATCGACAAGCCTCGGCAAGCCCCTCTTCGATGGTTTGCCCAGGATCAAAATCAATGTGTAACTCCCCTGCAATAGTCACATCATTTTTGCCTTGCCTACGCAGTGCCTGCACTTGGGTAAGCATAGTGTTTATTTCACGCTGTATCACTTGCTCACGAGTAGCAAGTGCCTCCTGTACAGTCTGGTTCGAAGCTATGGAAAAACCACGATTAGCAACATATTGACGCACTCTTTCTTGCGTTGCAGCCTCTCTCTCTCCAGATCGTGGCCGTGATATGAGTGGCAAGGCTTGTTTGAGTGCGGCAAGTGCTGTTTTTCCTGGATGGTTGGCAGCAATTGCCTGTTCTAACGTACGCTGTGGACGTATAGTAATCTGAAATTCACTCTCAAGGCTTGCTCGTATCTCAGTCTCATTTCTTCCCTCACTTCGGAGCACTGCAATCCGCGCCCGTGCTTGCTCTACTCTTTGAGAAGTCCAGTTCGATGGTATATGATCAGCAAGCCATTGTATGGCATCATTGCGAAGGTGATAATCCTGGTTAAGTTCAAAAGAGAGCTCCTCATGAATAGCATAAGGGGTATATCGGGCATGAAATCGTGCAACATCCCGGGTGCGCACTACATTCCCTCCCAAATCTGCAAAGGGATCCGCTCCGAGCTGAGCCGCTCGAGCAGCACCAAAAATGCCGAGCTCTTGACCAATGGTTCGTCTTGCACTGGTAACGTAATGTACAGACTGTGGCCCTGGAGGTGCCAAGGTCTCTAGAAGACGAATACGATGTTGGTCAAGTATTTTATAAACTTTATTTTCAAATGTGGGAACAATACCCTGTACAATCTCGCTATAGCAGTCCTGGACGGTTTCTTCTATCCTGGGCCCACAGAATTGCGCTCCCCGTAAAAGCTCAGTGACGAAATAGTCTCGTCTCTCTTGCGCCTGGACAGTGGGACCTAAGTTGTTTATGGTGTGTATAATAGACAAAAGTCCATTTTCAAGATCAGTATAATAGATACCCAATGCGTCTGTCCTTGGAGGCGGTGTTCCTGCAAAGGCTTCTCTATTGCGTATCCTACGCAGTAGTGTCGTAAGAGCTCCCCTCAAGTGCTGTCGATAGCCACGTTCGAGCCTTCCCTGCGCACGGCGCTCCACCTCTTCGTTACTTAAGGATGGATCTGCTTGCCTTACTTCTTGTTTATGCTGTTCAAGAAACTCTGTTCGGTTAATAGGAAAATCTCTACCAAACCGACTCCATAATGTATTAAAGGGCATGTTCAGTATATCTACAACCCACGAGTCAAGTATGTCAATATCCGGACCGCTATATCGCATAGTCATACTGTCCGCAAGTCGCCTGCGGTAGTCGGTATCTAGATTATCGTTTACATATCGTGTGATTTGCTCTTCTGTGGGAGCCGCGCGTCCTTCTTGACTACAGTTAGCAATATAATATTTTTTTGCACTTTCTTTCATTTGGTCGATAGAGAAGCCAGCATATGGTCTAAACTGTTCCTCTAAAGTACTGAGATCACCAGGAGGAGGAGCACTTAAAAACATCGCCTGAATGGTGTCAAAATCTGCATTTGCTGGAGGTGGTGTGGTAATTCCCAATGCTTGAAGAATATCATTTTTCAGCTCAGCAGATGGCTGAGGTGGTGGCTCTACTTGCAGTGAAGCAGGACTGCGCCCATGCAGAGCGCTGTCTACAGGAACTTGGGTATAATGCTGCACATTCACCGTATATCGTGCAGAGGGGGCAAGGGATTCTATAAACGCGCGGCCACTCGGATGCAAGGCAACGGCCCCCTGCAGCACGGTTTGTATTTCTGAAGGACTTATGTTTTGTAGGGCAGTAATTGCCGCACTGTGTAGGTTGGCTAAACTATGCTCACATATGAAATACATTGGTCTCAAATCTTGAATACGATCAGGGTTGCTCATCCCACGAGCATACTCTCCAAGCCGGTCTTTCTTATAAGAATACAACATTGAAAAAGTAGTTATTTCAGCAGCTCCAGAAAATACATCCGGAAACTGCTCTTTGAGTATAGTTAGGCACTGTCCTGCAAGAGCATTCTCATAAACTAGATGATTAAAACCATAACTACCGTACATACTGCGAATATTATCTAAAATTACCAGCCACTTTCGGTTCATTTCCTCTCTATTATTAGTACGTACTGCGTCTATGTAGGAAAAAAGACCATTCATCAACGTATTGTATTGACTGAGTCGGTCACGATGCATGTGTGGTAAAATGGATGCCGTGAGCTTCCGTGCTTGAGCCGTGTTATTTAAACGTGCATATTGCAACAAAGTATCTGCATTGCGGCATAATGTTTGGGCATGATTATAAAGCGTTTCGACTTCAGTCAAACGCGACATACGGGCGCTATCGTTTTGATACTGCTTCTTCTTTATGCGAAGGACCGTTTCTATTGCTGTTGGAATCGTTCGGGACTCTTGACCTATGTACCCCATAATCTTAGGCAAATGAGTGGATACGTTATTTTCTAGCCAATCATCCATCCTTACTATAATGTCAAATAATTCTGCCCCAGAATACGAAAAATAAGAATACAACTTTTTCGCAATACGTTGCTCATCAGGAGTCAACGTAAAAACCAGCTCAACAGGAGCAGCAGCATCGGGAGCCTGCATTGCGCTTTTGAGTGCATTCAGTTTTTGGACAAAAGGAGTATATATTGAAACACCTATTTGCCATTGTGCATCCGATGAACGCTGGCCACTGAGTCTATTTATATATACCTGAACAGGGCTTTCGAACAGTAAAGGTAGTATGTCATCAGCATCTAAAGCTTGAAGGCTGCCAACACGTATGGCAGCTTCCATGCGTTGGCACTCTCCAATTTGTCTACGCAATGTAGCAAAGCGCGCTTGCATTTCATCCTTTGATGGCCATGACCCACTACTATATGCAGCAATGCGACTTTCTACCCCCTGCAGTACTTGGTTGAGCTCGCTTTCAGACATACTGCTTATACCATCTATCAGAGAAGTATCCCCCGTGAAATGATCCTGACGATCATACGGCATCTCAATATACGTATATATCCGTAGTCCTGCCTGCTGCTGCGGCCCTACTGCCTCACGCTCTTGTTCTACACGTGGGGGTTTCATAGGTATAGACTGTATATTTTGTGTCATAATGCACCTTAATATTAATGGTATTTTTTAAATTAATTGTACACTTGAGAGATTTTTAATTAAAATTACAAATGGCATAATTTCCTTATTCTCCCGAGGGTGCAGTAGAACGCAATAGCCCCATTTGCACAAGCATTTTTGCAACAAAATCGTAGTTTACTTTCAACCTTTTTGATGTAGATGAGGATGAAGTCCAACGCGATGGAAGCTCTTCATACACTGCCCGTTCAAGAAAGGCACTTTTCGTGAGAGCATGCTCACTTGTAATAATGGATGCATAGGCCTCTTCATCGGACAGAAGTGTAGGATAATGCCGTTGCACTGCCTGTGCTGCTGCTTCATCAGCCCTTCTCTCAATCCCTTGCGAGCGTAGATATTCATCGACTTTTTCAGGTGAGGTATTGGTTTGCACAAGTCTTCGAATTTCGTGGAGCACAGCATCACGCTGTCGAGGAATTGCATATTTTCGTAGTACTGCCTGCAATACGGTTTCACTAGCCTTTCTCTCAATCCCTTGCGAGCGTAAATAGGCGTCAATTGCTTCAGATGCCGTATTAATTTGTATGCGATTTCGGATTTCCTGCAGTACACGCTTAGCAGCATCATGCTCCTGGATCGCCTCAAGATTCCCACCCCAGTCATCGGGACTTCTAGTAATACCCCAGTTAGAAGGCTCTACACGCGCATGGGCATAACACCACTCCCAAAAGAAATCGCGCATATGTTGGCTTCCTTGTGGACCGACCTCTTGTGCAATACAGCTAATCATTGCAAATGGAGTATACTTCTCCTCAAAGCGCTGACGCAATGCTGCAGTATTATTTCTTTGCTGATACATACGTGTTTGTGTAAACACAATATCGGCATCACTGCGGGTTGCTAACTCAGTACCTGGAATTGCAAGTTCACGACCTACAAGGCGCAAAAACCCTATATATTCGTGGGGCTGCATACCTGCATCTGTGGCCTCTGTGACGCTCAGGTTGCGAGCATTCGTCTCACGCAAAATATTGAGTTGACGATTGACTTCGCTCACAAAAGAAACGGGTGTACCTAATACAATTTGTTGATAGAGAAGAACCGCCTCAGCTCTATATCTACCTCCACATGGAGCATGTTCCGTACCAATAGACGTTGCAGCACCCATGAGCGTTGCTAAAAGTGCTTTTTTCTTTGCCCTTATCTCTGTTTCGGATTGTTCTGGCCCAGGTTGAAGACTCTGAATATGCAAAATAACATGAACAATCGTGTGTTTAATCTCATCCCACCATGCTCTTGCCTGTTCTGTATTGGCTGGATTTGGCGCTCCAAAAAGTTGCGGCGGATTCATCACATTATTTATATATGTTGTCAGAATGTCACGGGCGCCATCACGGGTCACATTCCTATCGGTAAGATATGCTTGCAGCTCTTCAAAGGGTAGCTCATTAAAAAGGGCCAAAAGGCCCTCTCTAAATGTTGTGTCAGCATTCACAGTAGATGGGAGTGCAGGAATAGTATCATCTAAGCGCACCCTATTATAATGGTCGGCAGATAAACTGTAGTTCGCATTGTAGTGCAATTCTGATGTGCTAAGTGACCTAAGAACAGCTCGTATGGAATTATTATGAGTACGCCTTACAGGATGTTCCCGCTCTATTGTCTCAAGACATCTCAGCATACACGCACAGCCGGCATTAAAGTGACTAGTTAGGCGACTGAGTGCTGTATACGCCTCGCGTCGCCTTTCGTTTATCTGTACAAGTTCTTGTGGAGATGCATTATGCCGATCTCTCTCACTCGCTGCTAAGAAGTCTATATACGCCATACACTCTATTTCTTCTTGCTGTATACTCAATGGATATCTTTGCCCAAGCGTAGCAAGGATATCCGGAGCAAGTATTCGACACTCTAAAATATTCATTTGACGCATTGTCATCTCGAGCTCTTGAATCATGCGTAAGAGCTCAGCAAGCCACATTAATGTACAATCTCGAATTATTAGATTATTTCTAAGTATTTGTGCACGGAACATCTCTTGCGTCGTGATACTACCTCCTTTTGATACAATCATATCCAGTTCTTGTAGATTCGTGCCTGTTGGCACGTCTACTCTCTGCAGGTCTCGATATTGTACTTCAAGCTGTGCTGCATAGAAATTTTGTAGCAACTCTCGACCCTCTGGCGTGGTTGCCAACGTGGACCTCTGCTGTTCTATCATGTTTTTATAGGAATCAGACGCCTTAATAGCGTCAAGACACTGCGTTCGCTGTGCCGCTTGATCGGGAGTAGTGGGCAAATCATGTAAACGTTGGATGTGACACAAATATTGCATTTGGGGATGCAGCGTATTGAACACGGCTTCAGGAAAATGTTGTGACAGATTGAGCGTGTCTCTCAGTGTTTGGCATGCATCAGCACTCATATGCGTTGCTACCCCTTGCATCAGCAATATTTGCCTATCATTCGGTGTAGTCCCGCCAGATTCCAGCAAGTGCTTCTGCCAATAGACAAGCTGCACATATTGGATGGGGATTTCTTGGTCTCTCAATGCAGCGTAATTAGCCCTGAGATATTCAAAAAATTCGCTTCTTATTGCTATTCCAAGATACCCAACTTTTCCTAAAACCTCACCAACTGCAACAAGGGCCTGGCTCCTCACTTGAGCATTCTCGTCTGTAAGTACAGAACAAGCCAGTTCCAGATTAGCTTCGTAAATGGCCTTAAGAAGCGTTTTTGCATTTTGATTATCGCTAGAAGCATTTATAAGTGTTGTGATAATCTCGTTTAGATGTGCAGGATCTATGTTATTTCGAATGACACCGAATCTATTCACAATAGCTGCACGCGCTGCAAGCGTAAGAGACGTATCGCGAAGGAGGTGTATCTGCCGCAAAGCCTCCATATCTGTGCGAATAAGAGGATAGAACTCACTCACATTGGGAATATGTGTATTGAAATCGGGAAGATGATCCCGAAACTTTTGTAGTAGTGCATCTCGCTGATTAGGATCTAGATTGCTCGCTATGCCCTGTAAGGCAAGGATCGTATCCACCGACACTACACTACCCCGTGTTTTGTGTATCTGTATTAATAGCTTAGCATATTGTAGCTCATACGTGTTGATAATGCCATCTCGAGAACTGCGCCACAAGCCTGGATATAAAATATTAAGTTGGTTTTCAATAATAGCAAGATCTGACTGGCTCACACTGGCTTCGATTTGTGCGAGCTCCCAAATAATGGGTATGCGCTGTGCATCACCTGATGCGTTTTTGAGCCTCTCTAGTATTCCTTTGTATTTTAGGAGCTTGGTACTTATAGAATATTTATCTTCGAGAGCTTCTTGCATAATGGGGAATGCAGTTGAAACAGACTCTCCTATAGAAAACGCCTCAATTCTTTGGATGAGATCATGACAGCGAGTGAGGTGTTGATTTTGCTGCTCAACCGAAGGATTTTGAATTTGTTGATACGTAGTAAGTTGCTCTTGTAAAGCATCTTTATGCAGTTTCAGCCCGAGTAACCTATTGAAATCATTAATACAAGGGCGAAGCGAAGGTTCTGCGTACTGGAATACCACATCAGCGAGTGTATCATAGTCCTCACCCAAGCGCTGGGCAATTACTTTACAATTATTAAAGTCCTCAACAATTCCGTTTAGTTGAATCTCTTTACACTGTGGGAAACAAATGATGCGATCATAGCTCATCTGTACGTTTTTATATAAGGTATATACTTTCAAAAATTCCTCAAAATTGCCCTGGTGTATTGAATATTGATTTTCTAAAAATTTTTTATCTATTTCGGGGAGTCTTTTATAATAAGGAATTATTTGCCAACACGTGTCCTCGCGTAATTCCCGGTTTTCTAAAGCAATACGAATTTTAAGAAATTCATATAATGATGTGGAATGACAATTAGGAAAAAGGCACGGTGTTATACCGGAATGATGTTCAACATGGTACTCCTGAATCGAAATCAAACATTTACATTCTTCGGCACTGAGAGCATGCCGGTTTGCATTAAGAGCATCATAATCCAACCAACGATCTTTCATTGCATTATAATACTGCACTCCTAAAGCAAATTTTTCATCTGTCGCAATTCTTTGACTAATAAAAGTCTCTATTAAATTATAAATAATAATTTTATTGCCTGCCCTATCACGCGAAAAATGTGCAAACTGGTACAAATCCGTCCTTTTTAAAACAATATCATTTATATTTATATTTTTATCTTTATATGCTATTTCGAGTTTATGTAGTGGGTCCAGTATCGATTTATACAAGAAACTTTCCCGAAGTTTCTCTAGAAAAGAAGAAGGTAGTTCTTCCATTCTCTCAAAAGTTGCAGATTGAAACAATTCCTGTATTGTATTTATCATATGGGTCATCTTGGACATATGGGACTCATTGGACACATCGTCGCTCCGTCTGTCCGTCCAAAATTTATCATATTCAGTAATGGCAGTATTCAATCTACTTTGCAAAGTCCTCATGTGATTGATTTCATTTATGGTAGCCGCAGCGCCTTGCGTCTGGGCCAAGCTTTGATTAATAATTGCGCGCTGCTCTTGGGTAAGCGGGGTAAGAATCGTATCCATTTGCTGTACAACTTCTTGCCGATTTTGATTTTGTTGCCACTTTTGTATAAGTGGCTGTATTCTCGATATGAGTTCATTGGTTGTAGATAACCCTATAGGCCCCTGGGACTGGGTTGCCTGTATCGCTTCATACTGACTGCTTGTTGACGGACTGCTTATTGACATAATTGTATAATCCTCTTCTTTTATGATTATTTAAAATTTTATTACACTTATTGTAGCAAAAAACCACTATTTATCGCAATTTATTTTTTAATTAAAAAAATACGTTGTATTGTAAACATTCGGTCACGGGCACGGCATACGCATCAGACTAAGGCTGGAGTGATGTCAACTTAAGGAAACTTGCAACTAATCAGGACCTCGCCACGGTAGTGGCGAAATTTGCCGCTCTAGCCCCGCGTGCAGTGAAGGCGCGGCGCTAGCGCGCAGGCCGAGCGGAACGTGGGGTTCTTGTAACCAATCAGAACCGAGCCACGGTAGTGGCGAAATTTGCCGCTCTAGCCCCGCGTGAAACGCGGCCGGGCGCACAGCGCCACGGCCTGCGCATATGCATCAGGCTAAGGCCATGACTCTCACAGGCTATGGTGCATTTTTTACAGGGAGAGCCACAGGAGATAGCTTACAGAGAGAGCTTGTCAGAGGCGTGTGTGGGTGCTAAAGGCATTGGTAATAAAGGTTTTGGCAGAGAGATTAGAGAGAAAGCTAAGGGATTATTTTGGGCTTAAGAAGTACCCCAGTCGAAGCGCTCGCGAAGCGATGCGAGACTGGGGGAACAATCAATAATTCCGATTCCGGGCCGCGCGGCGCGTGAGCGTCCGCTCGGCCAACGGATTCATCAATTATTCCGAATTTCCGTGCCCGAGCCCGTGCCCGTGCCCGTGCCCGACTACCCAGGTTTCAGTGTTCGCGTAAGCGACATCTGAAACCTGGGGAACAATCAATAAATTCCGATCAACTACCCTGGTCTTCATGCCGCGTAAGCGGCATTGAAGACCAGGGGAACAATCAATAAATTCCGATAAAAATGTGTCAAAGCTTGTGAGAGCCATGGCCTTAGCCTGATGCGTATGCGGCCTGCGTGGAACGTGGGGTTGGCGAAACAGGTAAAACAAACAGAGCTGCGGTAGCAGCGACACAGAAATGATCCGCAGCAACAATATGTGCATTGATTAGGTCAAATATAACGGGTTTCGCTGCTACCGCAGCTCTCTGTTTATTTCATGCTCCACAACCCCACGTTCCTTCGATCGCACGCAATGCGTGCGCTCTTCAGTCACGCGGGGCTAATGAATTCCACCGCTGCCGCGGTGGGGTCCATATTGGTCACAACGTGGTAAGGCTCTATACATTATCCCCATGGCCTTAGCCTGATGCATATACGTGAAACGCGGCCGTGCGCCATGGCGCACGGCCTG
>JABDDE010000074.1 GCA_013287775.1 Chlamydiota bacterium
TGTTACATGCTGCATCCCATGCGTCTCCCCACGAAAACAACCCATACGGATCCAGAAGCATCAGTGGACTATTATGCACGTAGGCATACAGATTCGGTCCGTCGCTGAAGCCAATCGGGTCGGGAGTGATCCAGCGGCCCATGGAAGGGCTGTAGTAGCGCTTGCCGAAGTAGACAAAGCCTGTCTCGGGATCAAGACGCTTGCTCACAAAGTGCCATGGGTTGCCGACAGGGGAGTGCTCTACACGCTTGCCTGCACCTGTAAACAGCTTCATCTCACCAAAAGCCGAATACCTCGCAACTTCACGGATTTTACCCGACTTGGCACCAATCAGGCTGCAGATATTGCCACGATGGTCATGCACCGGCGCATAGTATCGCCTTCTTATCTCAATACCTACTGACGCCCCAATCTCAGCGCCTTTGCCACGGCCAATTGATCGAAATTCTACTAGTTTATCGTGATGATCTACAGCACCCACTTCCCGCTCGTGCAGATACAAGAAGCGCACCTCGTGCTCGGTTTTTCCAATGCTTATGTTCCCAGCGCTCGATAGTTTTTGAGGTGCGTCTGTGGAAGGAGTCGTAGCTATATCGTGCACGAAACTCTCCCTCTTCACACGCCTCGACAAGGCGGTTTAGGGCATCGTAGCGATAACGTGTCGTTTTCTTATCCTCGCGCGCTTTAATCAGGTTGCCATTCTTGTCATATTCAAAGTCGGCATCCTTGGACTCTATAAGTTTATTTAAATGATCGACTTTTTGCCTATCTCCATCTTTTTTTGAGGCAGTTGCTGAGTGAGTCGTGTTCAAAGCTATGTTTATAGGCACCTTCTTCTTTGATAAGCTGGTAAAGATCATCATAGTCAAAATAGCCCTGCACATGGCCTACACGGTCTCTGAAGTGGAGTTTGCGCAAGTTACCCACATCACCAAAGCCGCCACTTGGAATCAATAGCTTCCATTTCGGGGCATTGATTTTACGCGTACGCCCTTCTTGGGGCCGGTGAATAGTTACCAAATTTTTATCAGCGACCAAACGATCGTTGTATTTTTTTATGAATTCGTTTCAATGTAAAATATTGCCGTACACTCCGTTCTACGGCTTTTTTGGTTGACGAATACCAAAACATATATCGTGTATTGATATGCTTTCGTTCTATTTCGCGTAAGCCTTTCTTGGTAACAGCAAATATTATTACTGACTGTGCTTGTGGATCAATGCTATGATTTTTACCAGGCTGAAAGGTAGCAGTAGCAGTGAGCATTGGTTTGTTGTTTTTGCCGTCAGTATTTTTGTTAATAAGCACGTGCACTTGTACGTATGGTTTTTTTCGACGATCTATGGGGTTTAGCACGCAATTCATACCAGCTAGTCAACATGCTTTCATTAACTGATCGTATGCGGAAAGGAAAAGGCGTAGGTGTGTGCATGCGAGAGTAGTGAGGCTTTTTAGAGGACTCAATGTCATAGCATTGAATTTTTTTTAATTATGGAATTCAATGCCTTGTACCATACTGATGAGGACTTTATATTTTCTTTTCTTGTCCATAGCTTTTTGTGCTTGGTTTTTACAAAGGCAATGCGAACAGGTTTATTATCGATGGAACACGATAAATTGCCAGAAAAAGGCCCTCTAAAAAGTTCGCCACATTTATGCATGCATACACTCGCTCTATGTCCTGCTTCTAATTTTACGTAAATAGGGGGAGTTTGAGGACTAGAAAGCAAATAAATTTTGGATGCTGACGTAAAATAACATTCTACCGGGCGTGTAGTAATTTTTGGCCGATGATGCCCTGCATGCAATATGGAAGTGCCTAACAACACAGCGAACAATATCCCTAATTTCATAGGTAAAATTTTTATATTAATCATGTGTAAACCTCTTTATTTTAGAAAACAATTATTTTTTTTCTTCCGCAATGCTATCATTTTCCTCAATATTCATTTCGAAATATGCCTCATCAAAAGGAATACCATTTTCGGGAGCTTGTAGAGTATAAGCATCTTTTCCATATATACAATGCTTAGAAAGATGACGCATATATTCATGAACCTTTTTCTTTTTAGCCCCTAGAAGAATTGCATATTGAGGAGTTTGAGGGCGCACATGTCTTTCTTTGTGTTCCAGATGGCATATTTTTTTTGTTGTCTTGAAGATAGTTTCCCAATTAGGAGACTCCAGCGACAGCATATCAAATAAAATATTTAAAAATGAATTGGTGAAAAATGAACCGCCTTCCGTCAATTGTCCTTCTACATAAGAAGGATTGGCGCCATATGCTGCTTGTCCTGGCTTCGCAGCCGATGCAATAAGAATTCCACACTTACTGAAGAACAGTTTTTGAAGGTTAGCAGTAACATGAGGGCCTTCAAGACGTTTGAGCTGGAATACATCTATATTTTTGCCTGATAAACGTCTTGAAAATGTATTGCAAGCATTGATTAAAACGATTGACAAGGCGGCTTTTTTTAAAAAGAGTCTTTTTATAATCTTTGCAGAATCAACTATGCGTTTGTGAAATTGCAAACATGGCCATATCATTCGGGTATGGAGTGAACGAGCTCCATGTCCACTATAATAAAAAATCACTACATCATCCTTTGCTACATGTGCTTTGTGAAAACGGGTTTTTAGATGGTTGTACGTAAATGTTTTGTCACTGCTTGTAATTTTGTAAACATTAAGAGGAACGTTAGTGAGAGCTGCAATGTGCGTGAAGCTCTCCTGTATATTTTTTAAATCAATTACAATATCTGTTCCTACACCGGCATCCTCCGTATCACCGGCAAGAAACAAGTGAAATGCCTTTGCAGAAAGGAAATTAGGGGTAAAAAATAAAATAAATATCATCAACGCAGTAAAAATTTTCATACCATTGCATCCTCGTATTCCTGTGTGTTGGCAATGTGCCTTACAAGCATCTTTTACCATAGCACATTGTTGACTGGTTTTCAATAGTGAAACCCTCCTACTCAGGGAATTTTTTCACTTTGTGGGAGGCACTATTCATCGCTATTGCTTTTCTGGTTCACTGTGTCAACTATTTTTCGTCTCTCTCCTCAATGGAGTGGTAAGTTAACTGGCGTTACATTCCTTATTCGTCTTTTCCCTCGGGTCAACTCCAAACCTGTTTGCGCCTCGAGTACCGCGTATAACAAATAACACGATAAATGCAGTAGCACACCATTTGTTTTTTAAACACATATGCGACTATTTCGTCATAATCACGATCGCTACAAGATTCAACACTGAATTTTTTATTTATTATCGTAAAACCTCATTGATGAGGGGTACCTATCTAAATAAAATCTTACATCATCGAAACTCACAATAACTTCTTTCTGTGTTGTCTCATCGAACAAGTTAGCAAGATCAAAGGGCGGGTACAGACCAAAAGCATTTCTTTTATGAGTTAAAAAACAAAAAAGACGGAATGTATGAGCTGGTGGCAGCATATGTTTTGGATCCCTTAAATCAAACAGGTTTTTTGTGCTTTTTGCTATGACAGAGTGAGTAGATGTTTTTTCTGGATAAGTCATTCTATTTTGTGAATAAAACAATGAAAAAGGCGTTAGAAAACCACGCTTTTCGAGCAACTCGCGTTCTACTAAAAATTCCCAATTTGCTTGCAACCAATCGGTGCTAAATTTACCATCATCATCCCAGTCGTGATCTTCCATTAAACTATCGAGGTGTGGCCAGCAAGCATTCAAAAAATCTCTAAACTTACGTATATGATCCGTAATATCTATTGGCAAAGAATTCATGTATAACATACGTGCTACCTCTTCCTATAGGCATTGCAGTTTATAGTTTTAGTCCATACTTTTCAATCCATTCTGGTTTTTTAGCCTGAATGTACCAAAATGCTTCACATTGAGCTTCAGGAACCATTGAATGGTAAATTTCTGGGTCAAATTTATTTCTTTTCACCCAAATGGTAGCAGCAGATTGGCTACAATTAGCGAAAATAAACCCATCTTCATTTTTATCCAACAAAATATCAACTAATAAATCTATTTGATTCATTATCCGGTCCTTGTAGTAAAAATTGTTTTGCTTCTTCGAGGATGTTTTGAAATTTTGTAAATGAAACTTCCCACCACTTTTCTGTTGGTGAAGAATACAATGTTAGAAGTAAGTCATCTGTTTCTTGAGAAATCTCAGCTATTATTTCATTTTTATAATAAATTTCACATATAACTTTCTCTCTATCCGGGACGCTTGTAATTAATAATTCAAAATCACCTTTTATCATAAATATCTCCTTATGGTTCTAAGAATCCAATAAAATCTCCATTTTGGTAATATCGTACTCCCTGATATTCAGGTATTCTAATTTCTATAACTTCACCAAATTTCGGAAGGGTGCGATTCTGAATCACACTTCGTGGATCAGTTAAAATATTTGCCAGAACATCTTCTCCTTGTTTATTTATATTACTTGGATTACCCTGTGGTTTGGGGAAAACACTTCCCTTTCTATTTCCATGTTTTTGTACACCTCTGCCTGCTTTTGTTAACCCTCCTCTATCTACAGCTTGTCCTCTTTTGTATAACATATCTAATGAAGGATTTTTCCCTACAGCCTGCCTCGCTGCTTTTGCATTTTTTGCCACTTTCGCTGCTTTTGCTACTTTTGCTACTTTATTCGCTCCTCGTGCTAATTTACTTCCCGCGTTTATTACAGTACCAGCAACTCTTGCAAGTTGACCAGCTTCTACCGCGCCCACAGCAACCCCCGTACCTACAGTCGTACATGCTACAGCTGCACCTTCTGCTGCTACAATACTTCCCACTCCTACTTCAGCAAAAACTGCTGTTTCGGCAGCTACGGCTCCAACTGCAGGGGCTGCGGCGCCACAAGACAAAGAAATCACCGTGGTTACAGCTGCTATATCAATACCTACTCCAATGTCCCTTCCTATTGACCGTCCTAGTTGTGCCCAAGATTCTCTTCGACTAAGTTCTTTATTGCCTTGCTCGTTATTTTCATAGACACCCGTTATACTATCTATTGGATGCAGCATCCCTTGACCTGTGCCTTCTAATACGCCTGATGTAAATCCAGCTAAGGCGTCCCATGCGTCTCCCCACGAAAACAACCCATATGGATCAAGAAGCATCAGTGGGCTATTGTGCACGTAGGCATACAGATTCGGTCCGTCGCTGAAGCCAATCGGGTCGGGAGTGATCCATCGACCCATGGAAGGGCTGTAGTAGCGCTTGCCGAAGTAGACAAAGCCTGTCTCGGGATCAAGGCGCTTGCTCACAAAGTGCCATGGGTTGCCGACAGGGGAGTGCTCTACGCGCTTGCCTCTGCCCGTAAACAGCTTCATCTCACCAAAAGCTGAGTACCGTGCAACCTCACGGACTTTACCCGACTTGGCACCAATCAGGCTGCAGATATTGCCACGATGGTCATGTACCGGTGCATAGCATCGACTTCCTATCTCAATACCTACTGACGCCCCAATCTCAGCGCCTTTGCCACGACCAATTGATCGAAATTCTATTATCTTATCGTGATGATCTACAGAACCCACTTCTCGCTCGTGCAGATATAAGAAGCGTACCTCGTGTTCAGTTTTCCAGTGCTTATGTTCCCATCGCTCGATAGTCTTCGAGGTGCGTCTGTGGAAGGAGTCGTAGCTATATCGTGCACGAAACTCTCCCTCTTCACACGCCTCGACAAGGCGGTTTAGGGCATCGTAGCGGTAGCGTGTCGTTTTCTTATCCTCGCGCGCTTTAATCAGGTTGCCATTCTTGTCATATTCAAAGTCGGCATCCTTGGACTCTACCAGTTTATTTAAATGATCGACTTTTTGCCTATCTCCATCTTTTTTGAGGCAGTTACTGAGCGAGTCATGCTCAAAGCTATGCTTGTGTGCGCCTTCTTCTTTGATAAGCTGATAAAGATCATCATAGTCAAAATAGCCCTGCACACGGCCCACACGGTCTCTAAAGTGGAGTTTGCGCAAGTTGCCCACATCATCAAAGCCACCACTTGGAATCAATAGTTTCCATTTTGGGGCATTGATTTTGCGTGTACGGCCTTTTCGATCATAGACGTACTCCACAGTACCGGCATTTTTAATCAGCGTGCTTTTTAGAATCTGTTCATGGAGGTCAACATCGTTGTAGCGGTGCTGATACAAGATTTTATGGTTTTTTGATTTGCGTATAACCTCGCTCAGATGCCCTTTGTGGTAGGTGTATTTTACCGAGGAGCCATTGGGAAGGCCAAATTCTGTGAGTCGCCCAAGTGGATCATACTCGTAAGTCACTTTGAGTTTATTGGATAACGTCTCTTTGGTGAGGCGGCTCCAGGCGTCATAGCTTCTGCGGTTCGTGGTATCAGCGACTTCATCTTTGATAACAATGGGGTTGCTATTGAGATCATACTCGTAGCTGTAATGGATGCTCTTGTCTGATGATTTCATGCTCTCAAGCCTGAGTAAGGCATCATAGGTATGATAAATCTTTACACCATCTGGCTTGGTGATAGTTTTAAGGCAGCCTGATGCGTAATAGCTATACTCGGTCACTTTTTGATGAGCGCGCTCTGGCTGTTCTGTAAGCTTGGTCATGCGATCCATCGCATCATATTCTTTGGTAATCACATAGTCGTGATCTTCCTCACCATCGATGACTGCAGCATGCTGTTCTCTCGTTATATTGCCAACCGCGTCATAGAAGTAATGAGATCGTGAAAGGAGCTTGTCTTTGTGGTTGCGGCGTTCCACGATTTTGCGCTGTCCAAAGACATCCTGTACTTCGATGCTGCTATTGCCAAGGGGATCCGTAGTAGTAATGTGCAGTACTTTTTGGTCATGGAAATTAGTGTGATCGAAATTGTATTTTATTTTTGTTTTATTTCCAATTTCATCGATAATTACTTCGGGAAGATCATGGGTGTTGTACTCTACGTGAGTGACAGCGTTTTTCTCTTTCGTGATAGAAGTGGTCACCTTGGTGCGATTATCATTCGTGTCATACTCGTAGCACGTTTTACCAAGTAGTTCGCCGCTGCCATCTTCTTGCCACTCGGAAATAACGCGATCCATGGCGTCATATTTTACAAACGCTGCAACGTAGTCGTGAGCGTCCTTGCCATACCATTTTTTGGTTGTGATGAGTCTGCTAAGGGCATCATACTCATAAGTCGTTTTTGCAAAGGTATCACCTTCTTTCTTTACCTCTTTGATTTTGCGGCCAGCGCCATCGTAGGAGTAATAGGTCGTATTACTCATAGCATCCGTTGACGAGAGCAAATGAAAGGCGTTATACGTATTAGAAGTGGTTGCAAGCTTGTGATCGTGACTATCATATATTTTTACTTCGGTGACACGGCCCAGAAAATCATACTCATAGCTGGTTTTGGTGCCGTTTTGGTCCCACTTGTGGTCCAGTTTGCCATTCAGAAAATATTGAAACTGCTCCTTAGAGTCATCTGGATAGGTAATAGTCAGAGGCTGCTTACGGCTTGTATAGGTATACTTTGTGGAGTTCCCGTTAGCGTCAGTGTGCTTGACCACGCAGTCTTGTTCGTCGTAGTGCTGTGTTTCTGTGGGGTATATTTTTTCCTTTTCCGCATCATGCATCGCAGGATAGATCGTCTTGACAAGACGGTTCAGGTCATCATATTCAAAGTGAGTGGCGTTGCCATAATGGTCTGTTGTCGACACTCTATTGCCCACGCTATCGTACTCATGATGGGTTGTAAAGGTTTTATCAGCATGATGCTCTTTCTCGGCTATCAGCCTGTTCATGAGGTCATACGTGTAGGTAGAATAGCTGCCTGATTTGAGAAGTTCTTCGCGCGTTTTATTGTAGTTTGTGTCATACTCAAATGCCCACACACGACCAAGAGGATCGGTTTTTTTAGTGAGATTGCCTTTGTGGTCATACTCGAAAGCGGTTGTGGCTACAAGATGATCATCAGCGTCGCGCAGTTCTTCTTGGCTGACAAGGCCTGCTTTGGTGTAGCGGTAGTCTTTTTGTGAGAGCTTAACTTCTTTGCCGCTCTCGATATCCAGGTAATATTCTTTAACGGTTTCTGGTTGGCCCACACCATATTCACAGCGGCGACCATTTGGGGTAATACGAGTAATGCGACGCTCGGTAACTTCTTTCAGGTTGTCAGGGTCATGTGAGCAGCCATCGTCGATAATATGTTTGATTAAAATTCCTTCATTATCATAGGAGAAAAACTCGCGTATTTTAATGCTGTCGCCTTTGCAGATAAACTTGGCGGTTACTAAATCGGTCCCTTCTTTGTAGGCATATTTAATAGTCGGCCCATCATCTTCGCTTTCGCTGGTTTTGAGATGCAAATGGTCTTTGGAGTAGGTGTAGTACTTACGATAGCACTCTACATGAGCATTTAATGGCGTGCCATCTTTATGAGACACAGCAAAATCTTCCGGACGCTTTCCGGTGAGGCTGCCGTAGAACGACTCTTCGAGGATATTGCCATAGTCGTCATACTTGGCGCTCCAGGAAGCGAGCGCTCGGCCATCTTTATTCTGGAGGGATTTGCCAAGAAGATTGCCCTCGTCACTGGTATCTCGTTTGCCGCGCTCAATATGATCCTTCTCGCCCCAATAAAAATATATACCACGATAAAACTCTTTATCAAGATGGCTCTCAATGCCCTTTAAGCGCTTTTTCCAGGAATAGCGATATACGGTAAGTATGTTATGTGCATTCCAGACGTTGGTGTGATGTTCATCGGGTTTGTACTCAAAGCTATAGATGGTTTTTTTGTCCCCATCCTTGCCTGCAGGGGCTTTTTGTTCTTTGACGCGGCCTTTATGGTCATATTCTATTTCTAAGAAGCGGCCATGCGGGTGAAACACTTTGTTAATGTAGTGCTTGTTATGGATGCGTGTGTAGTTAAAATAGGTTGCTACGGCATCAGAGGATATAATCTTGCGCACGTACTGCACCTTGTCGTGCATCTTGTTGCCATCATCGCCCTGAAAGAAGGTGTAGATGGCGTGTTTGCCATTGCTGGCAGTGACTCGTGCTTTGTGCTTGCTTTTGCTATAGCTAAACTGTAGCCAGTTAGAGGCATGTTTACCGCTTGGGTCGGTGGCTACAATACGTTTGAGTTTGCCCTCTGTGCCATCATGTTCGTGGTTTTTGCCATATCTGAATCGTATGAGGTTTTTATTGGGTTTTTGTTCCCAGAGCAGGTGAATGCGTTGATCGAAGGTGTGAATGCTGTTGTATTTGCGCTTGCTGCCATCGCTTAAAAAGGCCATCCATTGTGCTTCTTTCCCATCAAGGTTGGGGAGGATTTCATGGCTGTAGAGGTGATAGCGAGTGTTTTTGAGGTTGGTTCTGGCAGAAATTACACCAGAGCCCGCATTGGTAAAGCCTTTCTGGATAACCTCTGGGGCTAAATAAAAACCTAACGATTTGCTTTTCTTATCATGTTCGGCAATGTAGCGGACGACGGAGCCGCCATCTTCTTCGGCGATGATTTCCAAGTGGTGGCCACAGTCTGGGGCAAGTCCTTGTACAAAAGGATTGTAGTTGGTTGCCATGGCAGCGTAGCCCATCCAATTGCAGAAGAAGCTGTCGCTATTGTAGTAGTGGCGCAGGTTGAGAGGCACGGGGCCTGGGACAATAAGATCGGTAGCTGATTGGTAAAAAGTGCCTGAAATGGCATTGACAGAGCCATTAACGAAGGATGAGGGCTCGGCTTCAGCGATGGTGGAAGTTTCTTGTTGGAGGTAGGGA
>JABDDE010000075.1 GCA_013287775.1 Chlamydiota bacterium
GCCTCATGACGTGGAAAAATATGGAATTACACCAACTGTATTCCCTCTTTGCGTGCAATTTGGTAGATGGGTAGGGGGAACTCGCGGAACTTAACGACAACGTCTATTTTTTGCTCGCCGATTTTATTCTGGATTTCGTATAAAAAATTCAGCCTTTTATCCACTATTTTGGCGGGATCCTGACAATTGGTCTCGATATAAAGATCAATGTCACCACCTTTTTTCGACGGATCTACACGAGAGCCAAAGATCCATAATTTATCACCAGGAAACAGGTGCACAAAAGCTTCACGAATAGCGGAGATTTCACAATCCTGTAGTCTGATATTTGCAAAGGCGTTATCCATTTTGTGCGTCCTTGGTAATGTTATTAATCTTTATCTTTATTGCTTCCCAAAAGGGGAGGATCGTATTTGCATATTGTACTATTTTATTGAGATTATTTGCCATGAGTTCAGGGTCATCAGGATAATCATGGGTGACATAGTTGCGAAGCTCTCGCATGGTGATCCATTCTTGAGCACTGGGCAATATTCCCAATTTTTCTAATTTGTGAAGACGATCTAACCCACTATCCTTATCATCATATTCTTGCATGAGCCGAAGAAGTGTAGGGAAGATTTTGGCACCAAGAAGGTCTTGTAATTTGGCAAAACGAGTCGAGAGCATATCTAAATAACTTAATTCATTATCCGACAACGAAGACAGTTGAGTTGATTTAAAAGGTATCAGATGATTGAGATGAAATAACGCTTTTTTAAGTCGCTTAGCTTGTAAGTCGCAGATCTCGGTCAACGACTGGACGGTTTTAAAAATTTCCATAGTAACACCATTGTTTGTTAATTCTGATTCTTATTGTATATGGACTTTTCTTTAGTGGCAATGGAAACCATGAGCTGTTATAGTGGAGTGGTCCGCTCTTGACCTTGTAGGCAAGGTGACGGCTAGTTATTAGGCGATGCTGTTTGTGTGACGTCCATTGCTGTTGGTTGAACCGGTTGCGCTGTTGGTGGTATAGATACTGTTTGCTGCAGTACAGTAGTTGGTGTTGTGGCGGGGGTGCTGGCCACTGCTACTGTAGTGGTAGCCAGTGGTCGAGGAGTGATAGCTGGCTCTACATCTGGCAGATTAACAAGAAGCGATAATATTGATTCATCTCTACGATGAAAACATCCATTTTGAGTTATTAGTTCTTGCATGCGAGTAGGGTGGACACGTTCAAAAGGGATATTACGTGGGATAAGCGGGTTGAAAATAGATTCATTATTTGCAAGGACGGGCATATCAGGAAATTGATTTGGCAGCTCAATTACAGCTTCCTGATATTCACGTTGTATGTCATTGCTTACATGGCTAAGAGTCATTGTTAATAATCTGCTTACAAATTCAGAACAAAAAATTCCTGATAAGTTAGACAGTAGTTCACTTTCTTGCCCTCTTATCCCTTGTAGCGGGCGATCTTGCCCTATGAATGAGCGTATTGCTCTTGTCAGGTCAAATGATGGTCTATCTAACTCATGTCGCCTGGTCACCAGTAAACGACTCACTTTTGTTTGAAAGCGCCTTTGTATTTCTTCTCGGATAAAATTGTCATAATGTGTAGGATTTCTTTGGGTTTCCGGAACAGTATGTTCGTATAAACGTCTCAATAAATGCCTCAGGTGTTGCATCCCACGAGGAGCAATAAGTTGTGAAAAGTCTGGCTCATAAATTTGAGACTGTGCAAGATCTGGTAGGTGTATACTATTGTGGTTAATAATGTCGCCGCGTACTTCAGCATTGTTTAGACTATTGTTTTGTATGTTGAGTATCGCTGGATGTGAAAACTGTCCGCCAAAATATAGTTGTATGTCTGTAAAATCGAAATGTAATAGGCTTCTCAATGCCTGCAGCAGATTTCGTGATAAAAACTTCTCTCTTTGCCCCGACATTAATGGAAAACACCAAATAAGCACATCTCCAGCATTGAAGTCTGAGGCATTATGAATAAATTGGTCGAAGAGAGTCAAGCATTCAGAGGCCTGAGTCGTTTGAGCCCGCCATTCGGTTAATTGAGGGATATCATCGCCAGACGTCAAAGCAGGTACTGAATTGTTTGAACCAGATAAACTTCTCATGGCATGAAATTCTTCAAAAGAAAGAGCAAAAGTAGTACGCATGTTCCGGAGCGTGGTAACATTAGTTTCAATGGTTTGTTGCTGCGTACGGATTTCGTTTTCCCAACCTATAGTCTTTGTAACAAAATACCCTAATTCTCGCTCAACGTGACGAAAAGTAGGCATAATAACCTCACTTCCCGGCAATATGGTAGAAACTGTCTGCAGCTCGAGAATCGCGCTTCTTAATGAGTTTTGGGTTAGACTGAATTCATGACGCCATCCCGCCAACATGCTTACAGATCGCTGTACATTTATGTGCTGCAAGTTTTCCAAATCATCATTTATTTTTTTTAATATTGTCAAAACGCGGCGCAATTTTTCGGTAATAGATGGAGGAAGTGTCGTCTGGAGCATACTATCGAGGTGAATTATTGATGTATTAAGGTACGCTCGCATATCAAACAAGCTGAGCAAGGATCTCTCCGATATTGAAAAAAACTCGTTCCAATGCCCTTTAAAACTGGGAGTAAATGAATCTGGATAAGTTCTCATATATTCGCTCATAGCACTTTGTAGTGAACTGGATATTTGATCAAATTCTTGACGCCATTGTAAATATTGTGAAGAAGAGTTTACGTTTATTAAATCCCCTGATATGCGTTCAGTAATGGTAGTTAATATTTGTAATTTAGTAATAATAGCTTGTAATTTTTCTAATTTAGTTGTATCCGTTGTTGTAGACATTGCCGTATTTATGCGATTGATGAAAACGTTTAATTCTGGAATAACAACGTCGCTGCAATAAGTAGTTGGTGAACTCAAATAACTAGAATTTCTGGCACTTGCTGCTGTATTCATACTGCTTACGACTTGACTAATTGCACTTCTTGCTGTTGTAATATTAGCTATCTCATGCTCTCTTCTAGCCATTAAGGCTTCGATTTTTGGACGTGCAGTTGCATATTGGGTAGCGATCCTTCCTGTCTTATGAGTATATGTTATGAGGAATTGTATCTCTGGTGTTTGCTCGTTTTGAGGTAATGCTCGTAAATATTTATTCAATCTCGTATTTCCACGGGCATTCGTAAGAAGAGCTGTGACTTTTTGTCTTTCTAATACTGATAAGCTTTCACCGCGTAATCTTTTTGCAAGGGCCGCTTTGCCTGCATTCAATAGTTGCATGGTTTCAGCAGTGGGCATCACTCTCTGTAAACGCCTTACTACGCGCGGCCCTACTAGTGCTGTTGCAGCACTAACACCTATTGTACCAAGAGCAAGAGCTGGTCCTGCCAAAGAGCTAAGGATAGCTGTAGTAGCAAGACCAGTCACAGCGGTAGTAACCCGATTCACTGGTACTGATTGACAAAGATGCGATACACGATGTACGGTTTCATCAGCTGCAAGGGATAAGAGGGGAGTCACTACAGAAGCAATGCTCTGAGTAACAGTTGTGGCTACAGAACGTACCCGTTTCGCTACTGATGTGAGGAGGGATTCTCCTGATAAAGCTTCACCACTCCTTCTCTGAATTCCTCTTTGTTGTGAGGTGGTAGTAGTAGGCGTGGGTGTTATTTGTATTGATGGGGGAGTTGGCGCTATGACTGTGCTCGAAGGTGATGGTGGTGGTGAGGAAGGTGGTGGCTGCTCTCCCCGGTTTTGAACGGGAGGCAATAGTTGCTGAGAAGGCGAGCTAATGGTGTCTTGTATAATTCGGGTAATGAAATGACACGTTTCTTCTGCATTGTGTGCTCTTACTAATTGAATGAGTTGTGGTGCAAAACGTCGCAAAACGGCTGAAGGAACGTTGTATTCTCCTAATCGGTTTGTTGCAACTTGGACCACCTTCTCTTCTGTGAGAGATAACTCATCATTTTCTAAGTCGGCTATCATGTTATTAATAGCCTGAGTAAATGGAGGCTGAATAGTGCTCATAGATAACGCATCTCCTTGATGTATCAATACTTAACCTAATTATATTAATTAAATTTTTTATTGCAAATAAAAATAAAGTGGGACACGCATATCTACACTTTTGACAAAAAACATTTATATTAATATAATGTGATTATGGTGATAGGCAGTATTATATATTATGTAATAAAACAACTAAAAATGAGGTAAGTTTATATATGGTTTCATCATCCGTTTCATCCCCTGACAATATATCTCGAGGCATGCAAAAAAGGCATGGTGAGGCGCTTGAAGGGAACAGACAAAAAAAGCATCGAATAAAAGATGAGGGTACGCAGTCTGTTAAAAGTACGCAGTCTGTTAAAAGAAGTCGTGAAACAACGGTAGCTCGTGATAATCGTGTGCAAAAACGAGCAAGGGAAGTCACTTCATCGACGTCACTGCCTCCATCCAGCCTCAGGGAGCGACGTATTACTTGTAAGAGGGCGCGTGAAAACGAGGCTCCATCGTCAGCAGCGCAAAGTGGGGTCGTCCAAGCACCTTCTGGCACTCGTCCAACACGATTTAGAGAAACTCCACTTTCACTTGACGAGCGTATTGAGTATGTTACTTCGAGAATACAGAATCAGAACTTAGAAGGAATGGCCATTATTGAATTGATGGATCAAATGAATATAAATACTGGAGACGGATCTGGCAGCAGAACACAGTGAATTCAAATGCACAGTCCCCTTGTAGGGGACTGTGCGTGCGAATTCACTTTTCACTGACATTGATTAGCCAGAGTATCGGCAAAAATATGGCTAATGCAAAAGAGTCTTTGATTCTCTTGACAGCAGCCTTCTTGTTCTGCCCGTGAGCTCAAGGCTCTCAGTGGCGCTCTCTCAAGCTCTGTTCCAGACAGCTCAGCACTTCTGTCCGTGTACTGAGGATGATGTGCTGCATTCATAAGAATAACATCCATCATATTCGCTTGAGTAAGTCGTGTGCGGTATTGTTCTACCGTTTCTCCTTCCAGAAGCGCTGCATTTCTCTGAGCTTCAATGACAATACAGGGCTTGTTCATGTCCTCATTGGTTGGCACTACTCGCCTGAGCTCTCCCTCCACAGGCTTCAAACAGAATACCTCATCGTAGACATCCTGAGTGCACACAACATTGTGTACGGCTCTTCGTACTTTGATGAGCACGGGAAGGTTATGCCTGATGACGCTCTGGAACACCACTGCAACGGTTGCGAAGAATGGGACCTCGCATCGCCCATTACTACTTGTGTAGAGGTGTGCCCCAGAGAGCATTTCTAGTACTGGAAGCGTCAGCTCAGAAGAAAGCTCTGCAGCCTCTTGAGCAACGTATGTACAAGAAATACGGCTCATCTGTATTTTGATAGCATCGACGATCACACATATTTGCGTCCTTGTCATGCCAATAGAGGCAAGATTTGCAAGCTCATAGTTGGTATGTTCTTTGTAACAGTGTGTCACCTGTGTAGCACACTGTGGGCACTCACTGCTTGTTTCCCCCTTTTCCTTGGTTTTGGTAAGAAGGTATGCCATAGCCATATGGATGAGCCGCTCGGGCACCTCTATTTCCAGGGGTTCAAGAACGGATGCTGTAGTTACAGATTGTCTGAGGGTATCTGTACGCTCTAGCTCTCTTTGCATCACCCTAATTTTGCGCATGAGTGTGCGCTGCAGAGCGCAGAGCTCTGTGTGCATAGAGGGGGATGAGAAATAGGCTGTAGCAAAACGAGCGACAAACAGCGCCCGTATCTGGCACGCGCGGTCTCCAACGAGAGCATCAAAGTCAGTTAACCTGCGCTGTCTGAGACTCGCGATAGCTTCGTGCATGATTGTGTATACAAAACATGCCTTTTTGAGTAGTCCCTTCAAGGCTGTAAGATTCTGTATTCTGGATTCACCAGATGGTTGTAAAAAGGTCTCAAGTACTCCTGCATTTACTCTGTTTGCATTTGCTCCTCCGGCAATTTCTAAGGCCGAAGTTACGGAAAGACCTTGCATTTGTTGACATAAACCTGTCATAGATGTTGACATAAAAATACCTATAATTAAAAAAATAATTTACATAATTAAAACCAAAAAACACAATGTTGTTTTGGTTTGTTAAAATTTTAAATTGTTATTTTTTGTAAAAAACCACCAAGATGGTTAGTTTTTTATAAAAAAATAGTGTGTGTTTATTGGATTATCGCCAGCAAAAGTAGCAATAGAAAAAGAAAGGATAAAAAGAAGGGCAAACGCAAGTATTTATAGAACAAGAAATAATAGATATCTCTACAGCTTGTATTGGTTTTGGTGCTATAGCACTCAATGGTGTTATGTGTTTCATATTTTACCTCCTATGGTTACACACATATAATTATTCACACTCCCTTAAAGGAATAATGAATATTTGATTTATTGTTTACCAGTCATGGCAAACAATTACGATTTTCTTAATTTTATTGTGCTAAAAAATAATATTGTTACTATCGCCAAAAGCGATAATAAAAAAATGAAATGCCTGCCTTGAGCCAGGCAAAAAATACAGAAAAGAAGCGCAAAAACAGCGATAACAAAAACAGCGATAATAAGCACGGCGACTGCAAAACAGTAGATATACTGCGTACAGTGTCTCGTAGAAGGCTTTTATGTAAAATATTTACTGTTTTCATATGCTTTTTTCTTTATGAATTTACGATAATTATATCAGAGATATTCTTTTCGTCCAATAGTTTTTTTTGCTTTTTTCAGAAAATAGGACGGGCAGCGACTACGTATGTTTATCGTAATTCGTAATTCGTAATTTAAAATTGCTGAAAATACTATTTTATGATAGAATCTTGTGCGTACATTAATAAACATAATAAAAGAGGTAATTTATGACATCAACATCAATATCTTTAAGTTCGCAAGCAGCTCAGCAATGCACTGCGCTTGTAGTAGCAGAACAAGCTTCAAAGTCTGCATCGGCTTCTGTGTCTCATGACAATAAGTATGACAGATACAATTCGGTAGCCCAAGAAACACTAGCAAAAAGTCCGGAGTCGTATTCGCAATCAGTATCAGTGCGCAATGGACTGCGCGTGCATACAGTGCTCAATACAACGGCTCCAATTGTGTCTAGCCAGCCGGATACGGTGATACCTGCTTTGATAGAGATCGCGAGTATAGCGGTGCGAGCTATAGACCAGCCAGATGCATTGCAGGAGTTTAGAAATCGAGTAGATGATCTTTTCCCAGGCCCTATTGATTTTAGAATTTGGCGTAATGTATTTTATAGAATGAGAGAGCATCCACTCATGAACGTATGTGGGTGTCGACAGTGTCGTCGAAGTGGATTACAAATTGCATTGTCACCATTTGGACAAACGGATAGAGCGGATTTTATGATCGCACTTCTTCGGGAGATTACACGTGTGATTCCTGAGCGCAATACTCCTCTACGCATTGCAAGTATAGGTGCTGGAGGCTGTTTTTCAGAATTACTTATCGCAGCAGCCCTACATCATTTAAATTATAGAAATACCTCATGGACATTGATTGATCCATATTTTTTAAACCAAAGGCCTACCGTCGAAGAAGGGGATCGTCTTATGCACACTGTGGCACCAACTACAAATGTGGAATTTATTGCAGAATCACTCGACACTTGTTGTACGAATAGTTCATTAGCGCATCAATACAATGTTGTATTTATGATTAACGATCAGTATCGCACGAAAATTAGTCAGCGAGCGCCTATGATTCGAGTGTTAGCAGGTGAACAACATGTATGTGGTGTGCTTTCTCATAATCAGCTTTGCTATGATATTGGAGTGTGGAATGATTTTGCAGCGCAGCATCCTACTGCCATCCGTCCTCGCTATGTGGTTACCAATCACACCGAAATGGCCGCTCTTGATCCACAAACATTATCTTCTGAAGAGAACCGAGAGCTACAAAGGCTAATATATGATCGTTATTATCCATATCATGAAGCATTAGCGGAGCATTTTAGCGCTCCTTCCTAAACTATAGTTAACGCCATGTGCGACTTTTCCTGCCGGAAAAGTGCACATGGCGTATAGTTTGTACCTTTACGACTTTATGGGTTGCGAATCACTTCACCTACAATACTCATAATTTGGTCGCACGCTTCCTGTGCTGTATAATTATCATCATTAATAATGCGCCAAACAAGGTTGCCCATTTCTCCGTGCCTGTTTACCCGGTTCATCTGTTGATTGGAGAGTTGTGCCAAGTTATTAACACAATTGCATATACGTTCTTCTATGACACGCGCAAGGTTTTCTTTTGCGGCATCGACTAACCCTCTGTTCTGAATACCCTCACCATGCCTATTCCATATGTTACGCACTTCTCTGTGTACTTTAGGTACCTCATCATTAAAAAAGCTTTGCACTTCATTTCTTACAATTACTTGATTAACCATATATTCCTCCTTATTTATCTTTGTTATTTGGCCCACTTGTGCGATCTGCATTTTATCTAAAAATACGGATCGTATAAGTATTTCTTGTTATATTTTTATTTATAGATTTTTTATTAAATTTTGTAAAGATAAATTTTTTATATTTATATGACTGGATTTAAACGAGCATATGCTCGTTGAAAATGCATCTTTAGTGTTTCTTGAGCTGCTTGCAAAATTCGCTTTGGAGGCAGAATTCGATGATTTTGACATTGGGGAAAACTCGAGCAAGTCAACCGCAGTGGCCTGAAAGGCCACAATATGTATAGCCCAGGGCAACGGCCCTGGGTGGTGACGAGCGAAGAGTTTTGATCCAATGGCAAAAGGGCGAATTCTGGCCCAAATCGGAATTTTGCAAGTAGCTCTCTTATTAG
>JABDDE010000076.1 GCA_013287775.1 Chlamydiota bacterium
TGGACTACAGCGAGCATGCGCTCGCTGAAAATGCATCTTTGGTGCTTCTTATAAGCCCGTAATGATCCCTTAGTCTTCTCTCTAATCTCCCCACTGCCCATACCTTAATCACCAATGCATCTAGTACCCCTAACGCCTCTGACAAGCTCTCTCTGCAGCTATTCTCCTGTGGCTCTCCCTGTAAAAAATGTGCCAAAGCTTGTGAGAGCCATGGCCTTAGGAGCATGGGCCATAGCACATTAACTCACAGCACAGCCCAGCGGTAACGTGGGAAACTCATGACGTCAACAATGAAAGATAAAATACAGAAATTTTTTGCCTCAGGTGGCCCTCTTGGCTTGTCTCTCAAAGGGTATGAACAACGCGATGAACAAGTGAAGATGGCACTCGATGTCACCACTGCTTTCGAAAACAATACCATTGCGCTCATCGAGGCAGGGACCGGCACGGGTAAAAGTTTTGCCTACTTAATCCCTGCCATTCTCTGGGCAGCCAAAACAGGCGAGCGCGTTGTGGTGTCGACAAATACCATAGCACTCCAGCAGCAGCTTATTGACAAAGATATCCCAGCAGTGCTCAACATGCTCCGCGTGGATGTGAAAGTGGTCCTTGCCATGGGCATGAATAATTATCTGTGCCTCAGAAAGCAAAACCAAGACGCATCACTTGCAGAGTTTCAGGGAAAACGGCTCGAAGAGCTGCATGCTATTTATAACTGGAGCAAAAACACGAAAACAGGCGCTCGCTCGGAGCTCGCCTTTCAGCCCTCAAAAGAGCTCTGGGAAAAAATGGGCGCAGAAGCAGAGAGCTGTAGTACGCAATGTAGTTTTTATGAGCGCTGTTTTTTCTTTCGCGCACGGCGGCATGTCGATGATGCCAAGGTGATTATCTGTAACCATCACCTCCTATGCGCAGCCCTTGCTGCAAAGGCAAAAAAAGCAGACTACACCTCATCTATTGTGCTTCCAGCTTTTGAGCGCCTTATTATCGATGAGGCACATCATATTGAAGAGGTAGCAAGCGCCCATTTTACAGACAAAATAAGCCGTCTTGAACTGATGAAGCTTCTCGGACGCCTTGGCGGCGTTGAAAAAGAAGAGGCAAAAGGACCGCTTGCAATACTGGCAAACCGAGTTGGTTATTATCTTCCCAAAGTATCTCAGCAGGCAAAGTATTTAGAGCCTCTTGCTCTCAAGCTACGGCAAGATCTCCAAGGCCTTAAGGCCGTCTGCCATCATCAAGTTCTAGAGTTTTTCTCACATGTAGAAACTTTCCTTTCTATCTTGCCGCAGACAAAACAAGATGAGGAGAAAAAATGGCGTATTCGCGAAAGAGAGAGAAATCATGAATACTGGAAAGAAGCCCTTACAGCCGCTGCACACAACCTCATAGCAAGCTTAAAAGACCTTTCTTTGCACATGCATCTTATAGAGCAGAATGCGGCCCAAGTGCAGATTCCAGCCTTTCAAGAAGAGACAAAAAGCGTACGACTCGACATCATTGCCATTGGCACAAAAGCAGAGGAAATCGCAAAACGGCTGCATTTCTTTTTTCAAGAAAATGTTGCAAGCACACAAGTATACTGGATTGAGATGACATATAGAGAGACCTGTCTTTTTGTTGCAGAGCTTGAGATGGCCGAGCTTTTAGACATGTGCCTTTTCTCTAAAATGAAAACGTCAGTGCTTTGTAGCGCAACGCTTACCACTCAGGGCAGCTTCAAATATGTAAAATCACGCGTTGGCATAGCCAAGAAGCCATCTATTGAGGCAATTTATGACTCGCCATTTAACTTCCAGCGGCAAAGCCTTCTTGCCATCCCGACCGATATGCCTGCCCCTGATGAGCCCCATTTTAGCGAAGCGGTGCACACCGCATGTGCCCAATGCATACGAGCAAGTAGAGGCGGCGCCTTTGTGCTCTTTACTTCCTATGCGGCGCTTCAAGCCTGCTATAACGCTATCTGTCAGGATCTTTTGCAGCAAGGGCTTATTCTCTTTAAGCAAGGAGAGGATCATAGACATGTCCTCATTAAGCGATTTAAAGAGTCAGAAGGAAAAGGAGTGCTTTTTGGCACCGATTCCTTTTGGGAAGGTGTTGATGTTGTCGGTGATGCCCTCAGGTGCGTGATCGTAGTAAAGCTGCCGTTTCCTGTGCCTACAGAGCCCCTTGCAGAGGCCCGAAGTGAGCTTATACGTGAGCGTGGGGGCAATCCATTTATGGAATATTCAACTCCAAAAGCAATTGTCAAATTCAAGCAAGCATTTGGGCGACTCATTCGGCATAGAGATGATAGAGGCTGTGTGGTATGCCTCGATATACGGTTGATAAAAAAAGGCTATGGGCGTCTCTTTCTTGATAGCCTCCCCAAATGTGACCGAGTGTTCCTGCCGCTCGGTGAGATGACCAAGAAGATGCGCGAATTTTATTCTACTACCAAATGAACTTGCGTAATAAGTATTAGGGTTGCTATTCTTGAGCTTGCCATTACCGTAAAACAACTAAACAAAGGAGGTAACTATGTTTAATAGAATACTAGAAAACGCCGGCAATACGCTACAGCATGTTGTACAAGCGTATCACCCAAGCACACACAATCCTTCTCCAGAAGAACTAACAAGAATTAGGACCTCTATAGCCGCATTAGATGTACTTGGAAGAATCGGTATAGCAGTTTCAATTGCTATGACGATCGTGGCATGTGTGGTACAACGCATATACTTTGTTGGCCCCCTGCTTGCTGTTGCAATGGCTATTGTCGATCTTGCCGTCTTCTTTTTAAGCCTCGATGCATTTCGTGTTACCAATAACATTCAGACAAATTATGTCGATGTTACGGATCCAACAAGAGTACCAGGGCGCACAGCCAATAGAGAAGATTTTAAAATAGAAGTAACAAATAGAGCCACGGCAAATACCTTCCTGGCTCGTATACTCTATGGCCTCACCATGAATAGCAGAGAAGAAGGAGCCTCTACTTAGGAGTAACGCCATGTGCGACTAATCCTCCCGGAAAAGTGCACATGGCGAAAATAGCGCACATAGTGCCAATATATTTAATGCGATTGTGCGATTGTGACTTGAGGTGCTAGTCGAATTGCAAAGGTTCATAGCTTTTCCTTTGCCCAAAGGGCAAAAATTGCAATAGCCCAGGGCAACGCCCTGGGTCAGATAATGACGCAATATTGTTGCCTGAAGGGCAACAACAGCAGACAAGTCGCACATCGCGGGAGACAAATATGATGAATACTTTAATAACAAATGCAAGTAATACGCTCAACCATATCGTAGAGGCATATTATCGTACCAGTGATGTACCTGCGCAAAAAATCACTAACATACAAACAAGCATATCCGCCTTAGATGCTCTTGGCAAGATGGGTATTGTTGGCGGCGTTGTTGGACTTGGAATGAGTTGGACAGTTAATTGCTTACCATGGGTGGGAGGAATGCTCGCACTCACGACAAGTATCGCGAGTATCGCTGCGGGTATTTTAGGCTTCGATGCGACTCAGGCAGCAAAAAGCTTAAGAGCTCGCTACCTTATCCAGACTCTTAATAGCACCGAGCGATTTAGCATATCTGCTTTAGAAGACTTTAAGATATCTGTGATAGACACTGCCACGCAGCACACACTTATCGCCTCAATGTTTGTAAGTATGTACCATGGCAGTAGACCAACTGCAAGAAGCACAACGTAAAAACTTCATTCTACTACCCCCTCTGCGAGGGGTGGTGGAATGACTAATTAAGACTTCTCGCCTTCGTCTTTTTTGAATTCAATGGTATTGCTGCGTTGTAATGGAATAACTGTGTAGCCTGTTAGCCGAATCACCGTTTCAACAATGCCAAGACGTTTTTCTAAATCAACCAATCTCGAATCTATGACCTTTAACTCGACTTTGACTTCCTTAATCTCTTCTCTAACTTCTCTAATCTCAGATTTGAATTCATTCTTAAGATCATTCATTTCTCTCTTAAACCAGTGCATCAGCCAGCCATAAGCCGCTGCAAGTACAACAATCAAGCCCCAAAATTGCTCGGGATGCATATTTTCTCCTCCTGTTTTTCATGCCCTGTCTCTAGAATACCATCCGCATAACTTTTTAAGCAAATGCTGGTGAAATATTCGTTGCACCCAACTCGTGTATCGTGTATACCATCTCAATATGAGACGTCGAATACTGATTTGCAGTGCTGTTATTGTTATTATTTTAATTATACTTTTCTTGGTTCTGCGCCCTCATGGGCCTACCAATTTCATCACATTGTATGGGAATGTGGATGTGCGGCAAGTGGATCTTGGGTTTCGTGTGGATGGCAAAGTGCAGACCATGCTGGTTGAGGAAGGGGACTGGGTAACTCCCGGAGCTCTTATAGGCTCGCTCGATAAACAGCCCTATCTTGACCTTGTGGATGAAGCACGAGCCACCCTGCTTGCGACCAAACTCAATCTTAAAAACGCAGAAAAAATCGTCAATCGAAGAAAGGAGCTCGTCGCAATTGGCGGCGTCTCTGACGAAGAGTATCAAAACGCCATTACCTCCCGTAATGTGTACAAAGCTAATCTCGAAGCGGCTCAGGCCCAGCTTGACATCGCCGAGAAAAACCTCTCCTACACCGACGTCTATGCCCCGTCTACCGGCTCCATCCTCACACGTATTCGCGAACCCGGCACTGTTGTCAAGGTAGCCGACCCCATCTACACCCTCTCTATCGCCTCCCCAATATGGGTGAGAGCCTTTGTAGCAGAGCCCTCTCTTGGCCTTGTCTACTTTGGGCAACGCGCAGAAATTTACACGGATACCCCAGGCGGCAAAGTCTATGAAGGCCATGTCGGCTTTATATCCCCTGTTGCTGAGTTTACACCAAAAACTGTCGAAACTACCTCCCTCAGAACCGATCTTGTCTATCGCCTTCGTATCTACGCCGATAACCCCGATTTTGAGCTCAAACAGGGCATGCCTGTAACCGTAAAACTTTTTTTAAAAGAGCCTATTCTTAGATGACAGCTGCATCTCCCATTATCACTATTACCAACATCTCAAAAACGTTCCCAAACACACCTACAGCTGCGCTAAGTAACATCTCAGCCACTATCCCCAAAGGGGAAATCGTAGGCCTTGTAGGCCCAGATGGTGCAGGCAAGACAACACTTATACGCCTGATTGCAGGCCTGCTCACGCCCACCACAGGGGCAATTTCTGTTGGGGGGCTAGATACAGTGAAGGATGCGCCTCGCATTCCCTGCCTTATTGGCTACATGCCCCAAAAATTTGGCCTCTACGAAGACCTCACAGTGATGCAAAACCTAGATTTGTATGCTGATCTTCAAGGGGTTGTAGGCGAGGCGCGTGTGCACGTTATTGAAAAACTCCTCTCATTTACAAAACTCGGTCCCTTTACAGACCGCTTAGCAGGCGCTCTCTCAGGTGGGATGAAACAGAAACTCGGCCTTGCATGCGCCCTCATACGCACTCCTCAGTGCCTTTTACTGGACGAGCCTAGTGTTGGTGTTGACCCTATATCAAGACGCGAGCTTTGGAAAATGGTCCACAACTTACTTGAGGATGGGCTCTCCGTTATATGGAGTACGGCCTATCTTGATGAGGCAGAAAAGTGTAGCACGGTCCTTTTGTTGAACGAAGGAAAACTTCTTTACCAGGGCACTGCCTCGGCAATGACAAAACGAGTCGAAGGACGCACTTTCCGCATTACGGATATTGCAGGTCAAAAACGAGATGTTCTTGCAAAAATACTTAAGCTCCCCGATATCATCGATGCCACTATTCAAGGAAGTGACGTGCGTATTGTCACCACATCGACAACGCCGGCTCTGCCTCCTACCCTACACATATTGCCGACAGAGGCGCGCTTTGAAGATGCCTTCATTGATATTCTAGGAGGCTGTCCCAAAGGGGAGTCGCAGCTTGCGGCGCATATGCCTGAAACGAAAGAGACAAAGCAAGCAATCGTAGAAGCCAAGGGCCTTACAAAAAAATTTGGAAGCTTCGTCGCTGCAAATTCTATTACCTTCGATATTATGCGCGGTGAAATTTTTGGCCTCCTTGGCCCTAACGGCGCAGGCAAGTCGACAACCTTCAAGATGTTATGTGGCCTCTTGCAGCCCACAACTGGTAGCTCTTTTGTGAGCGGCGTAAGCCTCCAAGAAGCCCCTAGTGAAGCGCGCTCGCACATCGGCTATATGGCTCAAAAATTTTCGCTCTATGGGGATCTCAGTGTCTCTCAGAACCTGTATTTTTTCTCTGGCGCCTATAACCTTGCGAACAGAGAGCAGAGCGAGGCCTGCTCGCTTATGACCAATATTTTCCACCTACAGCCCTTCCTCAACATGTCTGCAAGAGAAATTCCCTTAGGCTTCAAACAACGCCTCTCCCTTGCCTGTGCAGCCATGCACCGCCCTGCAGTGCTTTTTCTGGATGAGCCTACCTCCGGCGTTGATCCACTCACCAGACGCGAATTCTGGAACCATATTAATGGCTTAGTACAAAAAGGAGTGACTATTCTCGTTACCACCCACTTTATGGATGAGGCGGAATACTGTGATAGAATTGCCCTTGTGTATGCTGGTAAAATTATAACTATCGGAACTCCCGATTCATTGAAAGCGGAGGTTCGCACACAAGAAATGCCTGCCCCTACTCTTGAGGACGCCTTTATTGCTCATATTCAACAATTTGATAGCCATAACAATAAAGTGGTAGCATGATACCTAAATATACGACTAAACATGCAAAACTTCGCAGATTGCGAGCACTCTTTACAAAAGAATTTTACCAAATTATTCGTGATCCCAGCAGCCTCCTCGTTTCTGTAGTTCTTCCTATGATTCTCCTCTTCTTGTATGGGTTTGGTGTTTCTTTGGATATGGACCATTTGCGTGTTGGCCTTGTGCTTGAAGATACAGCACCCGACGCTATCAGCTTTGCTGACTCCATGAAAAATTCCCCCTATTTTGAAGTGGAGGTGGCGCGTGACAGGCGCTATTTTGATAGAAAAATTGCGACAGGCGCTATTCGTGGTATTATCATTGTACCCTCCTATTTTTCTTCCTTTCGCAAGCGCCCTAACACCATCGCCCCCATTTATGTCATTGCAGATGGCAGTGAGCCAAACACTGCCAACTTTGTCCAGAACTATGCTCGAGGCGCTTTTGCAAGCTGGCTACAGCAAGAGGCAATTTCTAATAACTTGTCGGGACTTCCCTTAGTCACCATTGAGTCGCGCTTTTGGTATAATGAACAGCTAGAAAGTCGCAACTTTCTTGTCCCTGGCTCTCTTGCGCTCATTATGACGCTTATTGGCACACTGCTCACCGCACTTGTCGTGTCAAGAGAATGGGAGCGAGGCACCATGGAGGCCTTGATGTCAACACCTGTCACTATTGGTGAGCTCGTTATTGGCAAATTGATTCCCTATTTTGTGTTGGGTATGGTTTCTATGACCATCTGTGTCCTCATTACTACATTCTTGTATCAGGTTCCTTTTCGTGGTAGCTACTTTGCCCTGGCACTCACTACATCTGTATTCTTAATTGGCGCGCTCGGCACGGGGCTGCTTATTTCGACCATTGTTAAAACACAATTTACCGCAGCACAAATAGCGCAGGTCGTCAGCTTTCTCCCTGCTGTGGTGCTCTCTGGCTTTATTTTTGAAATTCGTAGCATGCCCCTTTATATCCAGTGGATGACCTACCTATTGCCGGCTCGTTATCTGGTCTCATCGCTACAAACTCTCTTTCTGGTCGGCGATATCTGGAAACTGCTTGCAATCAATAACGCAGCGATGGCAGCACTCGGGGGAGCCGTGTTATTACTCACAATACGAAAAACAGTAAAACGGTTGGATTAGATGTATGTGGCAACGTATTAAGGCACTCATTTACAAAGAATTCCTAGCAACGCTGAGGGATCCCAAAAGTCGGCGAGCAATCATATTGCCTCCGCTTATACAGCTTTTTATTTTTGCGTTTGCAGCCACCCTGGATGTGCAAGATGTCTCCATTGGTATTCTGAATCGTGATAATGGGAAAAATAGCTTTGAGCTTGTTGAGCGCCTCTCTCATCTCAAAACATTTTCCCCTGTAACGTATCTACACGCGGTAGAAGAAATTGGACCATTTATCGACACAAGGCAGGGTGTGATAGTGCTCTCCATTGATGAGCAATTTTCAAGAAATCTCGAAGCGAAAAAACCTGCAGCTGTGCAGCTGATTTTAGATGGCAGAAACTCAAATACAACGCAAATTGTAGCTGGCTACATCACCTCAATTGTCGATCAATATAACAGTGATTTTGCAAAAGAGGCTAAGATTTCTATGCAGCAAGCTGCTATTATCCCCCGCAACTGGTATAATCCTAATTTGCTCTATTATTGGTACACTGTGCCCTCGCTGTTTGGGATCTTGACCATGGTAGAGGCCCTTATTTTGACAGCACTCTCCATTGCACGGGAGAGAGAGCTCGGCACGTTTGATCAGCTCCTTGTCTCCCCACTACAGCCTATTGAAATCCTCATTGGCAAGACTATTCCTCCACTCATTATCTCCATGGGTGCAAGCACGCTTATTTTGATTGTAGCCATCTTCGTTTTCCAAATTCCATTCACTGGCTCGTTGCTTGCCTTGTATGCCAGTACGCTCGTCTTCTCGGCTTCTATTGTTGGAGTAGGGCTTTTTATATCATCACTATGTGAAACACAACAACAAGCTCTTTTAGGCTCGATGGTGTTTACCAGTCCATCGATACTTCTTTCTGGTTTTACAACGCCTATTGAAAACATGCC
>JABDDE010000077.1 GCA_013287775.1 Chlamydiota bacterium
AGGGAAATAGCCCGTTTTTGTGATCTAAACCAGATGTACATGCGCTCATGCGCATGTACATCTGGTTTGGATCACATCTTACCTAACATCTGGTAGATAAACTGCAGCTGGTAGGTATTGGCGACCATAGAGCGGCGCTGCAAGCGAAGGGCGAGAATGGTTTGGGGAATATTGATCGAGGGCTCTTTGTGTTTGTTGCGACGTGCGGTTTTGATGGTTTTGTAAAGGGTGTGGCAGGTAACAAAGGTGCCGGATCTGCCAACACCAGCACTGCAATGGACGGTGATAGGATCGCGTTTGTCGATATGCATGTGGTTTATTTCATCGAGAAGGCGCTGAAAGAGAGCAACGTCAGGCACTCCCCCGTCGGGCCAATTCTCATAGTGGAGCTGGGTTACTGTGCGTCTCTCCCCAGTTTTGCGGTGAGTGGCCACAAAAACCCGTTTCACAATTCTATGTGAATCATACCCTTTGTCAAGCACCTGGTCCTTTTCTCCCGAAGTAATATACCAGTGTGGTGTCTCGATAGGCAGTGATACCGAGTTCCAGTATGCAAAGCACTTGTCGCGCCCATCTTCAACAGGCATAACCATGGTCACAATAAGTGGACTTTTTCGGAGCAGTATGGCTTCAAAATAATCCGGAGCTGTTCTTTGTGTTGGGCCTGAGGTGATAAGATAGGCCTGCTCTTCAGTCACCACATCACTACCACTGACATAAAAACCATCAACGTCTTTACCCACTCTATTCTTATCAAAGGGAACATAGTTCTTGTTGCGGTTTTTGTGTTTCCATTCGGGCTTCAAGGCATCATGCGACGTGTGAGAGACCTTCGCTGCAATTTCTTTAATTCTCTCAAATGTCTCTTTGAGAATTTTATATTTGCCCGCAATTTTTTCGACCTTAGATAAGGAGTGGTCTTGCTCGGTAAGCCAGCGCTGTGTGCGCATTGGCAATTCTGCAATTTCTTTTTCAATACTGTTATAATGAATAGGGTACGCAAAGCCAGTAAAGCTTGCTAATACCGCAAATAAAAAACATATAAAAATAGAACATTTTTTCATGGTTTTTTCCCTATTTTCGCCATGTGCACTTTTTCTTCAGGAAAAGTGCACATGGCGTTATGTTATATCACACTACACTTCAGCTTCTGCAAGCTGTGGCGCCGTTACCGAGGCATCAGTTTCTGCTCCCAGGGCAGTCATCACTGGTTTGCGATCTTTACAGGCTGCTATCACTTGTGCTTCAATCTCATCCAGCAGTTTTGGATTTTTCTTAAGGTCATCGCGCACAGTATCTCGGCCTTGTCCAAGTCTTTGGCCTTTATAACTAAACCAAGCGCCCTTTTTCTCCACAACATTTAATTCTGAAGCCAGGTCCAAAACGGAGCCTGCGCGTGAAATTCCCTCATTGAAGAGAATATCAAATTCTGCAACTTGGAAAGGTGGGGCCATCTTGTTTTTAACCACTTTGGTTTTTACTCTATTGCCCACATCGGTATTGTCAGCACCTTTGATACCAGCAGATCGTCTGATTTCAATGCGCACAGAAGAGTAGAACTTGAGTGCTCGGCCGCCTGTGGTCACCTCTGGGTTGCCATAGGCAATGCCAATTTTTTCACGGACTTGGTTGATGAAAATAGCGCAGGTGTTGCTCTTAGATAGCGTGGCAGCAAGCCTTCGTAGTGCTTGTGACATAAGACGTGCTTGCAAGCCCATAAACTGATCGCCAATTTCCCCTTCAAGCTCTGCTTTGGGCACGAGCGCCGCTACGGAGTCGACGACAATGAGGTCAATAGCGTTTGAGCGTGCTAGGGCGTCTGCAATATTGAGCGCCTCTTCACCACAGTCTGGCTGCGAAATAAGCAGGCTATCGATATCGACACCAATTCTCTTGGCATATGCAGGGTCGAGTGCATGCTCGGCATCGATATAAGCAACCACACCACCTGTTTTTTGTGAATTGGCAGCAACATGGAGAGCAAGTGTGGATTTCCCTGATGATTCTGGTCCAAATATCTCTACAATGCGGCCACGAGGCAGACCCCCAATTCCCAGCGCCAAATCGAGTGTGAGCGCGCCAGTTTTGATTGCAGAGATTTCTCTGGTTTGTGAATGCTGCCCGAGCGACATAATAGAACCGTCGCCGAACTGTTTCTTAATTTGCCCTACAGCTGCTTCTAGAGCTTTTTTTCTTTCAGTATCTTGTGTTGCCATAATTTTATCTCCTAACTCAACAAGTGTACACCGGTAGAGTATTTACCGTCATGTGCAATTTTCCGTAGGAAAATCGCACATGACGGTACATTACCCCTCAATTGGCTTTCCATCAGTGTAGCGTATTTTTTTGCAGAAGTTACCATCCCCATCGTACACGTAGGCCTCTCCTTTGCCTTTTTCTACTTTTGAAATGGGAGTGCCTGTATCCTTTTTGGAATATTCTCCCCGGACTAGCTTATCTTTTTCATATTCTTCGATGAACATAAGACTCCCGTCGCGATACCATGCCGTAAAGATGCCTTGTTTTAGATTATTGCTCATCTCGCGCTGGCTCTCTTGAATCCCGTTATCATACCAGGTCTTTACAAGGCCGTGAATTTTGCCCTCATACCATTCTATCACAAGCTTTGGTTGGGGTTGTCCCTCACCTGTCTTTGTAAAGGGAGGTGGTGGATAGTAGCGTAGTTCACTACCATGCTTTTCATTATTTTTAATAAAATAGCGAGTAATGACAAAGTTATTACTTGTGAGAATGACCACCTCTCCCTCTGCTTTGCCATTTTTCCATTCATGGAACTCCCTGGGCCCGTTTTCATCAAACACACATCGCTTGCCTGTCCCCTCGGCAATTGAAGCTACCAGTTCGCCATTTTTGGTATAGTATGCCCCCTGTTTGAGGAGTCCCTTTTCATAGAATTCTTTGCAGGCAAGGCGTGTATCAGGCCAATAGGTTTCAGAGTCACCTGCCAGTACGCCTGCTGCAAAATGGGTGATTTCGGCAAGGGCGCCGCCAGGATAGAAGCATTTCACAGCGCCATGCATCTCGCCATTCACATAAGGGATTTCTTTGGCAACGCTGCCATCAGGGTGAAAATAGCGCGAGGTATCTGCAAGCTCGCCTTTTTTATAAAAAATCGCAGTTAAGAGCCTCCCCTCTTCATCCCAAGCGCGAGAGGTGCCATCAAAAAGCCATGTAAGCTCAGAGCGCTCATCGATATCGGGAATACCCTGGATCACAAATGCTGATAGCTTCATCTTGCCATTGGCATGCCATTCGGCATAACTGCCATGTGCTCGCCCATTTTCTACTTCGAGATATTGCTTTACCTGGCCGTTGGGGTGGTAACTGGTAATCTGGCTTGTAGCTGTCCCCTCCTTATCTTTTGCAAATACCCGAAGTACTTTAGTATAGGGTTGGTGAGATAGAAAATTAACATTTTTATAGTTGTCTAATCTATCTTTCGAGCTAACGGTTTCGGTGAGGCCATTTCTATCGATGATATTTATGCTTACAAGGGGTGCCTGTATCTTTTTAGGGGAAAAAAAAGGGTGTGGCTCTTCTTGTTTTACTTTTGTAGTTGTGGCACTACACCCACAAAAGATGAGTGGGAGAAGAAGCCATATATATCTGTATTTCATATCGTATATCCTGTGCCCTGTTGTTGCCCTTCAGGCAACAATATCGTGGCTATTTATTTCTTCATGTGCAATTTTCCGGCAGGAAAATTTGCACATGAATGGGATTCATGGGAACTCCCTTCTTATTACTTTAAAATTAAGTAAGTATACGTCCTGTAGCATGCCTTGACTTGGCTGTGCATGGCGTCTATCAATGCGAAAATCAGAAATAATGCATTGTGGGCGGCTATCGAGGGGCATTTCTTGTCCAATTTGCACACCTTCTAGGTGGGAGAGGATTTTCGAAAGGTCATGCATATCTACTTCAACAACGTGTGCCAGAGAAACTTCGGTTTCCTTAAATGTGGTATATCTATTTTCTTCACCCTCATGAAAAGAGAGCGCATTTTGGCCGTTTGTTAGAAACAAAAGCCTTCGCTCAAACCACTCTTTATCGGGCGTAAAGCCAGCACTCAGCGCCTTTTTTATCGATGTCATTTCATGAGCAAGCAAGGGAAGTGGTTCTAGTTGTTTTGTAAGGAAGAAGTGATCTTTGTCCTTGAAGGCGCGGCGTACGGTATCGTTATAGAGCTCTTTTTGATTCTGGCTCGTTGTTTGGACGATGGCACTTTGAAGATCCTCTTGCGTCCTGTTATACCTGTCTTGAGCCATAGCATAGCTATAATAGACTACAAAAAAGGGTATAAGGCCGAGCAGCAACAGATATAAAACTTTACGACTCTGCGGTACTTTTTGCATAATTATTGGTATTTGGTTTTATCTTTCAGCACAAATGATACCTGATAGCGGCCTTTTTGTGAGCTCCAATGAATTTCATCATGTGGATCTACAAAATCATTAGGACTTGTCAGGATATCATGAAAGCGTTTTGCCTGCACGGGAGTGGGGGCTGTCAGTTCCATATGGACCTCTGCTTTGTATTTGTCTTGTAGGTGGCCTTTTCCAGGGTGTTGGACGAGTCTGTAGGACAAGCTTTCTATGGTAATGGTGGGATGATCTTTTTCATTGGATTCTATTTGTGTTGTAAGCCAAGCAATGAGGTCTGTCACACGAGGAACATTGGGATGCAGTGGGATTTCATCAGGGGGTTTTTTAAGATGCTGGTTAATAAACTCAAGTCTTTCTTGAATTTGTTCTGTGCTTAAGAATGAAGTAATAGCTTCTGCAGCTCCATCCTCAGGTTTTGGCAGGACAGCAGAGCTTCCTGTATGTTTTGCGAAGAGCTCTTCAATCTGGGCAGGGGTTTTGCCGTGCAGGGCTGCGAGCGAGACATATTGTTCAGTGAGCGCCCTTTCCTTACCCCTAAGAGCCTGATTCTGCATAGCGTAGAGCAAAAGGGCGCTCAGGATGGTCAAGGCAAAGTAGCTATAGAGGTAGCCCCTCCATCGGCGCCATTGTTGAGGATAGCTGAGCTCATCTTGGCGCAGATTTATGGAAAATGGTTTTTTTTGGTATTCGCTTTGAGAAAGGGCAAGGCCGATAGGTATTGCGTAGGCCAAGCAATCTTGAGGGGTAATAGAAGATGCAAAGGTAATACCTTTTGGGATGTCTTTCATCTCGAGTACGGGATGCCCCAAGAGCTTGCCTAGAAGGGATAAAATGAGCGGATCTTGTTCAGCAATGCCTGTGAAAATAATGGGAAGCTCTTGAACCGCCGCATGCGATTGACGAAAATGCAATAAGATGCGACAAAGCTCTCGTGAGAGCTGTTTTAGATGGCCTTTTTCGCTGTCATCTTCTTCTTCATCGCTGCTATCTGATAATCCCACTGAGGTAGATCGGATAGCTATAGGGCAGATTCCATGCACATCTTGATGCACATAGAGGCAGATGCTTTCTGTATACCCTATGTCGATAACAATGGCGCTCTCGATGGCAGGAAAAAAGAGTCTCACAAAATTAACAAGCCCAACAGCTTTTGGAGCCACACTTTCGGGGTCGATATGCACTTTTTTCAGCTCTTCAAGGTGTGCGGACACATCTTCTTTTTTTGCAGAAAAGATGAGAAAGGTATTAGAAGTGGCGAGTTTTCTTGTAAGAATCTTATCCAGAACGCATTGAGAGAGCTGGTAGGGAAGCTGTGGCTCGATTTGGTATTTGATGACGGCATCGAGCTCTTGTTTTTTCATGGGAAGAAGATCGATGTAGCGGGCCAGGGATTTGAGTGAGCTTAGTCCTGAGGTGATAGCTGCTTTGGTTTTCCCATAATGGCTGGCCTCTGCAGTAAGCTCTACGGTAGAGAGTGACTCAATAGTTATGGAGCCTCTTTTGCTTAAAATATGGGCAGAATAGAGCCGGTTAGTATCCAGGCAGCAGCCAATATACTGCTTTGCACCGAAAAAGCGTTTTCGCTTTGTAGGCTTTTGCAGGTTTGTTTTAGGCAGCTCTGTTAATGGCAGTTTTTCTGGTGGCAATTCTTCTGGTATTTCTGCTAAAGGGATTTCTTGCGAAGTTTCTTGCTGTTGCATTTTACTAAAAATACGTTATAATTGTTGTCTACATCCTCTGTTCTTGTTTCGTAGAAAAAGCACGGAGGATGTAGAATGCTATTATATCCTATATGTTGATAATCGACACTCTTTTTACTGCATACACATTCATGTTGCTCACACGGGTCATGAGTTCCTGGTTTCAAGGTGCTGACGAGTACCCTATTATACGCTTTATCTGTTTTTATACGGATCCTTATTTGAACCTTTTTCGTCGCTTTATTCCGCCACTTGGCATGATGGATCTGAGCCCTATGGTCGCGTTCTTAGCGCTGAATATACTAAGAAATGTTTTAAAAATATTGGTACATATATGAGTCATATTCGTCCCTTACATATTGGCACGTTGCAGCTTGCGAGTAATGTGCTATATGCGCCGCTCGCTGGCTGCTCAGATTTTCCCTTCCGCCAGATGACAACCAAGTATGGCCCTGCGCTTGTTTTTTGCGAGATGGTAAAGATGGATGCCCTGATACGCAAGCATGAGGTCACTTTGCAAATGCTTGATTATAGCAAGGACATGCACCCAATAGGTGCGCAGCTTTGTGGCAGCAAGCCTGAGATTGCCGCAGAGTCAGCATCGATTATTGAAGGGCTTGGCTTTGATGTCATTGATTTAAACTGTGGCTGCCCTGTGGATAAGGTGACTAAAGATGGAAGTGGTTCTGGTCTTTTAAAAGATGTTAATAAAATAGGTGATATTCTATCAAATATTGTGCAAGCGGTGAAAATTCCTGTGACATTGAAGATTCGAGCTGGATGGGATGAGGACGCCATTGTGGTGCAAGAGGTGACGAGAATAGCTGAGCAGGCAGGTGCAAAGGCCATTACGGTGCATGGCCGTACGCGGGAGCAGGGCTACACAGGAGCTGCGAATTGGGAGTGGGTGCGTCTTGCGAAAGAGGCAGCGAGCAGCATTAAGGTTATTGGCAATGGGGATATTTTCCTGCCGGCAGATGCGCTCAGGTGTTTTGAGGTAACTGGGTGTGATGGTGTGCTGGTTGCGCGTGGGACTTTTGGACAGCCATGGATTGTGCGTGATATCTGTGCCCTTGATGCGGGGCAGGTGATTGAAGAGCGAAGTCTTGTGGAAAAGAAAAAAGCGCTGCAGGAGCATCTGGAGGCAATGCTTGCCTATTATCCAGAAAGGAAGGTTGTCTTAGAGATGCGAAGAGTTGGTTGTTGGTATTTTACGAAAGCTGCAGGTGCGCGGCAGTTTCGGCTCGCCCTCACCCAGGCCGAGAGTGTCGCTGCGATCAAAGAGCTTATTGAGGCGTTTTAAGGCGCGCCCGCAAGGCATTTGCGCAACAAGTTATGGGGACTTTTTTACAGAGAGAGCTTGATAAAGGCGTGTGGGGTGCTGGATGCGTTGGTGGGGAAGGTCGCGGGGAATTTTTTTCACAGGGAGAGCCACAGGAGAGAGCTTACAGAGAGAGCTTGACAGAGGCGTGTGGGGTGCTGGATGCGTTGGTGGGGAAGGTCTGGGAGTGGGGAGATGAGAGAGAAAGCAGAGGGCTCATTATGGGTTATATGGCGTGTAGCGCATACTTTACCACACATCGTTTAGTCGTTGTGCCCAATACGGACCCCACCGCGGCAGCGGTGGAATTCATTAGCCCCGCGTGGAGCACGGCCGTAGCGCGTCCGCGCTACGGTCGGCGGAACGTGGGGTTGAGGGAACGGTTAAAAAAACAGAGCTGCGGTAGCAGCGAAACTCATATGCGAATCGAGAGTTTCAGGTAACATTATGAAGCCTATTTTTCACCTCCGGTAGCAGCTTTTTTCTTTCGAGGCTTGCAGTCGTGATAGAGATATTTTCTATAAGTACGCTTGTCTCTCCTATGACGATGGAGAAAAATTTTATATTGCGGTAATTGGGGCAGGGTTGGGTTGAGAGGGTCTGGATAATGTGTATAATAGCGCTTTGAAGTTTCTTCAGCGACTACAGCTTTTGTTTTTTTTAAAATATTTTTCCAGCAAGGGGATGGTGATTTCAATTCACAAAAGAGGTTATTCAAAAGCACACTAGTCAAAACGCCGCCAATATAATTAAACCAATAAGGATCGGTAGAGGGACCAATAGTGCGTCCCACTCTTCCTGGAGCGGCTGCGGAAGCGATAATAAGACCACGAGGTTTAGCGAACAGCTTCTTAAAACTGCATGCAATGAGCGGCTCATCGCCTTTCTTTAATTCAAAGGCACAACACTCGCCGGGTCTATCATCAGGTGCTCCCTTAACGAATGCATTACAGCAATCAAAGATACCGATATACAAAGCTGCGTTTTTTTGGAAAAAGCTTTTCAAGAATTTCAGCAAATTCAACGTATCCATCATCAAAGCATCCGAATGGCCAAATAGTGGGGCTATCATGCATGCGACCTCCATGTCCATGATAATAGAGGATAACAATATCATTACGACCAATAGATTTCTTGCGAATAGCAGCTTCAACCGAACGTTGTGTAAGCAATTTTGACTTGTTTGGTATTTTTATTACTGATAATTGAACTCCACTTACTGATGCAAGATAGGAAAAGCTATCCTCGATATTTTTTAGACTTTTTTCTACGTTTTGAGAAATTTTTTCATCTTGGAAGCTTCCTAATAAAAAAAGATG
>JABDDE010000078.1 GCA_013287775.1 Chlamydiota bacterium
AATAAAAGTAAATTTTTATTTTTCATAATTACCCTACAGTTCTAACTGGTGCGCATTTTTGTCATGTGCAATTTTCCGAACGGAAAATTCGCACATGACATTATTTCATAATTGCCGTGCAGTTCTATAGGGATAGCGAGAAGAGGCGCTTGCATTCCAAGGGGATTCATTAAGTTTGCTAATTCTAATCCAGGGCTGGTTTTCAGCGACACTTGCTTGGATAAATTGATCATTACCAATGTACATGCCAACGTGTGTAATTTTTTGCTCTGATGCGCCAAAGAAAATCAAATCACCTGGTTGTAGGTCTTCAATTGAGATAACATGCAGGCGTGGATCGAATATTTGCTGCCGTGCATCTCGTTGTAAGTTGATGCCAATTTTTGCATACAGCATCTGCACAAATCCTGAGCAGTCATAGCCAAAACTCGAACGTCCTCCCCAAGTGTAAGGGAGTCCTAAAAACCGCTGACTAAATGCTACAAGGTCACTTTTATTTGAAAGCGAAGACTCCTCGATGACATCTCCTTTTTGAATAAAACATGTTTGCCCATCAGGTAAGGCTACCTGCATCCAGCGAGGATTTTCAGCATGTAGTAATTGCAATTTGGCACCATACGGTAGCGTTATGATAGGCCCTAATTCCGTATCTTGAACGCTATAGACATGAGCGGCAAGTCGAGAAATTTTCAATGTGGCATTATAGTGCTGAGGCGATTCTACAACAGCGTCGGCAGCACACCAACCTGAATAGCCATCGGGTGTAGTGATTAAAATCCAGTCTCCTTGTTTTTTTTGAATGGTTACTTCTTCCGAGAAGATGGCCTGAGAAGCAATCGTCGATGTATTATTAGGGTCTTGCCGCATAGTGACAACTGGCTGCTTAATGGTGTAGACTGCTTCACCTGAAAGAAGGGAAGTCAGCGTAAGAAAAAAAGCGAAAATAAAATGATGCATAATGTCTCCCTATGTGATGATGTCATGTGCGAATTTTTCTACGAAAAATTGCACATGACACTATATGGTATCTACGCGTTGTTAATTCGATGTCAGTATAGCACACCTGCAAATAAAATATCGCGATGTGTGACTTACGAGCTATCCGAATTGCAAGGGTTCATAGCCTTTCCTTTGCCCAAACGGCAAAAACTGCAACAGCCCAATTCACCCGCTGCATCGCAGCATCTATCTACAAATAACAAGGGATTGCACCTATCATGCACGGACTCGGACCAATGGTGTCAACTTAGAGAGAATGCATAACATATCGTGCTTCTAGCCAATATGGACCCCACCGCGGCAGCGGTGGAATTCATTAGCCCCGCGTGGAGCGCGGCCGTAGCGCGCTCGCGCTACGGTCGGCGGAACGTGGGGTTACGGAGCATAAATAAAAACAGAGCTGCGGTAGCAGCGATACAGATAGCCCATTCTACTACCCCGAGCCTGCGAGGGGTAGTAGTACTTCCAGTTTTTCCAGCATCTTCAGAATAGCCACTCTCTTACATTTGCCATCCGGATCAAGAACTTCTGCCCTTGTGTACGCCCTTTTTTGCTCTGCTTCAATGGCGGCCTCGGGAGTCCGATAGCGTGAGCGATGACAGTCAATAAAATCCTCATTTTGGAGTATCGTCCGGATACGTGTATCGCGAGTTCTGGAGGCGCGCAGCCTTCGCACTTTTTGCCTCACAGCATCAATCTCAGGGCTTGTCCAGGACGAGGGTGCAGGGGAGAAGGAGCAGCACAATTCGCGCAAGCTTGCGTCTTCATTGACGACACTCGTTATCCAGCGAACAATCGATGCTGGATTGTAGTACCCCAAAAAGCGCACCTCTTCGCGGTGGGTATCGACAGTACCGCCAGCACCTGTAAATGTATCCACTCCATAGTTATCTTGCTGCTGGAGATGGAGGGTGCCACGAAGTCCAAATCGAGTGCCAAACTGGCGAATGATCTCTCGTGCAAATACAACCGTCTCACCGCCTGCTGGAGGAAGATAGGACTCTACAATAAGGCTGCGATAATTGACAAGTTCTTTATATATTCTGTCTTGAGTAGTCATGGGGGCACGTGCAAGGCAGATTTGTTGGTAGCAATCCATGGCTGCCTGATCATGTCCAACGCCGCAATGTCCACTTGCCAGTATGAGCATTTTATACAACTTCATTTCCAGAATAGGTCGCTCAGTAGGGGGAGCGTTGCGGCACGACGCAAGCACCTGCAACAGGGCATTTTCTCGTTCAATATAATAGGCTTCTCGATTTTCCCGATTTGAGGGTGTGCCTGTGTGCTGCTCACGATTTTGAATCCTGCTTATATAGGCTGTGAGCCTCTCTCTAAGAAGTTTTTGATATTTTCTCGGTCCAGTAATGGAATGGAAAGGATCGCATTCGCTATCAAAATTTTGTTTTAAAAATTCGAATTCATGCAGTTCTGGTATTCTGCCGCTAGCTACTGCATCGTCAAAATCCACAAGAATTTCATCCAGGGCCTCAGGTTCAGAAGAGAACTCTGCAGGCCGCTCAGGAAGGGGAAAATCGTAACATATGGTATAATGTTGTTCAAGAATCTTATAGCGTACTTCGAGGTCAATGTCCTGCATGAGCTCTTGCTGGGTAGCGCTACTTGTAGTGGAAGATCCCAGTCTTTCTATCAATGCTTTGTATTTTGTAGGCGCAAGAGAGGCAATGTTTTTTAGAGTTTTTACAACCTGGGCCCGCAGCGTGAAATATCGAGACTCTTGTTGTAAGCGCACTGTTCCCTCCGATGCATTGGTAAGTCTGGGGAGCCTAGAGGTAAATTCTTGTGTGAGCGTATGGAAATCTTCCAGCAGTACGGGATAGAGAGAGTCGATATTGTCATTCGTTATGTTTTCCAAAATCTCATGTACATGGGTATCTGAATCAGTAGGTGACGCCTCTGCAGCACTGGAAAGACGAGCAAGTCGTGGCGAGCGCCGAAGCTGTGGAATGGGAAGAGGCCCAACAATCGGCGGAGGCGCGGGTGAAGGGGGCGCAGGTAATGGAACAGGCGGTGCAGGTAATGGAACAGGCGGTGCAGGTAATGGAACAGGCGGTGCAGGTAATGGAACAGGCGGTGCAGGTAATGGGGAAGGAGGAACAGGCGGTGCAGGTAATGGAACAGGCGGTGCAGGTAATGGGGGAGGAGGTATAGATGGTGGTGGCGGAGATGTAGGTAGTGTAGCTATGGGGGAAGGAGGCGTGCGTAAGATGGTCACTTCACGAGCAAAATAATTTGCAGCAACAGCACCTATAAGCAAAGTCGTAAACATACACACAGCAACGACAGCTGCTGCCCCTGCTGCTATGAGATAATTACCTGTGCGAAGGTAGGCCTCGACAGCGTATCCCGCTCCATAGATGACTCCACTTATTACGGAAACTGTCAGTATCGTTATCACTTTTCCTGCGATGTATGCAACTGCTGTTATTTTCTCAAAAGCTGCTCTCGCTATCTGGTGGACTCGTATACCAACTTGCATGGCAAGAGTGGGTGGTAGGGCCTCAGGTATGTTTACAGGGATAATACCTGCATTATTATTTATAGGATTCATACGTCCTCGCTATGATTATGGAGCCGCTTGCAAAATTCCGATTTGGGCCAAAATCCGCGCTTTTGTCGCCGGAAAAAAACCTTTGTAAATCGCCTACTCGAGAGAGTATGTCGATTTACAAAGATTTTTCCCCGTCGCTAAAATCATCGAATTTTGTCTCCAAAGCGAATTATGCAAGCGGCTCCATGCAAAATTGATAACACACATGACGATAAAAAGCAACCACCAAGAAAAAATCTTGTATTTAATATTAATGTTTTAATTTTATTCTATTATGTAATTTTTGTGATTGTTAACTTTTGTTAACTTTTATATATTGATTTTAAATTTCAAATGCGGTAAAATATATATTATATTAAAACAAAATAGTGAGGTTTTTATGGTTAATTTTAATGCAAATACAAGTGCAAATACAAGTGCAAGTGCAAGTGCAAGTGCAAGTGCAAGTGCAATTACAAGTACAAGTACAAGTACAAGTGCTATGAGTAGTTCTGCAAGTAGTAGTTCTACAACTAGTGGTTCTAACACACCAGCCACGCAAACAAGAAATAGCGCTAATAGGCGTGAGGGGTATCTAGAGAACACTATAGCAACAATATCAACTTTAGCTAAAGGCGCTCTATATGTTGGCTCAGTAACGAGTGGGGCGCTGGTGGGAGCGGCCTATGCTCCAACAGTATTTACGCAAATAGTGCTTCCGATGATTGCTAATTCAGCGGCTGTGCTGGCGAGTGCAGATGCTGCCTCTATAGTGCCGTCGTTTCTTGCTCCCATAATAGTACCAGTGGCCAATGTGGCTACGAACGTAGCTACGCACATCGTATTTGCCGTAAATCCGCAGACATTTGCTCCAGCAATGAAGGTAACTACGGCATGTTGTTCGTTGGTTGGAGGTATGGTAGGAAGCGCAGGTGCGTATCTTCTATCCAGTGCAGCAAGTGTACTTACAGGATGCTGCAGCCGTTCAAACCGAACGTAATCTATCCAACTCTCAATCGCATTTTGGACATACTTGGCGATCTCTGGTCGTCAAGTATGTCCAGAGTGTCCAAATGGGCGAATAACGTGCCCACGCTATAATACAAAGCACAATCGCGCCACTTCCTACAAGGGCATCGGAGAGCCAATGAGCGCCGCCAATTAAACGTGGTATTATGAAAAAAACCACAAGCGGCACTGCCATTACTCGGTATTTCCAGGGGCAAAAGACACACACAAAAGCAAACCACTGGAGCACTATCGCTGCATGATTTGCCGGGAATGTCGATTCGGCCACATCCTTCACCTTGAGCCAGGGAATGGCTTCAGAGAGCAGCACTGCGGGCTCTATCACCAGTGTTGGGCTTGCCCGCATATAATGATAAGCTTGCAAAAGGCGCTCTACGCACTCTTTGGTAAATAAAATCCCCAGCTCTCCCCATATACACACATATAGGCACTGCATCCAACGCTTGCGTCGCTCTTCTTTTTCCCCATCAGTACAATATACCACCAAAAAGAGTGTCAGAAAAATAACCCCATACAAGTCCATAGCGCGGACATTGGCCAGTGCCCAGAAAATTTGCTCTAAAGGCTTATTAACAAAATGAGAATTCAATATATAAAAAGCGTTATAATCAATCATATCCCAGATTGCTCTGGTGACTGGCCATAACCAACTTCCTATAAGGAGGAGTGCAATACCATGAAGAAGAAAAAAGCGTCTATACATATCGGTTATCTGGGTCTGAGCGATTCATCATAGATAAAGAGTCTCATAAGCCGCGGGCCGAGGCAGGTCATCAGCTCATGCACAATGGAGTGACCACAGCTTGCGAGCTGCTCGGGTGGCAAGTAGTTGCCCTGTTCATCTTCTCCAAAAATAAGCACAGGATCTCCAATGGTTGCGCCAGGAATATGGCTAATATCTATCATGGTATAATCCATCGAGATAGCCCCCACCATGGGAGCAAGTTTTCCTCGGCACATCACTTGCCCTTTATTGGAATAATTTCTATGCAGGCCATCAAAATAGCCGATAGGCAGGATGCCAATGCGTGCAGCGGGCGCCATTACAGTATAGGTTTTATTATAACTAATTGATTCTCCTTTTTGCAACATATTGATGCCGACGATACGAGAAACCAAAGATAAGGCGGGTTTGAGCAGGATATGCTCTTGCATGCAGGGAGAAGTATAGAGCCCATAGGCTGCGAGGCCAATTCTGACCATGTTGTAGGTGGTAAAGCCAAAACGGATGGTCGCAGCAGAATTTTCGGCATGGCAATAGTTTGGATGATAGCCGTGGGCATGCAGTGTGGCAATGGTTTGCCTAAAAGTGGCCTCTTGTGCAGTGGTGAAGCTATCTTCATTGGGATTGTCGGCACTGGAAAAATGAGTCATGATGCCTTCAAATACAAGGTTGGGGCATGAGGTAATGAGGCGAGCAAGCTCGAGAGCATGCTCTGGGCGACAGCCAAAGCGAGCCATGCCGGTATCGACATGGAGGTGCACTTTTATGCTTTTCTGCTTAGTGCATGCAGCCTCTTGAAGGGCATGAATAAGCGTTGGCTCTGAGACCCCTATCTCGAGGCCATATTTAACTGCTTTACTTGCTTCATACTCAGCACAGTTCAGCACGAAAATGCTTTTCTGAATGCCTGCTTGTCGCAGCCGTACCCCTTCGTCCACATAGGAGACACCTAAAATATCGATGCCGATAGATTCCAAAAATGTCGCCATACGAATATCATCAGTACCATAGGCAAGTGCCTTGACGATAATCATGAGCCTTTTTTTATGAGTTTTCATTCGTATGGCATCGATATTGGCCTGAATAGCAGCTAGGTTAATAATGACATAGGTGTTGGGCTGGCTTTCGTGAGCGGCCGCAATCACTTGGCTGATAGGTATTTTGGTGGGGCATTTGATGAGAGCGGTGTCCCCCTGGCCAAGATGGGTGCGCATGTATTCTATAGCATCATGAAATATGTCTACACTATGCACGTGTGTGTGTGGACAGTATTTTGCAAGTGCTGTTTTGAGCTCAGGCTGATTGTGTAGCACACAGATGTCGATATGGTGTTTTGCACAGGAGAGCGCCACTCTTTCGACATCGGCAACACACCTCTTTTCACGAAAGCCGCCGAAGAAAAAAAGTCGCCTGCCAGCGGAAGCAGGAAGCTGTTTCATGGCGACTTCGCAAGACATAGGATCTGCGCAGTAAGTGTCGTTAATGATCAGGGCGCCCTGTGTGGTTTCAAAAAATTCTATGCGCATGGGCTCTGGCTGATAGCCTTTGAGGGCGCTCTCTACTCTCTCATGGTGCACGCCCATTAAGGCAGCGGCTTTTATGCCCATAGTCAGAAGGTCACGAACATAGGATAATCCGTCAGATAATTTTCCTTTAATTACATTGTTTTGAAACAAAACTTCATAGTGCAATGCCCATTTCTCATTTGCAATGTCCTTCTGGATAACGTGTGGAAGGTCTGGATGTAGTAGATCCCAGTGTATTTGGTTTTTTCCTTTTTGCAGAGGTATGTTTGATGGAAGAAGAGACCACTTTTGAGGAGGGACATGGTGTAAAAGCTGCATTTTTTCGGCAATAATTGCCTCCTGGGAGCCAAGTGAGCTACTATGTGCGCATCCCACCGTTGTCATGATGGCATGATCAGGGCAAATCATTGCTGCAAGCCGTGCCATTTCTCCTTTTTGTGAAATGCCTGCCTCAATAATGGCAACCTCGTGGGTATCGCGTATGGTAAGGAGGCTGAGTGCTGCCCCTACTTGGCTATTAAAGCTTTCTGGGCTTGATGCTGTGCGGTATTGGCTTGCCAGAAGTTGATGGAGGAGGTCTTTGAGCATGGTTTTGCCATACGATCCAGTGATGGCAATAACGGTTGCTTTTCGCTCTTGCCGATAGGCTTTTGCTATGTCCTGAAGGGCTGTGAGGGGATCATCGACGCGAAGCAGCATCATGCCAGGAGGGGATTCAAGCAAGGCACTTTTTTTAATGATTGCAAGAGAGCCTCCCATCTGCCGCGCATGGGCTACAAAGGCATGTCCATTGGTTTCTGAGCCATCAAGGGCCACGAAGACAGCATGTGAAGACACGATACGGCGCGAATCTATAGCTACTTGATCGATGATGCAGGGGTGGGTAGTATCACCGCCCGCTAGGGCGAAGCCGGGCCATTTTCTAAGATCAAAGGGTTCCATGCGTATAGATTGGTCAACCCCTCTTACGAGGGGCCGACCAATAAAAAGTTTTATATATTTTTTTTCGGTCGATCTCATGTGTTACAAATCGGAGAAATTGCTAAAAAATTCGTGTAACGGGATCGCCTGTATTCTATCAAAATACATACGTTGATTGCCACCATACAATATAAAGAGCTTGGCTTCAGGGTATTCTTTGCCAAATTCCGTAAGTGCTTTGAGGTGTTTGGGAGTAAGGGAGCGGCTTCGTTTGAGTTCAAAGGCAAGAAGCCCACGAGGCCCGTAGAGTACAAAATCTACTTCAAGACCGGTGGTGGTTTTCCAGTAATAGAATTCATAGCCAAGCTGTAGATAATCGTTTATTGCGCGCATTTCTTGAAAAAAGAGAGTCTCAATTGCAGCTCCATCAATTTCTTCAGGAGTATCGAGAGGCCCTTTGGGACGGAGTGTGCGAAATACACCCACATCAAAAAAATAAAATTTTTTATGAGCTACAAGTTTTCTGGTGGCCCTTTTGGTAAATACAGGAAGGCGAATAGCGAGCAGTAGATCTTCAAGAATATCGAAATAGCTTTCAACTACTTTTCTATGAATAGCAACTTCGCGAGCGATTTCGGTGGTATTCAGCTGCTGTCCTTGGGAAAAAGAGGCAACTTCCAGAAAACGCATAAAGGCTGCAAGATTTCTGGTGAGGCCTTCTTGAAGGACTTCTTCGCGAAGATAGGTCTGTACGTAAGAGCGCAAGTAAAAGAGCGGATCTTGCTCAGAAAATACTGCAGGCAGGGTGCCTGTGTGGAACACTTTTTCTATATGAAAATCGCTACCTAATTCCCGCGCAGTCAGTGGATGCATATGGAAGGTAAGAGCGCGACCTGCAAGAAGATTGACTCCTTTTTTGCGCAAACTTCGTGCCGATGAACCAGTGAGGATGAATTTGTATTTGTACGTTTCTATAAGGCGATGCACT
>JABDDE010000079.1 GCA_013287775.1 Chlamydiota bacterium
CTACGGAAAATTCGGACATGACATTTTACACTATGGATAAGAAAAAAAGGGCGATTTTGCCCAACATACTGACCGCGTTGAGTCTGACATGTGGTATTTTTGTCATATTCAAAATGACTATGCTGGTGCCCGGAGAGGTAACCTATCAAAATATTCTTGCAGCAACATGTGTTTTAATACTGGCTGCTTTGCTCGATTTTCTCGATGGCGCTACTGCACGGGTTATGAAGGTGGAATCCGATTTTGGGGGTGTCTTTGATTCTATGGCCGATGCTATCTCCTTTGGTATTGCACCGGCAGTGGTTATTTTGAAGACCTTTTCACTGCCTCCTTGGACTTTTTCCTATTTTTTCCTCACGACAGGTGCCATGATTTATTCGATTTGTGGGGTGCTGCGTCTCGTTCGCTATACCGTCACAAGCTACCAAATCCAGGGCAATAAAGAAAAAATGGCCGATAATAAAGCGCACTTTACAGGCCTTCCCATTACTGCTGGAGCACCTATTGTAGTGTCAACAATTCTTTTTTTACACAGCGAAGATTGTAGAATTTTTTTTAATATTACCGAACAAAGTCAGGTGGTTATTGCTACGATTGTGTTTTTAGTAATTGGTTATTTTATGATCTCGCGCTGGAAGTTTCTGAGTTTAAAGACCTTGCATGTACATCTGCATAGTTTTCCAGCCGTTGTTATGACTACATTTGTAGCGGCCCTCGTTCTGATTGGCTCGGTACATCACTTTCCACTCGTGTTTGTGACGCTATCATGGATCTATTTTTTTGTCGCCCTGATACTATCAATTATTCGAAAGATTACAGGCAAAAAGCTCACTGCATTGGATGAGTTTGAGCCTGATACTGAAGAAGAGTAAATACATGCTCTCTTCTGATCCTCTGTGAGGATCAGAAGAGAGCATGTATTTATTAAGCTCATTCCAAGTTATGGTGCTGTAGCAACTTGAGGTGCCTGCTGCGGTGCTGGATCTGGCTGTTTTGAAGCCTCGAGAGCAAAAGGTGGTGTAATAGGACGTAGCTGCACATTGACAGTTTCTGGAATAAGTTTCCACTGTGCTCCAGTACATGCGTCAACACCCCAACCAATAAACCCCCCAAGCAGTATATTACCAAATACGGCACCACTAATTGCACGGTGGAGTTCAACGGCTTGTGTCTCATAGCCAGGTTTGGAAAGGGTAAGTAGATGCTTCTGTCCTCGTTTTAAGGAGATTTTTGCAGGTGTTGTCCAAGTGCTCACACCATCGGAGACTGTGGCTCCCACAGGATTACTGGACACATCTATGTTTTGTCTTCGCCCATTAATAATCGAAGCACAACTTGTTACTGACAAACAACCCAATATGGTTGCAGTTAAAATTAATATTTTATTCATAAATACCTATATTTTTAATTAATAAATTAACGTCATGTGCGAATTTTTCTTATGGAAAAATTGCACATGACGCAAACACAAGACAAGTGTAGGGAATATTGTTGTTTTTCGCAACTATTATATGTGTGTTCATTCTCTTTTTTCATATTTTTCTGTGCGCTTCTGGCATTTTCATTTTTTTTAATTTGGAGAAAAAAAATCATTTTTGATATAATACATGAAAACTTTGTTCATCGTAAAGAATCTAAGTTTTTGTTTTTTTATGTAATTAAAAAATTATAAATTAAGGAATAGAATTATTATAGAACGAAATCTTTGTCCTATAAAATTTTCGTCAGAGAGTCCTCTGGATCGTTTCGATCTATCAAATATCGGCGGCGGTGTTCGCTCAGCAGCAGCTGAGCAAGAGGAGTCTCCCTTCAGGCCTTCTTCATTTGCGACTCCTTTACCATCGGCAACTTCCAGTGGGGAAGTTCCTGAAGCGGATCCACTGGAAATACGGCAGAGGGCACTTGCGAATGTTCAGCGAGTGGTGAGTAAAAGAATTCAGCAAGGTTGTGAGCTTATATCTCGCTTGGAGTACTTCGATAAACAATCTAATGTCTCAGGACCTAGTGGATTTGAAGGTAATTACCATCTGATTAACTGCCATATAGCGTTTGCGAAGCTAGACTTGTCGTTTTTGGATGAGAATATGCCATTACGAGAGCTAGGCATGAGGGTAAACCATATAAATGAGCTTCTTAATACAGCTTATAATCCTGCTCTGCAATTACTACCAGAGAATGCACGGGACCTGTCAATGCCAGCACCCTGGTCGTCATAGCCATAACTTAATAAGACGGTGATTTTTTTTGTTGTAGTACCAGCGAGCTTGCTCGCTGGTACTACAACAAGAACCCTAAACTACTCAGCAGTATAATATAGCCTTCTGCGCTCTGCTTTGGAGAGATTCCATTCTGCAAAGGAGATGGGCAGTCGTGGTCGTCGAATACTCATGATGCGCACCTCTTGTATATACTGTAGCGCTCTGGGCTGGGTCTGGCCCGTAAATATGTGGCTGATTTGTCGCCCGATATGGGCTACTGTATTCCCTATCCCCTCTACTGCTGGCCGTATTACTCGCTGTGTCCACCACGAGGCCTGATTGACTCTCTCTTTAAGACTACCCGCGTCGTAGTCAAGGTTTAAAAACTTCAGTACATGATTCACTACAGTCGCATTTGCGGTGATTTCTGATACGATAGTGTCTGGTAGTTCGATGACTCTTGCGTATATGGAGTTGAAATTGGTACTCAAGTCGAGAGCGGCTTCCAATTGTGTCATGGGGTCAAATTCTATGGCTCGTTTGATCTCGGAACAGGCGCTCAAAATCTCCACTACTGGTGGGAATACCTCATGAAAAATAGAAGATACTACTTGGCTGATTTTTACAGCAATGGGGCTCAGCCATGAGGGCAGCCATGAAACGACAGTTAGGGGGGCACTTCTGCTTTCTACCGCTCGATGTTGCATATAACTCCTGTCAAGAGGGTAGATAGTGCCGGCTGTCTCGCCTAGACGCACCATGGAGCTTGTAAGAGGTTTTATTTTATCGAGCGCATCAAGAGAGGCTCGGACAACGAGCATAATTCGTGCAATTTGTCTGGCGGCTTCATTGTTGTACGCTACTGCCCCTACAATAATACCGGCAGCATTTGGCAGTGGGGCTTCGCGTATCAGTGCAACACGATGCTGCATAGCAAAACAGTTGCGCCCCATTTTTGCTGCAAAACTCACGAGCCTTTGCCATTGTGAAGGTAGTAAGTCGGCAATAAATTCCCCACAAAATGAAAAGGCATTGATGTATTCTAAAGTTGTTGGCATACTTTCTCCTTAATGGAACCAATATATTCCACTGTCCCGAGTGTAAAACGGGTGACGGAATAAAGCAACATATATTAAGCATTTGCTCAAAAAATTGAGGCAAGTGGATACGGTAACGAACCCCAGCGAAATTGGGTCATTTGCGACGTAGGGAATGGCCAAAGGCCATTTCCAAGGAGCAAGGGGCCCGAAATCACCGATGTAGTCCGCAGACACTTCGCCTCAAACTTTTGAGCAGTTGCCGTATTTAAGGTGATGTATGATAGATGATTCACAGGGCGCCGAAAAGCCCTTCACGACAGATCTCAAGCAGATGCTTGCAAAAATCGCAGGTACCATTCGCGGACTTTCCATGGATGCAGTACAAAAGGCAGATTCAGGCCATCCAGGACTGCCTATGGGCTGCGCAGAGCTCGGTGCATATCTCTTTGGATACGCTATGCGGTATAATCCCAAAAACCCCAAATGGCTTAATCGAGATCGCTTTATTCTCTCTGCAGGCCATGGCTGCATGCTGCTCTACTCATGTCTCTTTCTTTCAGGCTATAAATTGACACTAGATGATATTAAAAACTTTAGGCAACTTCACTCTCCTACTCCAGGGCATCCAGAGTCTTTTGAGACCGATGGTGTGGAGACAACTACAGGGCCGCTCGGACAGGGCGTTGCCAATGCTGTGGGAACAGCACTTGGATTAAAAATTCTTGCCACAAAATTCAATACCGATGCTTATAAACTTTTTGATAGCAAGGTGATTTTCTTAGCTGGCGATGGCTGTATTATGGAAGGGATTAATCATGAAGCGGCATCGATTGCAGGGCATTTAAAGCTGGGTAACCTAATAGGCATCTACGATTCGAATAAAGTATGCCTCGATGGCCCTGTGTCAGAGTGCCTTTCCGAAAACACCAAAGAGCGCTATCTGGCTTATGGATGGGATGTGATTGAAATCGATGGCAATGACGTAGATGCAATTCACAAAGCCTTTTCTCAGGCAAAAGCAGAGCGAGAAAGGCCCGTGCTGATCATTGCTCGTACTGTTATTGGAAAAGGCTCTCCCAATAAAGCTGGGACTAGTAAAGCACATGGTGCTCCTCTTGGGGTTGAGGAAGTCAAGGCATCCAAGATCGCCTTGGGGCTGCCTCTTGAGGACTTTTATGTGCCACAAGCAGTTACCTCCTTTTTTGCTGATAAGCTCGAGCGCGACAAAATGCTTGAAAAAGAGTGGCAAGATATGTTCGATCGCTGGTCACGCGAGTTTCCAGAGAAGAGAAAAGAATTTGATACCATGCTGCATGATGTACTACCGCAGGATCTCGAGCAAAAACTTGGCGCTCTTGAAATCAAAGGGGCAGTGTCTGGGAGGAAAGCATCGAATGAAGTGCTACAAGTGCTGGCAGACTTGCTGCCGCAGCTCTACGGTGGCTCTGCAGACCTTTCTTGTTCCGATTTAACTATGCTCAAAAAATATCCTCTTATCACCCCAGGACATTATGAAGGGCGCAATATTAAATTTGGCGTTCGTGAGTTTTGTATGGCCGCTATGGCGTCGGGTTTGCGTCAAACACGTATGATTGTGCCCTTTGTAGGCACATTTCTTACGTTTTCTGACTATATGCGAAATGCCGTGCGCCTCACAGCTCTCATGCGTGAGAAGGTGATCTATCAGTTTACGCATGATTCTATCTTTCTTGGTGAAGATGGCCCCACACACCAGCCGGTAGAGCATTTGGCATCACTTCGAGCCATTCACAATCTGCATGTGATTCGCCCTGCAGGCGCCTATGAGGTAAAAATGGCCTGGATTGCAGCGCTCCATTATAATGGCCCTACGGCGCTCATACTTTCGAGACAGAATATTGCCGAGATGCCAGAGACCTGTGTACCCTATGCTGAGGGCGTTGGCCGCGGCGCGTACATTGTCAAGAAAGAATCAGGCCCTGCGCAGTTTACACTTATTGCAACAGGCTCTGAGCTGCCACTAGCACTGAGTGTGGCCAAAGAGCTTGAGCGGCTCTCTAAGCCCACTCGCGTTATTTCTATGCCTTCCTGGGAGCTTTTCGATGCACAGCCGATTGCGTATAAGGCAGAATGCCTTGGTAAAGATACGGGCAGACGCGTGAGCATAGAGGCTGCATCAGATTTTGGATGGTATAAGTATATTGGAATTGATGGAATTGCAATCTGCGTAGAGAGTTATGGTGCTTCGGCTCCTGCTTCTGAGCTTGCAAAAGAATATGGATTTACAGTCGATGCCATCCTTGAGAGACTTTTATAAACACCCCCGCGGGCTCGTTGTTTTTGACCTGGATCATACCTTGATCCAGGGAAATGCCAGCTTTTTTTTTGGAAAATTTCTTTGCAAAGTGGGATTTTTGCGGTATCCGAAAATGCTGCTTCTTTGCGGCGCATATTGTCTGTATCAGGTAGGTATGATCAGTCTTGAGCGCTTACATAGGACCTGTTTTGCTCTTCTTTTTCAAGGAGCAGATGCTGGAGTGCTCGCTCAGTATGCCGAGCAGTTCACTGAAAAAGTAGTGCCAGATCTTATACATCGAAAAATTCAAGATGCTTTGCTGCGTGCACAGGAAATGGGAAGTGAGGTATGGATTATGTCTTCTTCGCCAGAATGTGTGGTGCGCCCTATTGCACGCATGCTTGGAGTGAGTGATGTGTATGCAACGGCGTATGAGACGGATACAAAGGGTTGTTTTTGCAGCGTACGCGATATTGTATGCGGGGCAAAAAAAGTGCGTAAAATTAAGAGTGTGCTCCAAGAGCTTAAGCTTTCTCAGGCAGATTTAGCGTGCTATTCAGACAGTTGTGAGGACCTTGAGGTATTGAAAATGGCGGGGCATGCTGTGGCAGTAAATCCTGATCGCATTGTGCGTCAGGTTGCCCTAAAAAATGGATGGCAGATTGTATGCGGGTAGGAATTTTTGGGGGTACTTTTGACCCTCCTCATTATGGACATATATCAGTAGCGGTGAATTTGAAGGAAGCACACGGGTTAGATAGAGTGCTGTTTATTCCTGCCAATAGTAACCCGCAAAAAACGGTGATGCCAATAGCATCGGGAGATGATAGGTTACGGATGCTGAAGCTCACCATTTCGGGCATACCAGGTTTTGCGATGACGAATATGGAGGTAAGACGCGAAGGCCCTTCCTACATGATTGATACCATACATGAGCTGAAGCTCACAGGCCGATATCGCGGTGCTGAGTTCTTTTTGCTTATGGGAGAAGATCTTGTGGGAGACTTACTACATTGGAAGCAAGCTTATGAGTTGATACAAGAGGCTCCTCCACTGATTGCAAGGCGTCTTGGGCATGATAGTCTAGCGCAGATTCAAGATGCGGCATTTTCTACAGAATTTGCTGGAGTCATTGCGAGAGGGGTAACAGAGACACCGCTTCTTGATATTTCTTCAACGGATATTCGCAGGCGAGTGCAGGCCGGGCTTTTTTGCGGCCACCTCGTTGATAGACGAGTGCTTAGGTACATTGAGAAGCATAATCTTTACTACTGCTAACAGTCCCTCGCTGCGCTCGGGGGCTGTTAGCAGTAAAAAAAATAGAACGTGACGCGTGTGTGACTTATGAGCTGTTCGAATTGCAAGGGTTCGTAGCCTTTTCTTTGCCCGAAGGGCAAAAAGTCGCACATCGCATGAACATGAACCGCAAGTAGTGCATTATGACTGATACTATTTTGATCCAAGCCATATGTCAGAAAATTTATGATAAGCATGGCTTTAATATTTTAGCGCTCGATGTGCATGACGTGTGCTCAATGACCGATTATTTTGTTATTGCCGAAGGCACTGTTGATCGTCATGTACAGGCGCTCTCACAAGCAGTCTACGAGGTCCTTTTAGAACAAAAAATCAAGCCCCTACGCATCGAAGGTGGCAAAGAAGGGGACTGGATTGTGCTCGATTATGGAGATTTTATGGTGCATCTTTTCATCCCAGAGCTGCGAGAGAAGTATCAGCTTGAGCAAGTGTGGAAAGCAGGAAAAGTTGTGGATGTCAAACTGCTATGATATATACACCACATGATTTTTTTGCATTGATGGGGCAAACAGCTCCTCAGGCTATTATCGGGCATATTTCTGGGGTTGCTATTGATAGCCGGAAGGTGCAACCTGGAAATATATTTTTTGCCTTGAAAGGAGAGCGCACAGATGGGCATCTCCATCTCAAAGATGCTGCTCAGAGAGGCGCTCGAGCTGCAGTGGTGGTACAAGACTATCGAGGAGAGCATTTTGAACTGCCTTTGATACATGTAGCTGAGCCCCTCATAGCTCTTCAAGAGGCTGCAAAGAATAAACTCAGAGCTGCCAAGTCACAGATTGTTGCCATCACGGGCTCCCTTGGTAAGACCACTACAAAAAATTTTTTATACTCACTCTTAAAAACAAAATATAAAACGGCTACAAGTCGAGCCAACCAAAATTCGCAGATTGGCCTTGCAACTTCAATTCTTAATGAAACACACGGCGATGAGGATTTTGTGGTCTTAGAGATGGGGATGACGCATCCTGGACAAATCCGGCGTCTTACAGAAATAGCTCCTCCAGATATTGCTCTCGTGACGGGAATATATCTTGTGCATGCTGAAAATTTTGATGGTATGAATGACCCTCTTGAGGGTATTGCGCGTGCAAAAAGCGAAATTTTTTCACACCCTAAAACAAAAGTTGGCTGTATTCCCTCTGATATCGCATGCAAAGACATTGTACTGAGTAGCACGAGTATAAAAATGCAGACCTTTTCTTGCCATGAGTATGAATCAAAGCAGTATGAAGCGCTACACTCTCTGGTGACACTACCAGCACCGCACATGTATATCAATCTATCCGCTGCAATATGTGCCGCAGGCGAGTGCGGCATGACACATGCCGAAATAGCAGCAGCGCTGCCGACGCTTGTTGGGACAGAGAGGCGTTTGCAATTTTATGAGAAAAATGGGATACAGTTTATTAATGATGCCTACAATGCTGCAGAGCCTTCTATGAAGGCAGCGCTCGATGTGCTGCATACACATGGCAAAGGAAGAAGGCGTGTGGCCGTTCTCGGACATATGGAAGGGCTTGGGACGTTTTCTCATGCTGCTCACGTGAGTGTTGCAGAGTATGCCAAAGCTCGTTGCGATGTGTGTGTTTGTTTCGGAGCACTGGCAGGGCCTATGGTTGAAGTGTTTGCCAAAGAGGGGACTCATATACCATGGTTTTTAGAGTTTGATGCTCTTATCGAATTTTTGCACCACGAGCTGAAGCTTGGCGATGTGGTG
>JABDDE010000080.1 GCA_013287775.1 Chlamydiota bacterium
ACCGTAGCGCGAACGCGCTACGGCCCATGCTCCACGCGGGGCTAATGAATTCCACCGCTGCCGCGGTGGGATCCATATCAGCTGGAAGCATGATATGTTATGCGTTTTCCCTAAGTTGACACCATTGGTCCGAGTCCGTATATGACAATGCAATCCCCTGTTATTTGTAGATAGGTGCTGGGATGCAGCTAGGTGAACTGGGCTATACATATTGCGGCTCTACGGCCTTAGAGAGGTCACTTAAGGCTAAAAATGTATTGACGTTATTCTCGCCATGTGCACTTTTCCGGCAGGAAAAGTCGCACATGGCGTCAAATTTAGAATATTTTGGTAAAAAAATCAAGGTGTTCCGCAACATTCGATGCGGCGATTGGTACTTTGTGTTATCAACACTTAATTGTTAGAAGATTTATCATTTCTTAATTTTTATCTTGTATACTTGTGGGTATTACCAAAAGGTAAAACACAAAACAAGGAGAAAATTAATATGAGAACAAATCATGTATCAGGCTTGCATTTTGATATGCAAGTGCATCATAAAAGACATCATGGACACAGAGAAATTGATTCTGTGATCACAAAAGTCACAGGGCGCGCTCTCGGATCGCATGGGAAGCTGACCGTGAAGATAGAGAAGATAAACATAAACGGGCACAGACGAGGAGTTGTTTCCTCTGTTGCCGAAAATAACATTCATGGACATAGACGAGTAGTAGGTGCTGCAATACACGAGATAGTGAGAAAAACGATTCATAGAACTGGATGGGTAATTATGCCGAGTCCTTTCTTCAGGTAGTAGTGTGAGGTGCTTGCAAAATGCTGGCGAATTTTGCAAGTACCTCCTACTTATGACGATACCGCATTTACCTTTATCCACTCCGTATAACGCCGATATAGCGGTTCCATGCATTTAAGGATGAGGTGTCAAGGACGGGTGTTGGATCATGTTTGGAAGTTGCTGTCAGTGATATAATATCTCCAGCATTGAGCTGTACGAGGAATGCTCCCGAGAGAAACGTATTCACGGTAGTCATGGTAATCGCATCTGCTGTAGGCACTCCATTGACGTTAAGAGTAATGGTTACTGTGGCAAGAGAGATATCGATAGCACCCAAAAAAAAGTTCACTAGGTATGTGCCAGTATTTGTTACTGCAAATTGGGTATAGGGTGCTACTCCAATGGGTACCACGTTTTGTTGCAGGAATACATTGGTATAGTCAAGGGTAATGGGGGTATTTAAGGGAAGAAAGATATCAGATGTATCTGTTGCCCATAAATCGGCAGGGGTAAAAGCAAATCCAGAAATCCCTGGAGTGCCAGGTGCGCCGTTTGCGCCTGTATTTCCTGGATGCCCATGTTTTCCTCGATGCCCATGATGGCCTCTAGCGCCGTGTGGACCGCGATGTTTTTCGTGAACCACACTCTTTGCAAATGGTGCTGTGGTCATCATAGGAAGCGTATCATGCGCGAGCAATGGGCATGATAGGAGTGCTGATAATAGTATTTTTTTTATCATTGTGTTATCCTGTTTTTATAATACCGATATAACGGTTCCATGTGTCTGTAGTTGCATTGATCTCTTGTAAAGCGGCAGCGGTTGCAGTGAGTGTTATGCTGTCCCCGGCATTGAGCTGTACGAGAAATATGCCTGAGAGAAATGAATCATTGCCAATACTGCTTGTGCCAATAGCATTCCCATTGACGTTAACACTAACGATTACTTGACTATTGCCAAATTCAAAGTCCCCTATAAAAAAGTTAATTTGATAGAACCCACTGTCAGTTACCTGAAATTGCGAATAGGGTGCTGTCCCGAGGGGTGTTATATTTTGTTGAATAAGCGCATTTTGAAAAGTAAGTGTAGTTGGGGTCCCAGCTGGAAGTGTGAGAGCAGAAGTATCCGTTGCCCATAAATTAGCTGCTGTGAAAACGCCTCCTGCTGGTCCTGGAGCCCCTGTTGCCCCGGTAGCGCCAGGTCGTCCGTGCTTTCCTCGATGACCGCGATGTCCTCTAGCCCCACGTGGGCCTCGACGGCATTTTTTCCCCATACGATGTTTCGCATCTTTTGCCGATGGCGCTTTGGCAAGAATTGTGCCAAAGTCAGGCGTAAAGGGGGTATCATGCGCAAATAAAGAGCATGAAAGAAATGATGTTAGTAGTATTTTTTTTAGCAACATGAGTGTCTCCTGTCGGTTGATTTTTCCCTTTCATAAAAAAGATTTACATTTTTTTGCAAGTACCTCTAACGTCTAGCTACTCCGTATAACGCCGATATAGCGATTCCAAGCATTCAAGGATGAGGTGTCACCGATCGTTGTTTGTTGATTAATGGAGGTTGCTATCAGTGATATTATATCGCCGGCATTGAGCTGTACGAGATATGCTCCTTGGAGAAAGGCATCATCGCCTGGAGGGTTTGTTCCAATGGTATTTCCTGACGATACTCCATTGACGTACAGAGTAATGATTACGTGGTCAAATGGTTTTAGAAACGTACTTAAAAGAAAATTTACTTGGTATGTGCCAGTGTTAATGATTTGAAATTGGGAATAAGGTGCTGTTCCAACGGGGACAATGTTTTGATCGAGGAATACATTGTTATAGGCAAGGGGAGTGGGGTTATTTGGTTGTAGAAAGAATTCTGACGTATCTGTTGCCCATAAATTGGCTGGGGTGAAAGCGAATCCAAAAATTCCTGGAGCGCCAGGTGCGCCCTTTGCGCCTGTACTTCCTGGGTGCCCATGTTTTCCTCGATGACCCTTATGGCCTCTAGCGCCATGTGGGCCGCAATGTTTTTTGCAAAGAGCACTTTTTGCACGTGGTGCTGTAGCCGTCATATGAAGTGCCTCATGAGCGAGCAATGGGCATGACATAAGTGTCATTAATAGTATTTTCTTTAACATATAGTTACCCAGTTTTTATGATACCGATATAGCGGTTCCATTGCCCTGTAGTTGGTCCGATGGTCACCGAAGAGCCAATAGAGGTTGCGACAAGTGATATGCTATCTCCCGCATTGAGCTGTACCAGAAATATTCCTGAGAGAAATGAATCGTTACCAATAGTATTTGTGCCAAAAGTGTTGTTATTGTAAAGAGTTCCGTTGATATAAAGACTAACAAGAACTGCGCTATTAGCGGCTTCAAAGTTCCCTAAAAAAAAGTTAATTTGGTAGTATCCACTGTTTGTTACCTGAAATTGTGTGGTCCCAATGGGCACAATGCTTTGATCAATGGATATAGTGCTGTAGCTAAGGGTTTGTGGGGTATCCGCAACAAGATCGACTTCAGTAGTATCCGTTGCCCATAAATTAGCTGCCGTAAAAACGCCTCCTGCTGGGCCTGGAGCCCCCGTTGCACCGGTAGCGCCAGGGCGCCCGTGCTTTCCGCGATGACCCCGATGCCCTCTGTGCCCACGTGGGCCTCGACGGCATTTTTTTTCCATACGGTGCTTGGCATTTTTTGCCAATGGCGCTTTGGCTAAAGTGGCGCCAAAGTCTGGCATACAGGGAGTATCATGCGCAAACAATGAGCATGAAAGAAATGATGTAAGTAATATTCTTTTCAATAACATGAGTGTCTCCTATCAGGTGATTTTTTCCATTTTTAAAGGAGATTTCCATTTTATGCAAGAGAAAAAATAACGAGAAAAAATAACGTCATGTGTACTTTCCCTAGCGAGAAAGTGCACATGACGAAAAATACGTCAGGCATCCAGGAATGAAGTGAAGAGGCTCCTCACTCTTGTGTGCAAGGACGTTGGCAACGAGCTCGCGTATTTCGTTCTGGAATGCTTTTTTTTGTGCAAGGTTTTCAGCCGAGAGGGTATTCTGGGCAATCATGGCATCACTTTTGGCGAGGATGGTATTCACTGCTATAGTATAGGCATCACGATCTTCTTGTATGCTTGCTGTTTTGGTGATAAGAGTGCGTAGGGCATGAATACCTGGAGTCCATGATCGATTGAAAAATATCTCCTCTTTCTTACTCTCTTCCAACATATTTTCTAGTGTATTCACATAATATTGTAGAGCAAGAGTCACTCGAGGTATATTTGTAGAGGCACTTGTGAGGATTTTTGCTCGAAAAAGAAGAGCGCATAAAGAAGTAAGCTTTGTCAGTATATCCAAAGACTCCATATCTTGTTTTTTATCCTCACTTATCAATGTTGTAATTTCATTTGCGCATTCGGTTTTCAGGTGTGCAATAATTGAATGAGAGTCGACGCTTTCAAGTTGATGTAGTGCGTGCTGTGCATGCTGTATTGCAGAGTTATATGCCTCTCTACATGCATTTATGAGCCTGTTTTCATCAACATCGATAAGGTCTTTACTACTTATAAGGCCAATATCAAACAAAATTTCCTCTTCAACAAGATCAATAATATGCTGAAGAGGCGCAGGCTTCTCTTCAATAATACCCTGTTTTTCAAATGCCTCTAAAATGGCATCGATACGCTCTTCTTCGAAGGTTTTGCAGTATTGCAGAATTTTGCAATATTTTTTTGTTTTCTCGATAGCATCATAATGCTCTTTAGCCGCAACCAAGAGCTGCCTTCGCTGTTGTGAGGAGTCAATGGGAAGAAAAAAGGCAAAAGGCTGCGTAAATGGGTATTGTTTTTCTAGCTCTGTAATTTGGAGCAGGAGCTCATGCGCAAAAGTATCAGCGTTTGTGGAAGAAAGAGCTATCTTAAGAGGATTTGCAAGGTTTGGGCGCACGTACTGTATCTCTTGGAGGACCTCTTCAAGATCATCTACAGCGCGAAACAGTGATCTTTGAATATGCTGTCTTTGCATTTCTGGAATGAGTGTGCAGGCTGCTACTTGCGTACACGCTGTCACTTTTGGCTCAAATGCTTCCATACGTATCCATAGGCTTCGAAATGTCTCATTTACAGACTCAAAAGCAATACTATGTGCAAAGATGGAAAAGGGGTTTTCAAGCTCTAGTAAAAAAAGGAAGAGTGCATGCATGAGCGCAGTAATTTCTTGTTGTAGATTGTCCTCAGAGGCACACAAAAGCAGATAGTAGTGCCACGGTTGTATCCGTTTAAGCTGCCGATGACACTCTTGTCGAAGCTCAGCCAGGCGTGTTCCCCGAAATGCAAGCTCGCCCCGAGATAGCGCTACATCATGCTCATAAGGCAGGCTTTGTAGTCGCTCTTGGTACTCGTGGATGGACATTCTGCCTTGAAAAAATGCCTCCTCAGCGTTCACCATTTCTTGCGTTAGCCTGCCACGCAGTGCTACAAGTTGTTCTTTAAGATCGGGGAAGGGAGTGTAGGCTGTAAAAATTTCTAAAAGACGCCTTTTGAGCGCTGATTGCATGTTTTGGCAGCTTTTTTCAAGTTGCTTAGCATGACTATGCAGCTCTTGAATAGAAGCTGGCGCCTCTTGTTTTATGCTATTCATGCGCGCATATCGCTCTTCGAGCGACTCTATCTTTTCCAAAGAGAAAAGTACTGTCGTAAGTCGGGAGAGCTGCTCACGAAGATCAGCATAGCACTGGAAGCTACTTAGAGTAGTAGAGTACTGCTGACAAAACGCTTTTATTTCCTCCTCCATTTGCCGTGTTTTTTTTCCCTGGTCTACGATGGCTTTTATGGACTGGAGCTGCTTTGCGTAAAAGAGTTCAGTCTTTTTAATGATTTCGTAAGAGATGCTTTCATTGAGGATTCCCTTTGGAAATATGTCCTCAGGAAGTGTTTGGTGCATGAACGTACGTATTTGTCTCGAAAGCTCTACATGGGCTGCTAAATCTGGCGCTATAAGCTCCATAGAGAGAGGATTTACCTGTTTAATGAATTCAATCTCTACATGGAGGAGTCCTTTTTCGAGGCGCTGTATTTCTAGACGCTGTTCTTGAATAGTATGAATGACTTCATGAACATCAGCACCTTGGTCTAGTTTTTGCTGGAGAGCTACGCAAAAAGCCACCACATATGGCTCGTAGAGCTCTATCCTGCACGACTTCATCTCGGAAGAAAAAGTACGAAGCTCTTGCATATTCATAATCTCTTAATAGCATATTTGAACATTCTTAACAGCAAAATAGCATGCTAGTAGCATCAACATAGGAGCCTCTTGCAAAATTCGCTTTGGAGCCAAAATTCGATGATTTTGGTGGCGGGGAAAAACCTTTGCAAATCGACATACTCTCTTGAGTAGGCGATTTGCAAAGGTTTTTTTCCGACGACGAAAGCGCGGATTTTGGCCCAAATCGGAATTTTGCAAGAGGCTCCCAGGAGTAATATTATGATTAGTCATTCAGTAAATACCATTATGCAGTTAGTGGCAAATATGGCCACGACAAGTAATGACAGCACGAGTGCTACTACGGTAGCATCTAATTCTTCATCCAGCTCTGCAACAACATCTGAGCGGGTTGGAACGCTTGCAACTGGGGTAGTAGCATCGAGTAGTAGTAGTCCAGCTGCTTCTGCTGAGTTTTCGAATATACCCCCTGTTATCGTAGGGGCAGGCAGATGGTGGCACGCGCATGTGAATGCACCAGTTGCGCAATTTTTTGGAGCAAGAGCTGAAGCAGAAACAGGGGCTAGGGTAGTGACAGAGTCATGTTCAAGCGTTACTTCTTCATCATCGGGCGCTTCTCATACGAGCAGTGTATCATCTTCTTCGCTCTCTTCATTGCCATTCTCGTCATCTGCTCTGTCAAGCAGTAGTCAGGCCTCAGCAGCACACGTGAGTGCTGGTAGTAGCTTAGATGCGCTTGAAATGGTACTGAGCGGTGCTTCCTTGCCATCAGTGCCTGTCCAACACGCTGTTGTTGATAGAGAGCTCGAGCGCGCCATGCAGGCGAGTCGTGATCAAGCTGTACAAGAAAGAGCAGAGCGACAAAGACTAGAACAGCAGCAAAATGAGATGCGCAGTCTTGTGTCTCAAGCCCGTACTATGGTAACTGATATACAAAGGAACAATGCAGCATATAGAGAGGAGCTACAACAGATACTGCAAAGAGGTGTTCGGCAAGTACTCGAACACAATCAAAACCGCCGTGTGCCTCCTGAAAGCGTTGCATCCAGGGTGGTCAATACAAGCGATGCCGATCATGCCATGGCTGTTCGTTTGCAAGCTGAAGAAGATAGGGCGCGAAGAGAGGCAGAAGCTGCAAGACGGTCGAGAGAACAAGAAGATGGAGCACTCGCTCAGAGACTGCATCGGCAAGAGCTTACTGCACACCACAGAGTGGAAGAGATTGCGAGGCGGGATGAGGCTACTGTTCGTGAAATGGCTCTACGTGAAAGAAGAGAGCAAAGTGACCGTGCCGTTGCGCTACGGCTGCAACAAGAAGTAAGTCGAAGATAATAATAAATAATATACGTTATATACAATTTTTCCTTCGGAAAAATTGTATATAACGTAAAAATAATAATAACATACTTGACCTCCACGCCTATTCTAGGAGGCATGGAGGACAAGTGTAATATAATACACAAAGCTCTTGCTTTTAATTCTTCAGAAGATGAAACTGTTTCATGTAACAAGAGTCTCTTGTAAATTCGCTTTGGAGGTAAAATTCGATGATTTTGGCATTGGGCAAAACTCGAGCAAATCGACATACTCCCTCGGGTAGGCGATTTGCGAAGAGTTTTGATCCAATGGCAAAAGCGCGAATTTTGCCCCAAATGGAATTTCGCAAGAGACTCGCTAGGAGCATTTTATGTCTGAAGACATCTCTCTAAACATTGTAGTACAAAAACCTCAAGATACTGTGTATCAAGGGTGTCACATGCAAGAGTGTCACATGGATGTTCGAGACGCAGAAGAAGCAGTCGAGCCAGGTGAGACAAGTCATGAGATTGTAGCTACAGAAAATCTTGAAAATTCAAAACAAGGGCCTATGGCGGCTTTTTCTGCTGTTCAAAAAGAGCACAAGAATGTTCGCCCTAAGAGTTTTGGCCTCATAAGCCAAATGGTCAATATTGTACAGAGCTTAATGGAAAATCCAGACATCGCTGTACAAGAAATACCAAAACAAGAGGTGCCTAATCCAGTGCCGCCGACACCCGTGGTCGATACGGTGCCCGAT
>JABDDE010000081.1 GCA_013287775.1 Chlamydiota bacterium
ATGTGCCAAAGCCTGTGAGATCCATCAAAGTGTAACCTGTTGCTTGCCAGGAATAGTTGTTTATGCTACACTTGCCCTTGAAATTCGCGAAAGTGGCGGAATTGGTATACGCGCTACTTTGAGGTGGTAGTGAGGGTAACCTCGTGGGGGTTCAAGTCCCCCCTTTCGCAAATTCTTTGTGCAGATACGCCTTTGTCGTCCCCCATGGGAAAGACACATCGCATGAGTCTATCACCCGAAACACCTCTGGACAGTACTCCTGAAGCGAATAGCTAATCGTAATTATACGCACGTCTCTTTTAAGCTTTGAAAACGCCACGCATAGCTTTTGAATTTCACTGTCCGAGAGTAAAATTCCATAAAGATAAATGACCGTAGCCTCTTTGAAAGAGGCTGTAAACATATCCTGAATGATAAAATCCACATTAGGCACTTGAAATCGCGCCTGCAGCTCTTTGGCCTTGGCAACCAATACAGGATTATACTCAATGCCAATAACTCGGCACCGAATAAAGAAAGCAAGCCAGAAGACGCACCTGCCACGTCCTGAGCCTAATTCGAGTACTATATCCTCTTCAGTAATATGTGCCATTCGCGCAATCTTTTCCATCGTCACAAGGGGCGTCTCACCATATGGCTGTGCATCAAACTCTCTGGCTATACGGTAGGGGCTTTTCCAAAAATAGCTCATGAGTAACGATAGATCCACCCTAGCAAACTGTGTGTTTCGGTAGTAGTGAAACACAACTCGTACAAAGTCCCACAGGTTGTATAAGCGAACGGTAATCGCAGTCCACAGTTCTGACATAAACGAATTTTATATTCTATGCCCCATTGTTGCCCTTTGGGCAATATGCGAAGCCTTTATCCATTATCAATAAATTTCCCTACGTTAACATCATTTTCAATTATTCTACCAGCCCTCGCTCGCGAGGGCTGGTAGAATTACTAATTTTAAGTAATGTCCGGATATCGAATTTTAGGTTATTGATTTCAATATTTTTTTGCTCAAGATGCGCCTCAGCCTCGGCAAGCTTATGTGCAGTATGCGTGCATTTTTCTTGAGCCTCATGCGCAAGAGCCGTAAGCTCTTCGAGCTTGCGCTTGTAGTTTTCGCTACTCTCTCGCGCTGTAGCAAGATCTTCTTGAAGCTCTTTTTGAAGCCTTGCAACGTGCGCTTGCCTCTCTGTTTCGTTGAAAGGGGCTGGCTGAGGGGCATTTGTAGCAAGCGCTTTGTACTGTGCGTGCCATTCTTGCTCCCATTTACGCCAGAAAAAAAACAAAATAAGCGCGCCCACAGATACAGCGACAATAGCTGCTAATATCAAACCAAAGCGATGTATCCCTTCGCTCATAAAAAAAAGCGATGCAAAAAGCGGAATAAAATAACAGGCTATGACCATTTCTGCAATGGGTTTTTGTCTAGGTATATTTTTCATAAGGCAAGTACCTCAATAATAATATTGAAAAAAAGTAGCAATACTGCTATTCTATCTGGTATCACATATATTTTGTATAGGATACATCATGGCAGAAGAAAAAAAAGAAGTTAAGGCCGTTAAGCGCCCAACAGCGCAAAAGCGCCAAATTCAAGACAGCAAACGCCGTCTTCGAAACAAATCCTTTCGTACTAAGGTACGAAGCACCATAAAGCAATACCGAGAAAATATTGAAAAAGGTGTCACTGAAGGACAAAAAGAAAAACTTTCAGAAATTTACAGCCTCATGGACAAAGGAGTGAATAAGGCCGTATTTAAGCGAAACCAAGCAAATCGCTTAAAGACACGGCTTACCTCTGCTTTGCAACCAAAAGCGCAGGCAGTTAAAACCTAGAACTTTGTATGTCTATGCGTACATGTTTATCAACTCTATTATTGCTCCTCGTCTCCCTTGCTGGCTATTGTGGGGAGCCAATTCGCTTAGATATTACCGTACCTATGCGCGATGGCACAGAACTTCCCACAACGATCTTATTGCCAGCTAAAGAGGGCGCTACCCAAGGGAACTCTAATCAAGAGAACTCCATCAAGTACCCATGTGTGCTTGTGAGGCAACCTTTGGGCAAAAAGTATGCATCTCCTTCATGGCTCCAGCTTGCTACGAAAGGCTATATGGTAGCTATACAATCGACTAGGTCGTCTTGTGATGCAAGCGGCGAGACGCTACCCTATCTTACAGATGGCTATGGGGCTTTGCAAGATGGGTACGACACCGTTGAGTGGCTCGCAGCAAGCCCCTGGTGTAATGGGAAAGTTGCAACCATTGGCTCGTCAGCAACGGGAATCACGCAGCTTCTTCTTGCCCCTGCACAGCCACCTCATCTTGTTTGTCAATACATAGAGGTTGCGCCCCCATCGCTCTATGATTATGCGATATGGCCAGGCGGCCAGTTTCGGAAAGAGCCTGTGGAAGGGTGGTTGCAGACGCATAAATTCGCCCCCTCAGTACTACAGCTGCTAAAAAGCCAACCAACATACGATGCCTTTTGGCGGCAATTTGATGCACGAAAGGTCGCCGCCCGCGTTCAGGCTTCGCAAGTGCACGTAGGTGGGTGGTATGACGTGTTTGTCCAGGGCACCATTGATGCCTTTCAAACGGTACGTGAAGCGAGTAATGCAAAAGTGCGCGGCAACCATAAACTCATCATAGGACCATGGGGACATCGATGGCGGAATAGCACCACATTTGGTGATTTTGCACCTATAGCGCTAGCAAAAAGCCCCCCCATCCAAATCGAAGAGTGGCTAGATTTCCACATGAAAGCGACCAATAATCATGTGCAAGAAGCTCCAGACATACAATACTATGTTATGGGACCCCTTGATGGTACTCCAAGCGAGGGCAACAAATGGCGATCAGCACATAAATGGCCTCCCGATAGCATTCTCTGTCAGATGTATCTTTCTCAAAACCGAGAGCTTACGAGCGCTAGTAATGAAAAAGAATTAGGGACAGTAGATGTGATATTTGATGCTGCAAATCCCGTGCCTACTATTGGGGGGCGCAATCTGTTCTTGCCCGATGGGCCGAAAAACCTTGCCGCCCTTGAAAAGCGTCCCGATGTCGTTTTTTTTACTTCAAAGCCCCTTTCGCATGATACTGAAGTAACAGGACGCATTATGGCACGCCTATATGTCTCCAACGTGTTCACACAGCGAGACGTCTGTTGTAGGCTTGCTGATGTCTATCCTGACGGCAAAAGCATCATCATTGCCGAGGGTGTCACGCATATACATCCACAAGAGAATACGAGCTCAGAGAATACTGTCTCAGCCTCTGACCCACAGCCTGTTTCGGTTGACCTCTGGTCTACAAGCATGGTCTTTGCCAAGGGCCATCGTATTCAGCTCTTAGTAAGTGGCTCTCTCTTCCCCTCATACGACACAAGCCTTGCCCCTAATCCGGATGAGGCAAAGGAGCACAATATCTGCTTTACTATCCACAATGGAGGCAAATATGCTTCCGCCCTTTCATTGCCAACACCCACGCAGGATCATCCTGACACACATCCTGCTACATAAGCAAAAATAACCCCTTGACATATGATCCGCTAATGAATTATAATTTTTTATGTTATTTAATTATTAACAATTAAAGGGGTTATTATGTCTTCTATTCAAGCTAATTATCAAAACTATCAAAGCGATGTTGCATTATACACAAGAAGCCATCGCTCAGGAAAAAAATATAGGTATCAGCCAGCTATTTCCCGAAGGGGTGAACCATCAGAAACATCTGTCACCCCACAAGTACAAAGACTTACACAACTTTTATTAATCAGACACGGGGAAACTGACTGGAACCTGCAGGACCTATACTTGGGCCAAACAGATATTCCTTTGAATGGCACAGGTAAAAAGCAGGCAAAAAATTTAACTACATATTTGCGCAGTACCCATCCAGATATTTCCGCGATATATTCAAGCGATTTAGCACGTGCCCGTGCTTCGGCACAATATGCGGCCAGAGCATTCAATACATCAGTACATGAAACAAGTGCCCTCAGAGAAATTAACTGGGGTGTGGTGGAAGGCTTAGATGTTCCAGAAACAGATGCTGCCTACCAGCAAAGGCTTGAGGCTCTCAAGAAACAATATCCTAATAGGACAGAGCGCTGGGCTCATGAGCCACTATTTCCTCAAGGGGAAACCTATAATGACCTTCTTGGTAGAGTAAAAGCTGAGCTGCAACGCATTGCTACAGCTCACCCAGGGGAAAAAGTAGCCGTTTTTGCACATGGACGTATATTGCGTACACTCGTTAGCGAGAGCACAGATCATGCTGATGTGTATCCTAAGCTTCCAAACTGCGCTGTAGTTCAATTTCGTTTTGCACCGGAAAATACCCATTGTCCATTCACTTGTCTGAGCATAAACCAACCAGCATAACTAAGGTGTTCTACTGCCCCTCGTAAACTCGGGGCAGTAGAATAAATACTGCTCCACCTATCTTCATGCTGCATCTGTAGCTACCTTAAATGGCAAAAAGTCAGTTTGTTTAAATTGCCAACTGTGTTATAGTACAGGAAAAGAGTTTTGGGTGCTGATCTAGAAATCGATACAACAGCATACCATCAAGGACAAAGCATATGCACAATTTAGCAGAATTTTTCGGATTAGTTGCAACTATAGTCGCCGCAGCCGCATTTCTTTATAGAGAAATAAGGGATGGAAGAAGAGAATCAAAAGAAGACCTACAGCGGCACATCGAACGTACGGATAAAGAATTACAATTCCAAGCAGAACGTACGGATAAAGAATTACAATTCCAAGCAGAACGCATGGATAAAGAAATACAACTCCAAAGAGAACAAATGGCAGAAGAGAGTAAGCTCCAAACTCAGAGATCCGATAAACTCTACGAAATGTTTATAGACCTATTGAAAAACCCACCGCCTCCAAAAACACATCCATAGCAACCACATCATTATTCTACAATCCCGAGCTTGCGAGGGATTGCAGGATTACACAAAACCCAGCGGCCCCGTCTTTTCGCGAAAGAAGCGAGCACGCTCGCTGGCAATCAATTCGGCAGGGATTTTTTCCTTAAGAAGGGTTGTCAGGTGACCACGGCGACAGGTAAAAAAGAGCTGGTTGACCTCACGAATGGTCATCTCTTTGATCATCCCAAGTTCTATGCCGAGCTTCACTAGAGACAGGGCTGACAATGCCTCGCCTGTCTCGAGCTGATAGGAGTACTTCAGGATTCCAAGTGCACGGCTTATTTTATCTTGGATAACTGCATTCTTTTCCTTTTTGACCATACTCCGCGCACTCTTTTCAGCAAGAAGTACTTTCAAAATAGCATTTCTAAGCGTAGAAATAATAGCCTCTTCACTGACGCCAAGAGTGTAGGCATTTTTAAGAAGCAAAATATCCCCAATAAGCTCTTCGGGGTTGCCTTGCAGACCCGTAGCGATAATGGCATCATTTTTTTCTTTCTCTAAATGCTCCTGAAGCAGGCCCAAATGGACAAGCACTGGCACATGCATGAAGGCCGAAATAATAAGAGCTGTGCCCGAAAGCATAGGATCGGATGTTAAAAATCCAAACTTTTGAGAAAAAGCAAATCGAACATTTTGTCCCACAGTATTCTCAATGCGCATAAGCGCAGCCCAGGCTTCTTCAAGATCGCCCGATGTATCGGTAAGCGAGAGAACCAGATGATCTTTTATGTTAATAAGCGAGATAAGCTGCCCTGTGTCATCAAGCATAAAGGCTTGCCCTGCGTGGGTCTCTTGTAGGCCATCGAAAATAAGATAATGTTCGAGGAAAAAGTCGCGCTCTATAGCGGTCAGCTCATGTGCTTTTATGAGGGTGTGACTTTGAAACTCTTTTGTTTGTAATAAGGCTTTGGCGATGAGCGCAAGAAGCTGCACTTTGCGTGCATTCTCAAGCATACGAGGAAAGAGAAACTTTTCGATATTTCGATGGAGCGTAAGCGTCGAAGCAAGCCAGATAACCGCATCATTTTTATCCCACGGCGCTTGCCGCTCTAGACTCTTCGAGGCACCACTATGTTCTTTCGTCATTTTTTCCTCTTCCTACTCTCTTCTTTGCCCTCTTCTTTACCCTCTTCCTTGTCGGTAAGCTCTTTAATCTGATCCCGAAGGAACGCCGCCTGTTCATAGTCTTCACGGCTCAGCGTTTCATGTAGCGCCTGATGGAGGGCAAGCAGTTTCATCGCAGGAGTAAGCTCTGTAGTTTGCCCAGGTTGGCGCCCTAGATGCAGCGGCATCCCCCCTTTGGCCCCCGCTACTTTTGGTGGTATCTTATGCGCAGCATGAAGTTCCTGGAGTAAAAGATCCTCAAATACCTCATAACAGAGGCTACAGCCAAGAGGCGAGCCCATACGCACATCATCTGCAGTAAGGCCACAGCCACCACATGAAAGCCCGGCGTATGCAGCCCTTTTCTCAGCAGATAAAGAGGCCGTGCCCTGCAGCCGCTGTCTGAGGATAGGGCAGTCCGCACACATGCCAAGCTTATACGTCATATGCCCAATAATCTCTGTATAGCACACATGAATTGGCTTTTTGCACTCACTACACTCTAAATGCCGCTCTGGTAATTCTTCTTTCATAGTCCACTCACGCTTTCTACCGTTACCTCTTTATGCGTTATAGGATGAATAAATACAAGTTTCTTTGCATGTAAGTAAAGCCGTTTTGCGTCCGAGCCCCCATACTTTGTGTCTCCCACAAGTGGGTGTCCTGCGTCTTTAGCATGAACGCGAATTTGATTTTTTTTGCCAGTTTCGAGCTGAAAGGCAACCCTTGTCTGGTCTTTAGCTGGATCGTAGGCAATCGCTTCGTAATGGGTAACGGCCCTTTCCCCACGAGTCGGATCTTGCGAGGAGTGCATGTAGTAGTTTTTATCTTCCTCCAAATAAGCCACCCACACGCCCTTGCCTTCAAGCTTACCCTCCACACGGCCTTCATAATGCCTCTGCACCTTGTGCTGTGCAAGCTCTGCCTTTAAGAAGTGGTAGGCAACCTCACTGAGCGCAAAGCACATAACTCCCGACGTCTCTTGATCGAGACGATGAATAACATATACTTTTTTCGGATAGTAGCGCTTCTTCAATATGGCGTGAGCGGTTCTTTGCGTCTCAAAATCCGTGGCTACCGAAAGAAGGCCTGTGGGCTTGTCAATGACCACAAGGTGTGCATCCTCATAGAGAATACGAAGAGGGCCCTCTTTTTTCTGTTTTGAAGCTACGGTAATCTCTTGACCACGCCTCAGCTGCAAAGCGGGTTTTCTTTGTAGTGTGCCGTCGACAGCCACCCGACCATCTCTGAGCCACCCCCGCAATGTGTTTTTACTGCTTTCGGGGGCAAGATGAGCAAGTGCTTCTAAAAGGCAGATTGGCTCTTTCGTGGTATAGTGCATAAAAAGAAAAACTTCCCAAATTTTGTGTTGCTAGCTAAAGATCCTTCATTATAGTATACTACTTGTAAACCATCAAGGTATTCTATGAGTAAGCAGCAACAAAACCCTCAGGGAAAGCAGCAACAGGATGCAGCCATAACCATACCGGTAAAGCTAGATCTTATCACAATGACGATGCCTGCCTCATTTCCGTTTGTGGATCTACTCTGTCAAAAAGAACATAAAGCACTTTTTGAGAAGCTCTTTAAGCCTGAAAATAGCATTGGAGGAACCTCATGAACGCGAACAAAAACGAAATAATTGACCCAAAAAGCTATACTAATTTTTTGGAAAACATCAAGACAGATATCCAGCAAGCGCAGCTGCGTGCCGCGCTCTCTGTAACCAGAGAGCTGACTGCCCTGTATTGGCGTATAGGCAAGATGCTGTCAGAGAAGATACACCTCGAAGGATGGGGAGCGAAGACAATTGAAAGGGTTGCTAAAGACCTTAGCTCCTTATTCCCAGGCGTTGGCGGATTCTCTCTGAGAAATCTTAAATATATGAGAAAATTTGCC
>JABDDE010000082.1 GCA_013287775.1 Chlamydiota bacterium
CTCCTCGGTCACGCGGGGCTAGAGCTGCATTTCGCCACTACCGTGGCTCGGTTCTGATTGGTTACAAGAACCCCACGTTCCGCTCGGCCCGCGCGCTAGCGCCGCGGCCTTCGCTGCACGCGGGGCTAATGAGCTTCCGCCACTACCGTGGCTCGGTTCTGATCGATTACAAGTTTCTTTAAGTTGACACCACTCCATCCTTAGCCTGATGCCATACTTTACCACACATCTTTTAGTCGTTGTGACTAATATGGACCCCCACCGCGGCAGCGGTGGAATTCATTAGCCCCGCGTGACTGAAGAGCGCACGCATTGCGTGCGATCGAAGGAACGTGGGGTTGAGAGAACAGTTAAAAAAACAGAGCTGCGGTAGCAGCGAAACCCATTTGTGTTTGGCATAATCAATCCCACGTTCCACGTAGGCCGCATACGCATCAGGCTAAGGGGTATTAGCATAACAAACGTTATAGCCAATACGCGCCATGGTTGCTTTTTTTTACAGGGAGAGCCACAGGAGAGAGCGGCGGAGAGAGCTTGTCAGAGTCGTTAGGGGGGGGCTTGGGGTGTTGGTGTTTATGGCCTGGGTTGCTTTTTTTACAGAGAGAGAGCTGAGAGACCCGCGACGGTTTGGGATGTTCGATACATTTTTAGTGCTTCTTATAAGCCCATAATCATCCCTTAACTTTCTCTCTAATCTCTCTGCCCAGACCTTTATCACCAATGCCTTTAGCACCCCACACGCCTCTGACAAGCTCCCTCTGTAAGCTCTCTCTTGCAGCTCTCCCTGTTAAAAAAAATGTGCCAAAGCCTGTGAGAGCCATGGCCGTGACCTTAGCCTGATGCGTATGCCGCTACCGCAGCGCGTATCATTACTCGATTTTTCACTTTCGTTATAAAAAAATTGGACATTGGCGAATTTTTCTCTTGCATAAAAATCATAATCGCGTTACGTTTTCTACTACTACTTTAGGAGATTGTGTCATGATGCATCGATTGTTTTGGCTACTAGCCTTGTTTACTTCATCTTTTCTGTATTCCTCTGCGCCAAGTGATGTTATTCCACAGGCACTTGTGGGCGGTTATGTTGATGCCGTCAGCGGCGACTTCGTCGACTGCGAAGACGATTTTACACTTGCATCCATAGATACGCTTTCGTTGGTAAGATCCTACTCAAGTAGCTGGGGGCAGTGGCGACTTCTCCCACACCTCATCCTTGTCGACGGCAAAGTGCATAAATCTCATACGCATGTAGCCCACGCCTTTGACAGCACCGGCACTCCTTTCGAGTGCATCCGCAAACACCATGCATCGCACTACAGCTGCCGATTTGAAACACCCCTTCCAAGCACCGCGCGGCAGTATGCATACTTTGCTGATAATAGCGCTCAGCGCCATGACGACCATTTTCTCGTTACGATGCCGGATGGCACTCTAAGGTCATATCACAAGGTTTCTACCTCACAGTGCCGTCCATTAGGACCACTATCTGTGCCGCTCCAAGAATATTCCCTTAGCGATAAAGACTATTTTCGTCTTACCTCTGAGCGCCTGCCATCAAATAATAAACTCCTCTACCATTACACCAAAGAGGGACACTTGCAAGCTATAGAACTTGTTGATAGAAAAGGAAAATCCTATGCAGCACTTCTCTTTCAGTATGCAGAAAACACGCTCACGGTTATCTGTCGATCCTCTGGCAGCGAAAGGCAAATCGCTACCTACCATTGTAAGGATGGGGTGCTCGCATCTGTCACGAGGGCTACAAAACCCAGTATTGCCTATGCCTACAAGAGCATACAGGGCAAGATGTGTCTTATAAAAAAGGAGCTCCCAGAGAATCGCCATGTCCGCTGCGCCTACGACGACTCTGCAAGGGTTGTGGAGCTTTCCTCTCCCTCACACCATGCCCCCATCTACACCTTCCGCTATGAACAAGGCCGTACTGAGGTCACAGACCCGTTTAATACCGTAGCTCGCTTTTCTTATAATGACGCTCTGTTGTCAGCGATAGAATATTTTCACGGTGGCTCCATACCACTTCGTAAAGACACCTTTAGCTGGAATGTGCCCGATGTACATAATGTGCAGACCCTACGATGCTACACCCTGAGTGAGCCCAATGCAAACACCTCATGGCGATGCATCCATGCCGTTCGCTATGCGTATGACAAAAAAGATAAACAACGCATTATTCATGAAGATACCTACAAGGCCTCCAGCTCTGATGTGACTGCTGCGATTCAGTTTGATGGGAGCGGCCTTCCTAGTGGTGATAATAAAAGCAGCATCAGCACTACCTATTCTACAGAACATCCTTGGCACCTGCGTGAATTTGAAGACAGTGCTGGCACCTCTATACACTACCATTATAGCGATACAAGCAACCGACTTACTGAAAAACTAACATTCAAGAATTCGAAAATAACACAAAGAGAGTTTTTAGAATATGATAGTGCCACAGGACAGCTTGTAAAGGCGATACAAGATGATGGTGAGTCAAAATCGAAAGAGAATCTCTCGGGTGCTACTGTACGGACAATACGAAAAATCACGCCTCGTCGCTTTCATGCACAAGATGAGGAGATGGTTGCAGAGCAGCGCTATAATCTCAAAACCCACAAGAAATGCTTTGTCACTGGTCAGCGTACCATCTATGATGCCTATGGCAATAGCATCAAAACCATCCTCTACAATACAAAGAAGAAGCAAGCAAAAGTAGAAGAGTTTGCCTACGATGACCATGGCAACTGCACGCGCTCTGTCAACCCTATTGGTGAAGTAACGCTCTATCACTTCGATAGGAACGATAACTGCATCCAGATAGAGGCCCCAGGCATTACTGTCGACCACACCTATGATCACGCAGATCGCTTAGTGACCACCACTAAAAAGTACATAGAAGGGAGCAGCGTCACCACACGAGCAGCTTATGATGCGTTCGATCGCCTTGCCTCTTCTAAAGATCGTTATGGCAATGAAACGCAATATGTGTATGACGCATTTTCCAGATGTACCGGCATTAGTTATCCCAAAAACGAAACGGGGTTTTGCCTCCGTGAGCAATTTGACTACGACCTTCTTGGTAATTGCCGTACGGTTAAAAACCAAAAAGGAGAGGTTACATGGTATCGCTATAACGGTAATAACCAACTCATCTCTGTACGCTATCCAGACCTTGCTGTGGAGGAATTTTTGTATAATAAGCAAGGGAGGCTTCATCGCAAACTCAATACTAACAATACTGCCACCACCTTTACCTATGATGATGACCACAATCTTAAAAATATCCAAACACAGCTTATTGGTGGAGACAACCGAGTCGGTCAAAAGCTCTCCAGCATAGATGTTACTTATGCTGATAAAAGACCTGTGGAGACAAAAAAGGAACATGGCAAATCAATAACCAGAACCTATGATCGCTATGGCCGTCTGAAATCTCAAATCGAAGCCAATTCCAAATCTAAAAAAGAATATCACTATGACACCCTCCACAGGCTGGTGGGCGTCAGCCATTATATTGATGATACGCATGCGATTACGGAAGCTGTCCGGTATGATCGCTTAGATCGCGTTATAGCTCGATGGACCATCGAACCTGATGGCACGAAAACAGGCTACACCATCTATAGCTATGATTCCTTTGGTAATGTCACCACCACCGCTATAGGTCTTAGCTTCGAAAAAGTCACCTACATAGAAGGCACCCGTCCTCATCGTATTATCAACGCCTATGGCGGTGTGACGCACATCAACTATTATGATGCTACGAATGATACAGGAGGGCAGTATCCCTATGTGGTCATCACCGATCCTGTCGGCACGAAAACCACTCTCAAATACACTATCCAAGGGCATCTCAAAGAAAAAATTGTTGCTGATGCCTTTGGTACGGTACTCTCTGAGTGTGTCTTTTCCTATGACGATGCTGGCAATATGGAGTATCTCCAAGAGGGGAACATACAGCGAACATGGGACTATGGGCCCATGAATCGCCCCCATGCCATACATGAAGAGGGACGCGTTACCAAGTTTTCATTCACCAAAGATGGCCTTCTACAAGCTGCTAAAAGGGACAATTCTACCACTTCTTATGAATATAGCCCTGATGGAGAGCAGCTCAAAAAAATCAGCAAAGATGGCCATGAAATGGCCTTCCAGCATGACGAAGCAGGCAATGTCATCTCAGGCATAATGGATGGAAAGAAAACTACAGAGCGTGCCTATAACACACATGGGCAGGTTATTTCAGAAACCATCCATGATGAATGGGGAGCCTATACTACACACTACTCGTACGATCGTATAGGTCGCCTTACAGAAATAGTGCTTCCAGATAGCTCCTCGATTGCATATCGATACGTTGGCACAAGGCTCCTTGCGGTTGTCCGGAATAACAAGAAAGGCAAAGAAGAATACCGTCACGAATATACCAAGTATAGTGAGCAAGGACAGCTATTAGAAGAAAAATGCTTTACGGATGAGAAACGAGTGCGCCGCTATGAGCCTTCAGGCGCGCTAAAAACTATCGAGTCAAAATACTTCTCCTCACGTGTTACAAAGCGAGATTGGGTAGGCACGCCTCTCCAAATAGAATCTGACAACAAAGTAACTACTTTTACCTACGATGGCATGTATCGCCTCATTCGAGAAGAAGGAGATACTGTTGATGAGTACTCCTATGATGCTGTCAACAATATCACTAAGCACAGTAGTAAAGAGCGTACTTACAATAAGATGCATCATCTTCTGACTAAGGGGGATACGCATTTCTCGTATGATAGCGCTGACAACCTTACCAGCACGTCTTACGCCTCTCTTGAATATAACGCACACAATCAATTAACGTCCTATAAGAAAACCAATGCACACACACCTGTGCAGTATGAGTGGGATGTGTATGGCCGCCGCATTCTTCGTAAAGAAGGCAGCTCCATAAGCCGCATGTTCTTTATCGGTAATACAGAAATTGGCTCCCTAGATATACATGGAGATATTAAGGAGCTTAAAATTCCAGCGCGCATCATAGGCAGTGATGTCCAAGGGGCTGTGGCAATTGAGCTTCATGGTCGCCCCTACCTGCCCTCGTGTGACCTACTTGGTAATGTGGTATCGCTCTACTCTCCTCGCTCCAAACAGATCGTGGAGCGCTATGCCTATACTGCTTTTGGTCGTGAGCGTATTTGGGACGAAGATGGCAAAGAGCGTGAAGATTCCGAGCTTGGCAATCCATGGCGCTATCGATGCCTTCGTACAGACCCAACCACAGGCTTGGTGCAGTTCGCCTATCGTGATTATTCCCCATCGATTCAGCGATTCCTGACACCTGATCCTCTTGGTTATGAGAACGGCTTGAATCCCTATGTATATGCACTGAATAATCCTGTACGTTATAACGATATTTATGGCCTTAGAGCTGTATATGGACCTTGTGATTGCCATGGCAATGATTGCGAGATTCATACGCATGGACGCTGTGGGCATGGTGGTGAGACAGTGCGCTATATAGATGATGAAGAGACGGATCCAGTGATGCCTTTTGACGGCCCTGTATCGCCTTCGGAATGGCGTAGGGGCAGCGCAGGAACACTTCATGGCGGTATAGAGTTTGCTATAAATACACTCCATGATCTAGAGCTTTTGGCTGTCTGGTTATTATGCAGCAAACACGATCTTGCCTCGGTATTGCAAATGCAAGCGGAGCGCATGGCAGGGATTGGGAATTACTTGCCACAGTTGTTTGGTATTGATCCTCATGATCCGTTATACGACGGCACACGACATACAACGAGTATAGGTGCAGAAGTAGGATCTTTGCTTATAGGCGCCCAGCAAGCTCTGAAAATGGGATTGAAGCTTGCTGGCACTGCTGGCCGTTGGGGTGCTCGTGTGGCCGCCGGTCGAAGGGTAGCCCAGCGCATGGGTCAAGGGGCTGGGGTTGCAGCTGGGGAAGCTGCAAGCGAAATAGCTGGTGCTGTCGGATCGCTTCCAAGTCATCTTAGAGATCCAAGAACAGTAGCGGAGCACTTGCGTCAAGTTGGTGAATATGGTAAACAAAGTTGGCGTCAATTATCTAATGGCAGAATAAGGTATTATGACCCCATAAAATTAGCGGATAAGCCTGGACTTATGGCTGGTACTAGGCGAGTAAGGGAATGGGATCCTTTAACAAATAAAAAAAGAACATGGTTTGAAACGCTAGATCATAATGGAAAAGTTAGACGTGTCAGACCTCAGAGAGATGATAAGATTAAAAATCACCATGTATTTGGTGAAAATGGACAATATGAAGGGATAAAATAAAAGATGGAAATTACCCTGCTTGAAGTTATATATATTATAGATGATCTAATCTATCAAAAAAAAACACGAGAAGAAATAGCTCAATGGGCTAGAAATATGTTAATTGCCCATAACCAAGGAAAATTGAAATTTTTACCACACAAAGAGAAGAGCCGAATGCTTAAGGCATTTGTTTACTTAGAAAACGCGATTGAGCGTGATAAAGTCAATGAATATAAATATTCTAGTGATCGGCTATTAAGTTTTTTTCGTGAGCTGGATTTGTTACTGCCACACAAAGAAAAAAAATATACTATAACAGTTACTATTGACGATATAAAAAACAAATTTAATGATTTGATAAATGAAAGAAAAAGTAGAGATGAAATTTATGACTGGGCTAATGAAAGGACCGTTGCAGGGGATGATGGAGCATTACAATATGAACCGCCTGGAGAAAAGGATAAGATATGGGAAGCATTATCCTATTTAGTTACTACTGTAGTTACAACTGATTTAGATGGAGAATACCTTTATTCTAAAAAAGATTTTCTGAAAGAGCAAAGTGAGTTGCAGATTTAAAAAAATTTTATAGTCGATCTGCTGAAATGTCAATTATGAGAACGGTTTGAATCCTTCATTATCAAAGACACCTGGTCCTATGGCTGGGAGAAGGATGCTACGTGAGTGGGATCCTCACACCAAACGTAAACGAATTTGGCACGAAACTATTGATCATAATGGTACAGTGAGGCGTGTCAGGCCTGAAAAAGCTGATAAGGTTAAGCGCCATTTCGATTTTGATGAGAATGGACAATATACAGGAATAGACAATATTGGGGGAAGAACGTGGAAGTAACGTTATTAGAAATCAAACATTTGTTGGCCGATTTAATATCCGGTAAAAAAACGAGAGCCGAAGTCGTAGACTGGGCAAATGAGAGACAAGTCGCTAATAATATTAGAAACTTACAATATGACCCCGCAGATGAGGAGGGAAAAATATGGAAGGCTATTCTTTACTTTACCAAAGTTAATGCGTTTGATAATACAGGTAATGAAAAATATAAAAATAATGATTTTATAAAATTTCAGCAAGATAATTGTCTTGTTTTATACAATACTAATTTAAAATATCCCATAGTCGTTACTATAGATGACATAAAACAGGCCTTTGATGATTTGATATGTGAGCGGAAAACACGTGAAGAAATCTATGAGTGGGCAAGTGAAAGAATGTGGGCTGAAGATGATAGAGCACTAAAATTCATTCCCCCCGATGAAGAAGATAGAATATGGAAGGCTTTGAAATATTTGGCATCTACAGATGCAGAGGGTGATGAAGAGAAATACTTTTATTCTATTGACGATTTTATAGATTTCAGGAATAAATTGAAATTATATTACTAAATGTAATGAACTGCTTCATAATTCTCGATGTGGTCCTAGTGATGCGTGGAGGAAAAGAAATATTATTAAACTAAAACCGGCGGGATATAATCCAGGTACCGGAACCGGTTTTTTACCAGGTGAATCTTTTCCAGGAGAATGAGTATGAAACATACAGTTCTTGTTACACATATCGATTTCGCAGATAAGGGATAAAATAAAAGATGGAAATTACCCTATGAGCACAA
>JABDDE010000083.1 GCA_013287775.1 Chlamydiota bacterium
CTAAAACGTGATAAGTAGCATTATATAACATTGTAAAGTTACAATAAGTTTACAGTTAAGATAACGCGGTTATAGATTAAAAAGCTTAAAAAGGTACTACATAATTCCGATATAGGCTATAATTGTTAGATAAAAAAATCGAGGTTATGTATGTCAATTTCTAATATAAATACTCTATCATTATTTGTGCCAACAGTTAATCAAGACATGTTGAGTCAGGCTGATCGAGCAACATACCTCTTACATAGATTAAGGCAATTAGATATTGCTGCTATAATGCTTGAGCCACCTGTTGATGACGATCTAGTATCAGATTTGGTGAACATTAGCATTCCCAAAGACACGCAATTATCGCTGCAGCAAAAATTTGCTTTTTTTCTGCGGCTAGGAGCACAACTGAAGGGTTCTCAAAGGCATCCTGAGGCACTCAAAGTGGAGATTGAAGAGAAGCTTAATGCCCTTAATAACATGATGTCATTGGACGGATATGAGGCATTATCCATTTTGATTCGAAATGTATTGCCGCCTGGCATACATCCTGCGTCAAGTCCCGCTCTGAGTTACATATACGAGCAGATAATGCCTTTAGGAAATTTGACTTTTCAAAATATTGCTGACCAGTTTGATAGGTATCGAGATAGTTATGAGTCACGCTGCCATCAATTTCCTGATGCCTTATGGCGAGCAGCTTTTTCCTTATACCCATTACATTCTATTGATAAAATTGCTGATGGTATTGGCATAAATCCTAACACTGTAAGGAATAAATTTATATTTCTCCACACTTTCTTCAATAGCGCTCTTTATGTTTCCAGCAACACAACACATATACATACCGATCCTCTTCAAGCTATTAGGGAGAAATTTTGTGCCTATCGGAATGGCTACCAACAACACATATTCAGGTCTTCGGTGCCAAACATTCTATGGCGAGAGGTTTTCTTATTACGGCGATGTTATCCAATTAGCAAAATTGCACGTACTCTTAGTGTAACCGCACGTACGGTGAACAACAAATTTAAGTTGTTTTCTAAAACGAGTTTACAAGTTACGTAAGCCTTCCCTCTTTACTGGGATGGTGAATAGTTACTTTTTGTGGTGCGCAGCAACAGCAAGGATGAGATTCAATGACAGAATCTCCTTGTCGCTCAAATCTTCTTGCAACCATCTTATCAGCTATATTAAAAGCAATCAAGCCATAACCATGCTCGTCACAACAAGGAGTAAGAATAGGATCAGAAATTGAATCTATACAAGCAAATACCGGCCTCGGCTGCAAAGCTGCAACCCTTTTTGCTAAATTCTGTCCAGTTCGGCATGCCATAAATAAAATACTGGCACGTGGATCTAACGGTGCAAAATCGTTCGCTGTAGGGTGTCTGTAATGATTATTTCTTCCAAATGATAGTCGATCGGATTTGCCATGGGCTCTGATTATTGCTGTCATAATGGGATGGCCAGCTACTTCTTGTTGCATGTCGCGTATGGTGCCTCCTAAGGTGTCATGAGGCCCTATAATTTGCAAAGCGACATAATGTGTTGTTGTAAGTTGTTCTAACTGTTCAAGCCATTGCTGACGTGGCAAGCTGTGAGTGAAGGCTCCAGTGTAGTCGTCGGTGGATTGCATAACTATTGCAGCAGGCGCGTTGGCTGCATGACGTTGATTATTTCGGTTAATAACGGCAAGACTGTCTTCGAGGAGCCTCACCAAATTTGGAGATAATATATCTTGATATCGCTCCATGCGGTGTCGTATCCCTTGTGGATGGGATGTGGAGAGGGAAGAAGATGAGGATAATGGGCGTGAAGTGGAAGTCCTTGACAAATCAAGTGCAATTTGTAGTGCCTCATCGTATGCAAGATCGCCATTTACTTCACAATTTACTTCTTTATTGCTTTCAATCGCATCAGTGACCGAAGAAGAGAAGCTGTCAAATCTATTTACCATCATATTACCAGATTTTATTAATTTAAATCTAACTGGTTATATCATTATTAACAAATTTCATGAAACTGAAAAATAAAATTTTTATAGAAGAATATATAAGCTCTTTAGGACCATAATTATGGTCCTAAGGAGCTTCCACTGCTGCTACATATGCATCAGGCTAAGACCATGGCTTTCACAGGTTTTGGCACATTTTTAAGATGGACAGTTTATGGCTTAGTGAAAAAGAGATAGAGAGTTTAGAGGAGAATAAAGAGATGACGCAGGATCTTACGGTATGGAGAGTTATAAGTATTGGGAGCTTTTTTTAAGAGGGAGATCACAGAGGTGCAGAGAGAAGTCTGGGCTGTTCGATGCATTTTCTAGACTTGCTGGTAATACCTACACTTCCCTTAGCCTGATGCATATGCTGCTGCCGCATCCAGAAAATCCGGAAAATTGCCTATTGCAATATTATTTCTGTATTGCTATAATACGTATTGAACTTCTAGAGAGGAGAAAAAGAATGTTGCGACAATATCATCACCATCAAAGTAGCGCACCAAAAATACATGTAACCTTTTCTATCCCTACTGAGGTAAATATTCTTCTTCATACAAAAGTTGAACGAAGAATGCTTAGTCAGTTTGTGAGCAATGCCATAAAAAAAGCTTTAGACGAGGAAGGAGAAAGCTTACGAGCAGCATATGCAGCAGCAAATGATGATCCTGACAGAAATGAGGTTATTCAAGATTGGGATGCATTAGATGTGGGAGATTGGAATGAATAATCATCCAAAAAGAGGTGAGGTATATTGGATTGCTTTGGATCCAGCAGTTGGTACAGAAACTAAAAAAACAAGACCTGCAGTAATAGTTTCTAATAATGATGGAAATAAAATTTCAAATAGAGTTATTGCCTGTCCAATAACAAGTAAAGCGACGCATGTGTATCCTTTTGAAGTTAAGGTCGAAATGAATGGGACAATAGGTAAGATTATGGTTGATCAGCTCAAAGCATTGGATAAGCAACGCTTAGGAAAAAAAATATGCCAATTATCACAAGAAATAATGACTCAAGTTGACAAAGCATTAAAACTCGTGCTCAACTTATCGTAATTTTACTTCGTGCTCTCTGGAGCAACAGCAAACTCGGGGCTTGTTGCCTATTCAGAAAGCGATGACAACACACACCCCACTCAGCCGGAGAAAGGCCTTCACACATATCTAAGAGCGCCTCCTCTTCAAGAGCCCCTTCGGGATGACCGGGGTAGCAGGTAATGCTTATGGCGCCGCCAGGCTTAATGAGCTGTAGGGCCTGAGATACACTTTGCAGTGTGGTGGTAGTATGGGTTGTGAGGGTCTTATCGCTTCCCGGTAAATACCCAAGATTATAGACAATCAACTTGCAGCTTTGCTCAGGGAGGGTAAGCCCCTCTTGTATCTTTGAATGACATCCTTCAATAAAGGTAATTCTTCCCATTATCACATCACCATATTGCGTCAATAATCGCTCTTTCGTTTGCTCTAAGGCTTGTTTTTGAATATCTATGAGATAGAGCCTAGAACATGGGAGCCTTGCCAAAAAGCTACTGTCTTGCCCTGTTCCACAGGTTGCATCGATGACAATGTCATCAAGGCCTACAAGCCGCTCCCAGTAGGTGTGGGCTAGATCAAGATGGGATTGAAAAAGGGGAAACTGTGGTCGCATTAAGATAGGATTGCAGTATAATAACCGCAGAGACTGAGTCCACAAAAGCCGCTCGCTTCTTGCGGGTAAAAGCAACCTCCTTGAGCATGCGCTCTGCTTGCACCGAGCTCAGGCGTTCATCAAAGAGGCGTACCGGTATATCAGGTAAAGCTTTTTGTAGAAGTGTTGAAAATTCTCTAACTATTGTGGTTGTTTTGCTATCAGAGCCATTCATATTGCGTGGCAGGCCGATAACAATTTCTCCAATGACGTAATTTTTTGTGGTTGCGAGCATGTGTATGTACTGCACAATACACTCCACATTTTTTGCAGGGGATGCACTCTGCACCCTCTCTAGAGGGGACGCGATGATTTTGAGCTCATCTGAGAGTGCAAGTCCAATGCGGACGCTTCCATAGTCAATTGCGAGTATGCGCGGCTGTGGCATGTGTTTTATGATGAACTACTGCTTGCACAAAGCCTCTAAAGAGGGGATGTGGGCAGGTTGGTTTTGATATAAATTCAGGATGAAATTGCACACCTACCATCCAGGGATGGTTTTTCACTTCTACGGCTTCGGCCAAGTTATCTGCAGTATACGAGCCGCTCACAATAAGGCCAGCGGTCTCGAAGGCAGTTTTGTAGCTGTTATTAAATTCATAGCGATGTCGATGACGCTCTATGACTTTATTGGTTCCATACGCGTCAAAGAGTTTTGAAGGCTCTTTCAGATCGCATGGATAATTACCCACGCGCATGGTGCCCCCTCGCTCCGTGACAATGCGCTGCTCTTCTAAGAGGGAAATAACAGGATGATCCGTTCCAGGATTCATCTCTGTGGAGTTGGCAGTTGCAAGATCTAGTACATGACGGGCAAATTCTACCACCATCACCTGCATTCCCAGGCAGATGCCAAAGTAGGGAATGTTCTTCTCGCGGCAAAATTTTGCGGTAGTAATTTTTCCTTCCCAGCCACGATCACCAAAGCCTCCTGGTACTAAATACCCATCTGCTGGTGTAAAATCATCCTCTCCTAAAAGCCGAACAAATTCTTCAGGCTCATGCCTTTCAAGCGTGACCTTATGTCCCAATGCAGCTCCTGCATGACTCAGAGCCTCATAGATAGATTTATAGGCATCTTGATGCTGCACATATTTGCCTACTATACCAATCCTCAGTGCTCCCTTGGGATGCTTCATAGCCTCCACAATACCTTGCCAGCCTGATATGTCAATTTTTTTGCCATGAAGTCCAAGAGCGCTACATACTATCTCTTCTGCCCCTTGGGCATGCAGCATGAGCGGGACTTCGTAAATAGATGGCACATCTACCGCTTCAAACACAGCCTCCTTTCTTACGTTGCAAAAGAGGGCAATTTTCTCTTTTACCTCAGTGCTGAGCGACAGCTCTGAGCGGCATAGTATGATATCAGGGCTGATACCAATTGCACGAAGAGCCTGCACAGAATGCTGTGTGGGCTTGGTCTTGACCTCTCCAGCAGCTTTAACATAGGGGACATAGGTAACATGAATATTGAGGCATAGAGCAGCATGCATATTTCGAAACTGGCGAATAGCTTCAAGAAAGGGAAGGGATTCAATATCTCCTACAGTGCCGCCAATCTCAACAATAAGCACATGAGTATCTTTTTCTTGATTGCCACAAGCCAGAATTCGATGCTGGATTTCATCTGTTACATGCGGAATTACCTGAACGGTTTTCCCCAAATAATTGCCCAGGCGCTCACGCCTAATAACTTCATTATAAATCTGTCCTGAGGTGATGCTAGATTTGCGAGTAAGGGGTGAGTTTGTAAACCGAAAATAATGGCCAAGGTCCAGATCTGTCTCTGCGCCATCATCAGTCACATAGACTTCCCCATGTTGATAGGGATTCATCGTGCCAGGATCGACGTTGAGATAGGGGTCGAGCTTCATCATGGCAACCTTTAACCCTTTATGCTCAAGGAGCATTCCAAGAGAGGATGCCGCAATGCCTTTCCCAAGCGATGAGAGGACGCCTCCAGTTACAAAAATGTATTTTGTCAGCATAATAGTTTCTCTATTTTAAAAATATCTTCAGGGTAGTCTACAGAAGGATCATCACCAGCAACCTCGACTACCTTTATGGCATACCCATGTTCTAACACTTTCAGCTGCTCGAGATCTTCATACTGTTGTAAGGGCGTATGTGGAAGCGTTGCAAGCTCTAGAAGAAACGCGGGGCGATACGCATAGATGCCTACATGCTTGTAATACGCTACCCCTTCACGCATGGTAGGAATGGGAGAGCGGCTAAAGTAGAGGGCATACTTTTCCTTTGTAAATACGCACTTTACCGAAGCAGGGTTCATGATCTCATGCGGCGCCGTCATTTTGACAACGGGCGTTGCAACCACATCCTTCGGAGAACTTTTGAGTGCATGAACAACGCTATCGATGGTCTCTCGAGCAATACAAGGCCGATCTCCTTGAATGTTAACGATAATCTCGCTTTTGGCTAAATCTGGGTGCTCGTTTAAGAGGGCAACAATGCGCTCCGTACCATCTCGACACGAAGCAGGCGTCATGTAACAAGTTGCCCCAAACTCTTGCGCATGGGCATAGATTCTTTCATCATCAGTTGCGATAATGAGCGCATCAAGAGAGGCTGAGGTATTGACGCCGGTTTTGACGCTTTCCTTGGCGCTTTCGTAGGTTCGCTGGAGAAGCGTTTTCCCATGAATAGGTGCAAGCATTTTTGCCGGAAACCGACTACTTGCATAGCGCGCAGGAATAATACCTATGACCATAACGTAAACGTAATTATGATATCTACACATTTTTCATTGGAAAATGTGTAGATACAACTAAATTTTTTGACCGTTCGCACGCAATTCGTTAATCACATGCTCAGGGCCGAGTTTTTCGATGGTGCGAAGTGCGGCACAGGAGAGTCGTAGACACACAAAACGTTTTTCCGAAGGCAACCAAATACGCTTTTTCATAAGATTTGGCTGAAAACGGCGCTTTGTTTTTCCTGTAACCTTTAAGCCGATACCTTTTTTCTTCTTTGCAATACCGCGTGTGACATACTTATAGCCACGACTTGCTTTTCTTCCTGTAACTTGGCATACTTTTGACATAGTAAGTGCTCCTTAAAAAAGATTAATATACCAGAAAGACTGTTTCTTAGCAATCATGAAAATATATAGACAGTTTCAGCCCTATCGTGTGTCTGAGCGCCCTTGTGTTTTTTTATTTGGCACCTTCGATGGTGTGCATCGCGGTCACCAGCATCTCTTTTCTCAAGCAATCGAACTTGCAAAAAAGATGGGCTATGCTACTGCGCTATTAACCTTTCAAAACCATCCTGCAGCGGTGCTAAGACCTGAAATACCCCCACCAATAGCGCTTACAACTGATGCAGAAAAACTGTCACTCATTGAGCCATATGGTTTTGATATCGTAATTGATATCGAATTCACGAAAGCTGTTTCAGATCTATCTGCGGAGCAGTTTATTGAAAAAATATGCACTATGCTTGATGTGAAAATATGGCTTGCAGGGGATGATGTTGCCTTTGGGAGGCATCGTGAGGGCACAAAGAAATACCTTTTAGAGAGGAGCAAAGTGTGGGGTTTCGAGGTGCAGCTGCTGACAAAGTTGTGTGTAGGAGGGGTTCCCATTTCGAGTAGTTCTATACGTACTCTTATTAGTGAGGGCAAGCTGAGTGATGCCGAGGGGTTATTAGGAAGAAATCCAAGGAAACCAGGGTGCAGGAACCCCGAAGCCCGTGTGGCAAGAGAACAAGGGGTTTAGAGACGAGCCTGAGAGGAGAGCTTGAGAGGAGAGCGTGAGAGAAGAGCGTGAGAGATGACGCAGGATCTTAAGGTTTTGGCAGTTACAAGCTGTGGGGGCTTTTTTTTACAGGGAGAGCGACAGGAGAAGAGCTTACAGAGAGAGCTTGTCAGAGGCGTGTGGGGTGCTTGGGGTGTTGGTGAGAAAGGTCTGGGGAGTTTTTTTTACAGGGAGAGCTACAAGAGAAGAGCTTACAGAGAGAGCTTGACAGAGGCGTGTGGGGTGCTTGGGGTGTTGGTGAGAAAGGTCTGGGGAATTTTTTACAGGGAGAGCGATAGGAGAAGAGCTGCAGAGAGAGCTTGTCAGAGGCGTGTGGGTGCTTGTGGTGTTGGTGAGGAAGATCGAGAAAAAGAGATTATTATGTCTTATTAAGAAGTGCCAAAGAAGCCCAATGGTGTCAACTTAAGGAAAACGCATAACATACCATGCTTCTAGATGATGTGGATC
>JABDDE010000084.1:0-754 GCA_013287775.1 Chlamydiota bacterium
GTAAGAGCACGCGCGGACCAAGCAAGTAGTTTAATAAATGATGGCCGGATGCCAACCGTTTGGATGACTGGCGGCTCCCCGGCTCATCTTATCATCTCGATACAAACAGGAGAGGGCCAGTTTGGTCAATCTGGTACTATATCGCGTACTTTCTTTGACGATCACATAGCACCATTTGGCGAAATATCGACTCCCCAAAATCATGTCATTCAAGTGGCTATTCCACAAAACGAACTAAATAATTTTTTTGACGGAATTGGATTGGGTGGATCGATGGGAAGAGACAAGACCGTGCTTGATGAATTTTTTAAAGTACGTTGTACACAACCTCAACAACCAGCATCTATTACAACCCAAACTGTGCCAGTTGCACAGCCATCATTTACAACTTCATCACTCATTCATCCTCCACACATGACCATCGGTAGTTCGGCACTCCCAATTTCAGCACTATCTCCAGCTCTTTCATCACCAGTCACTGCATCCATACCTGTCCTTACATCATCCACTATAAGGCCTCATTCTACACCTCTGATCGACATATCAAGTTTTAACATCAACACACAATCTATACCTGGAATATTGCAAACACTGCTTGTACATAACGAGATTCTTCAATTACGCGATGGTCTCGACTCTTTTATAAATTGGCCAGCCGACCGGACTACAAGGCCTGCCGATATTCTCCAACTTATAGTTCCTATCTTTGGAGACAATGAAGTCACGCGACGCGTAATTGAAGAATCTCGTTATG
>JABDDE010000084.1:764-2389 GCA_013287775.1 Chlamydiota bacterium
ACGCGTAAGTACTGACGTGGCGCAGCGGATCCCGCGATGGAATTTCACTGCGGCTAGTGGTATGTTAAACGGGATCATACATGAAGTGATTAATGGACGCAGGCAGCAAGTGATCAATGAACAACCAGTAGAAGATGCAACGAATAGTATACTTACTACTATTCAACAGCAAGAGCAAGGTCAAATCACCGCACGGAGAGTACGTGATTATGTTATTCTTACGCTTAACTTTGCATCTAATACAGACGTTCAGGTTAACTATGAACAAATTGCTACTGCAATAGGAAATGCAAATAACACAGAGGCCATGCAAGAAGCCCGTCAATTGATAAGAACCGCTGTTAACACCGTATTAGAAGGATCCATCCCAGCTAAGGCTGTCTATGATACACCACTACGGGAGCTCATGCCAGGAGCAACTGTCGGCTATGCACTTGCCACACTTTGTGGAATGCCACAGCTCTCAGTAAGAGCACGCGCGAATCAAGCAAGTCATTTAATGCATACGGGCCAGATGCCATCCGTTTGGACGACTGATGGCTACCCGTCTCATCTTATCATCTCGATACAAACAGGAGAGGGCCAGTTTGGTCAACCAGGTACCACATCGCGTGATTTCTTTGAAGATTACATAAGACGATTTGGCGAAGTATCAACCCCCAATAATCATGCCATTCAAGTGGCTATTCCACGAAACGCACTAGATGATTTTTTTGAAGGGATTGGAGTGAGTGGACCGATGGGAAGAGGCAAGACCGTGCTTGATGAGTTTTTTAAAGTACGTTGTACACAACCTCAACAACCGCCATCTATTACAACCCAAACTGCGTCAGTTGCACCGTCATCATTTACACTTTCAGCACTCATTCATCCTCCACACATGACCATCAGCAGTTCAGCATTCTCAATTTCAATGCTATCTTCGGCTTTTTCATCATCATTCACTTCATCCCTACCTGTCCTTACATCATCATCACAATCACTGTCCCCCTCCCAAGCCACACCCGCCCCCAGACTCCGTGCTTTTTTTCCTAACCCGTTTATAACGCCCCCCTTCTACACCTGAGATCGATATAATAAGTTCCAACATGAATCCTAACATCGCCGGGGGAGAGGCAATATTCAGACAATTGGATGAACATAAAGTGGTGGAAAGATTACGCGATGCTTTTCGCTTTTTTGTCACGTCCTCCGAGGGTAAAACATTTCAAGAGATTCACAATGTTATAAGACCTATATTTGGCAGTAATGAGATCACTCTAGCCGTAAGCCAACAAATGGCAGACTTAGCTCAAAATGGATGGGACAACAAAATGGCTGAGAACTTACCTGACGTGGTCACAACCCGCATAATCACTCAGATGAGTAGGTTTCATCCTACCAATCAATCGCCCCAACAGCCAAGCTCGTAATCACCAATAGCTTTTTCCGCCATGTGCACTTTTCCGGAAGGAAAAGTCGCACATGGCGCTAGAATCATACATTGCATAAAATTCCTGAATCCGGTATCGCTGTGATTATGACAGCATCCTCAGCAGCGGCGCCTCTTGAGGGGAACAAGCCGCATATACAACAAGCATTTTATAATCTCGAGTCAAGCGATAAACCCCTTGCTATTCGCGTTA
>JABDDE010000084.1:2471-3728 GCA_013287775.1 Chlamydiota bacterium
TGTACAAAAAAATGGGCGATAACGGCTCTCAAGGTACTTCTTGTTGCTGTGGTTGTGGGTGGACTCATAACCGCATCGGTGTTTACGTTTGGGGCTGCAGCTATTGCTGCCTCTGCGGTCTATGCAGGGCTTCTCTATAGCACAGGCACAGCGCTTGCCACCTCTTCAGTTGCAGTACTAAAGCTTGCCTATAAACACAGAATGTATATCTATACGGGAAATGATCAAGCGCAAATAAAGCAATTTCTTCATGAATCGGCAGTAAAAGTCTGCAATATCGTGACCGCTGCACTCCCTTCTGAGAGAGAGTCAGCCCCCACAGAGAGTGAGAGGGCACATACAGATCCAGAATCGATTCATGATATACTCACAGAGCTCAAGAACATACGCATAACGCATCCAGCGCCTCTTTCAGGTGCAACCAGAGACTTTTTACGAACCCTCTTCCAAGAGATAAGCAACCAGCCAGGCAGCGATATGATGCCTGACACCAAAAGGCGCATCTCACAAATAGCTCAGGAGCTACAAGGGCCAGAGCTCTCTCATGAGAGCCAAGACTTCTTAACAGATGCCATTGCCGTCCGGGACTGGTCCTACGTTCTTCCACTACCTCGCGTCCTTGCGTAATAATATTGGTATAGCAAAAATCAGGCCATTATGATAGGATTTTGCTATACTGCGTGGCGTTGATTTTTTTCGTTTTTGTGGACCAAAATCCGCTGTCTCAGGGCGTTGCCCTGAGCTGTTACAATTCCAGCCTTGCAGGCTGGTGCCAAAATCATTGAATTTTGGCCGAAAAACGAAAAAAACCAGCGCCCCGCAGTATAACATCAAACACGAGGTTTTATATGCAGGATACCATTGAATATGAAGTAGGCGGCAGGCGCTTTGTCCTGGATGCCGTAAAAGCCAAAGCTGCTTTTGAAGCAAAACGAGTTATTAACGGACGAAACAGCCCCGAATTTAACGTTATGCCCCTCAAGTACCCATGGGCATATGATCTATACCGTGATATGGAAGCCAATCATTGGCTGCCCCAAGAAATCCCGATGTATGATGATATCCAGCAGTGGAATGCCCAAAATGTGTTAAACGATCGCGAACGCAATATTATCCGCATTGGCATTGGCTATTTTTGTTCTGCTGAAGGTATTGTAGGCGATTGTGCACAGACTATCATTCGAGAAAGTCTTACAGCACCAGAGCTTAAAATGGCTGTTGGAAGGCATGTGCAGGAAGAAAATATTCATACAGAAT
>JABDDE010000084.1:3738-7192 GCA_013287775.1 Chlamydiota bacterium
TCCCTCAGCATTAACCCCCATGAAATGTCTGCGCTCTTTTTGTCGCTTCCGTCAGTGATTAATAAAAACCGCATTATTACGGAGCATCTCCCTCAGCTCAGACGTAGCCTGGACCTTAACGTGACAGAAAATAAGCGTCTCTTTGCAAAAACTATTTTCGGCATCACACAAATCATGGAGGGCACACAGTTTTACGGCCTCTTCTTGCCTCTCTTACACCTGCTCAGAAATGGAAAGATGCCGGGTATTGGCCAGATGTTTCGCTATACTCTTCGTGATGAGTCGAACCATATTGAACTTGGCAGACGACTCTTTCTAGCACTTGTCGAAGAAAATCCCGATATCATGGCGCCGTCGTTTAAGGAAGAACTTATGCAATTTATGCAAGCAGGTATCGATGCAGAAATTGCCTTCATCGATGATCTTCTTCCTGAGGCCATTGCTGGGCTTACTCCTGATGAAATTAAGCAGTTCGTCTACTATAATGCCAACCGCAGACTCCTTGGCCTCGGCTATGATCCGCTCAAGAATAAGCAAGGCAAGATAATCCTCGATAACCCATTCCCATGGTCTTCTGAGATTATCTACCTTAAGAAAAACGAAAACTTTTTCGAAACAAAAGTAACCGAATACGGCAAAATCTCTAACCTGCAAGAAGTCAGGACAGAGGCAGAGCTTTTCGAAGGTATTGAAGTATAATAAACGTCATGTACGAATTTTTCTTTCGAAAAATTGCACATGACGAAAATAGTATATACCTTTTTCTACCATTACCCAGGGCAATGCCCTGGGTCAGATAAATTTACGAGGAGTATATTCATGATGACCACCACAAACCAAAATCCCACAGTACAAGATATTCGTGTCTTCGTGGAGATGCCAAAACCATTAAAGCCGGCGCTACCCTGGGAAGAGCTTATCCATAACCTCATCGTCCCCAAGGAGCTGCCCAAGATTCATACAACAAAAGGTATTGTCTCCTGTATGCCCGAAAAGCTACTCAGAGCCGTTGGCTATGCCTTGGCCGATGATAGACTCGCTCGTGGCTATAAAGCTCACGAAGAGATCTTTACCCACGAAAATAAATTCATCGTCGTTAGCTGCGTCAATCGCGTACTCATCATGCTGAGCGGGCTGAATAAAGATATCGTCGACAGCGAAGAAGTGCATGAAATTGTTGAAAATTGCCTCATGGAAGAAGGCGAAATCCTAGCAGCAAAAGGGTATCTTTTGTATCGCACGCAAAAACAGCGGCGCCATGCAACAGAGAGAAAGCTCGAGGTTATTCGAAGAAATGGCAAAAAGTTTGCATGGAATCCAGAAAAGATCCATAGCGCTATCTACAAGGCATGTATTGCTGAAATTCTCGAAGCTGGAAGAGAGCCAACGGATATCGAAAAGAAAGAAGCGGATACGATCGCCAATCGCGTGACAGAAAAAGTGGTCTATGAAATCATTATGCGTGGCCATGATGTTATTCATATTGAAGAGATCCAGGGCTATATTGAAAAAACCCTAGAAGCGCTACAGTATAGCATCATTGCAAAGCGTTATGCCGCCTATCGACAAGAGCGCTCACGCCTTCGGGAAATAAAAGCGCGCGAAGAGAGAGCCGCTATCTTCTTGCCAGAGCTTGTAACGCCAGCACTCCTTGCACGTATTGCCTTTGCGGTAACAGATCTGGAGCTGCCCATGACCGAGCAAGAGCTTGCGCTCAAGCTTGTGAGCTCAATGAGTATTGGTCTTACAGAAGTCGAGAAGATGAATACCGTCCTCATGAATGTCAGGGCGCTGTTGGAGCTTGATCCCGATTTTCGATTTTTTGCAGCACGCATCTTACTCACCTACATCTATGAGGAAGTCCTCGATTGGAAGGTAGAAGATGGCTTTGCAAAGCTCAAAAAAGCTCATGCGACAGGCTTTATACGCTATATCCAACGTGGTATTGAAATAGGACTCCTGAGCCCAGAGCTTAAGAAATTTGACTTAAAGACCATTGCCCAGAAAATTAATCCCATGGCCGACTTAAAATTTGACTTTTTAGGTATTATGACGCTGTACGACCGCTATCTCTTACATGAGCGAGAAAGTCATGCAACGAGCCAAGTCGTTGTCGTTGATAAAAAATCTAAGCGTCGTATAGAAGTGCCGCAGTATTTATGGATGCGCGTTGCCATGGGGATTTCCTACGCTGAAAAAGAAAAAGAAGACGCCGCCATTACGTTTTATGATCTTTATACCTCGAAAAAGTTTTGCTCAGGAACACCTACGCTCTTTAACTCAGGCACAATGCGCGCACAGCTCTCTTCGTGCTATGGGCTTACAGTGAGTGATGCAATAGGATCGATTAAACAAGGCGAAAATAACGAGTGTTACCCTGTAGGCATCTTTGGAACCTTTATGAACTGCGCCCACCTGTCTAAATATGCAGGTGGCCTTGGGGTTGATTTTACCGCAGTGCGTGGCATGGGCTCACATATTAAAGGAACGAATGGAGAGAGCCTTGGTATTGTTCCCTTCTTAAAAATCATGAATGATACCGCCGTGGCAGTCAACCAAGGAGGCAAGCGTCGAGGAGTAGTTACCTGCTACCTTGAAACATGGCATAATGACATTGAGGAGTTTTTAGAGCTACGCAAAAACACAGGCGATGATCGGCGGCGCACCCATGACATGAATACGTCCAACTGGATACCCGACCTGTTTATCATCCGGGCAATTAAAGGCCTGGACTGGACGCTCTTTCGCTCAAACGATGTGCCAGACCTTCATGAACTCTACGGAGCTGCCTTTAAAGAGCGCTACGAATACTATGAACAGTGTGTAGCCGAGGGTAAGCTGTGGGGTAAAAAAGTGCGCGCGTCAACGCTTTGGAAAAAAATGTTGAATGCCCTTTATGAGACGGGACATCCTTGGATTACTTTTAAGGATCCTTCCAATATTCGCTCCCCTCAGGATCATGTCGGTGTTGTGCATAATTCAAACTTATGCACTGAAATTATTTTAAACAACTCAGATGATGAGCATTTTGTATGTAATTTGGGATCGGTGAATGTAGCGGCCTTTGTAAAACCAGATGGCACTATTGATAGAGAGGATTTAGCAAAGACCATTCAGATAGCAGTTCGTATGCTTGATAATGTGATCGACATCAATTTCTATCCTACTACTCCTGCTAAAAATGCAAATATGAAGCATCGCCCCATTGGTCTTGGCCTGATGGGATGGCATGATACACTGCATCTTTTGCATATTCCTTTTGACTCTGAAGAGATGGTAACTTTTGCAGATGAGCTTATGGAGTTTATTGCCTTCCATGCCATTTCAGCATCTACAGCTCTTGCCAAGGAGCGAGGCCCATACTCATCCTTCAAGGGCTCGAAGTGGGATCGCGGCCTTATGCCTTTGGATACTCTTGCCCTCTTGGAAAAAGAGCGAGGGGTTGCAGTGGACG
>JABDDE010000084.1:7202-7901 GCA_013287775.1 Chlamydiota bacterium
CAAAAATGCCCTGGGACGAGCTCAAAAAGCGTGTACAGCGATATGGCATGCGCAATTCCAATGTCATGGCTATAGCGCCGACGGCAACGATTTCCAACATTATGGGCTGCTCTGCATGTATTGAGCCCGACTATCGCCATATCTATAGTAAGTCGAATCTTTCAGGAGAGTTTACCAGCATTACTCCCCTGCTGATAACCGCACTGAAAAAAGTAGGGCTGTGGTCGAAGGAGATGCTTGAGGATCTTAAGTATCATAAGGGAGAAATCGACGAGATGACTTCGATACCCGATGCTATTAAAAAGCAGTTCAAGACTGCCTTTAAGATTGATCCCTTTATCCTCCTGAAGGCCGCAGCAGTGAGCCAGAAGTGGATTGACCAAGCACAATCGCTGAACTTATTCCTCGATAAACCCGATGAAAAGGTGATGTCAAAAATTTACTTAACAGCATGGAAAATGGGATTAAAGACGACCTATTATCTGAAGAACAAATCCGTAACGGATATTGAGGATGCGAGTTTGGATATCAAGCGCAAAACGCAAGAGCTCTCTGAGATTCATGGGAAAGAAAAGCCTACAATAAAGGCGTGTTCTATTTTGGATCCGACTTGCGAGTCGTGTCAGTAAACTTTGTTCCCAAGTGCTGCTTCGTATAATCGGAATTTATTGATTGTTCCCCTAGTCTTCAATGCCGCTT
>JABDDE010000085.1 GCA_013287775.1 Chlamydiota bacterium
TATCTCTTTTTTCTAAAAGATTGCTCTTTTACGATATGGAACCAAGCAGAGCTGTCAGTATTTTCACTGCACTTGGGACTACTAGAATCATAGACATTCTCACAACTCTTATTGCATACAATACAACTCGAGCCATTTCATTTCTCAATATTCTCTCCCTGAACAATGCTATTGAATTTACCAGCTTACTTCCCACTGAAGCCCTTGCCACACTTCTTTCCTCAACAAACGAAAGCAACTTTTCGTTCCCTCGTCCATACAATCTTTCATTGGACAAAACTATCAATATCTTCAACCGCATGACTCCTTCAGCGAAGGCAGATATTTTAAGAACTATTGCTGCACGTGATGCGAACAGGGCTGTTGCTATTATCAATACTATCCCCTTGAGTCATGCTATTGAATGCGCAAGTTTACTTCCTCCTGAAGACCTCGCTAGAATTCTTTCCTCAACAGACGAAAGCGACTTTTCGTACCTGCGTCCATACAATCTTTCATTGGACAAAGCTATCAATATCTTAAACAGCATTACTCCTTCAGCAAAGGCAGATATTTTAAGAACTATTGCTGCGCGTGATGCGAACAGGGCTGTTGCCATTTTCGGTAATCCTTCTTTGCAAAACGCTACTGAAATTTTTGCAAATATTGCAAGTACATCACTCAGCACTGTGATTCAGATTATTGCTAGCTTCGAGTCTTATACTCAGGCAGCGAAGCTCTTCAATGCCTCAGCCATGGCACCTTACAGAACTGCTTTCATTGCAGATACAACGTTATCTCCATACTTCGCAGCCAAGATTCTGACCCATGCTGATGTAGCTGTAAGCACTGCTGCTCAAATCTTTGAGAATACTTGTCTCCCTACCAAGCGACTTATCGAAATTTTCAGTAGCTCAGGAATGTCTCAAGAAAGGAGGCTTCAAATCATGAACCATATCTGCCAAGCCGACGTGACTACCTTTTTAGCATTCCAATTGCCTCGAGATACCAGTGCTGCAGCCACCTTTTTGAATACGCTTGATGCGCGGAGAGCATCGCTATTCCTCACTCTTTGTCCCATTGCAAGTCAAGCTGCTATTCTTAATGATAATGCATTAGTAGCATCGAAAGCCTTTGAAATCTTCTCCGCATATCGATCATACGATCAAGCTGCCATCATCGACAATACAAATCTCTCACTCCCAAGAGCACGTGCAATTTTTGCTCTACTTCCACGAGACAAACAAGCCAACATCATCACTAGCTATGACCTACAGCCACAAAGAGCAGCCTTACTCCTCGCAGATCCCGCTCTAGATACAATCAGGAGTCAACTTATGAGCAATATTTCTATGTACAGATGCGAGGATATCGTTGCCCAAGATGAACTTCCAGCCAGCATAGCTGCCGAACTGCTGCGTGCTCGGGCTCAGGACAATTTAGAGAGCGAACGCATTCTAGCACAACTACCAGTACAGCGAGCAAATCAAATCCGGCCCTTTATGCAACCAACATAGTTATAATAATAATTATAAAAACAAAACAAAAAATAGGATATTATACCTGTTATGCCAATAGAAAATCAGCCGTTGGAGGCCTCATCACCATTGCCTGAACCAACTCGCCCCTTATCGAGGAAAAGACGAGCTCAAGGGCCTGAGGTGGAGCCACCAGGGCCGCAACGCCTGCGCATGGATAGCACAATATCTATAGATAGCGCAATATCTTCGGCGGCATCTACAAGTATTCCTATGTCCATTGAGCCTCAAAGAAATGATCTGAGGCAATTACCACAACCACAACAGTCCGCTACACCATCGACATCCTTAGAACCCACTCCATCTCAAAGGATAGATACTATCGCACAACAGAGCCTGCCTCTCCCATCCCCCCTTCCTGCCTCCAATATGCCTGTTGTACCGCCCAGTACGAATGTGCTATCTCTCCATACAGCAACTCATACACCACCACCCTCGCCTCAAATCAGCGCTGCTACTACAACCTGGCCAACCCCAGTATCAGTCAGCTCCTCTGCGTCTTCTTCTGTACCGCCTCCAGTTCCTCCTGCAGTTACAGCTGCGAAAAACGCTATTTTAGAGGCCCTAAGATCTGAGAGCGATCTTGCTCCCCTGATCACTACTCATGGTCGCCAAAATTTTGCCCATGCAGTCCGACTCATTTTTAAAGAAGGCTTAGGCACTAACTTGAAACACTGTTTACGGGATGAATTACGTAACCTCACTAGAGATACACGTGCGTACTTCCAAGGCAACTATCCTCATAGCATTTTAAACAATGAAGGGATTGCTACTATCTTAAACTATCTACGCTCTCGACAAACCCGAACAGGAGGACCACTTATGACGATGCCTTGCCGCTCCCTTCATAATTACGACTGCATCAATGCTATAGAGCATGCTATTACTCAAGAAGAGAGCTCTCCTCAGACATTCATCGTCACTAACAGGCCACCTTCTCCTGCCTCTCTTGACATTGATGCTTCTAATACTCATAGGACCCCACTACTCTTACTCCCTATGGGAAATAAGAGGTTCCGTTTATTAATAACAGATAGTGTTCCCGGCAAGTATAATGAAGGACTTAGAGAAGACCTCAACAATTTGAAAATACGACTCGAGCAAAGTGGCCATACATTGGAAATATTGTTCTTCGCCGAGCAAAGACAAGCCGATTACACGAATTGCCCCATATTTTCTCTTCATGACGTTGTTCGTTTTAACACAAACCGGGTTCGATTGCAGAGCCTTATCGAACAAGTAAATCCTGATACACCAGTTGTGCTCCCTCTTGGATTTTTAATACCCACACAATTGCTAGCCACTGTGAACCGTTATATTGAAACACACAGGGAAAATGTACCATTCACAGAGAATGCTATAACAAGATTTCGAAATCGTTTTGAAAGAGCACTTGAAGGGGCCCCGATGCTAAAACTGAATCGTTTTATAGACCGCAACATGGATAGATATGAAGGAATTATTTGGGAACATCTTCTTACAACTGCTGCTCCAACATCACAGGAGGCAACCGATATCACTATTCCAGATCTTAATAATCTTGCAAATGATAGGGCAGCTCAATACCTTAATGTGATGGCAAATGACAAGGCAGTGACTTTTCTTGCTCAGCTACCTACAGAAAGAGCCGCTACTATCCTTGCTAATCCTAACATATCCAGGGATGTCCGGGTCACTATTTTAGATGTACTCATGAATAATCCGTCGACTATTGAAACAGCCAAGACCATTTTTGCACACCCAAATTTCACACTTGTCGCGTCACGAGATATTTTAGGGCGTATTTCTCTTGAAAAAGCCATTATCTTAGCTGATGCCGCTCTTGCTCTTTTTTCTAAAAGATTACTCTTTTGCAATATGGCACCAAACAGAGCTGCTAGTATTCTCACTGCACTTGGGACCACTAAAACCATTGACATTCTTAGAACTCTTATTGCATACAGTGCGGATCGGGCCGCTCCTATTATCAAAGTTCTTTCACAGAGCAGTGTATTGGAATTGTAAGCAAATAACCCCATCAAGGCAGTGCGATAGAGCCCACATAACGTCCGTGCACAATTTTTCATCAGAAAAATTGTGCATGGACGTTAGTATGACTCTTTATGCCGGATCTCCACCTGCTTGCCTTTAAATACAAAGGCCAATGCAAAAAATGTATAATATATACACCAAAAAATCTTGCTATATACAAATACAATAATAAATACAATATAATAATTGAAAATAATTTTAATTATTGCTATAATAGCTACTATAACGAAATAAAAATAGGAGGTTATACCTGTTATGACAATAAGCAATCAACCATCGCCCAATCAGCCTTTGCAGGGCTCATCATCGTCATCTGAGTCAACTCAGCTGCCCTCATTAGGCAGAAGAAGACGAGTTCGAGAGACTGCCGAGAAACTCCCAGAGTCGAAACGCCCGCACATAGATACCACGATATCTTCGGTAGTACCGCCTCAACTCGGGACAAACACTCCTGTTAATCCCCCTTCATTGTCCATTGAGTCTCAAAGCAATGATATAAGACAATTACCAGCACAGCAGCCTGCTACATCATCGATATCCTTAGAATCCACTCCATCTCAAAGAATAGATACTATAGCACAACAGAGCCTATCTCCTTCATCCTCTCTTCCAGCCTCCAATATACCTGTTGTACCGCCCAGTACGAATGACCTGCCTGCCCCTGTAGAGGCTCCTACAGAACCATCCGAACCTCAAATTGCAACTACTAACAATACTATCCATAGAGAAGATTATGTATTTAACATCAAAAATATTTTAGCAAATCAACAAATCGAAGATGTGCAAGATCTAGCATTAATAAACGTTGCACTGACAGCTTTACAGCGTTTACAACGTTTACCTAACCTGCCTCATGAAGTTGCTAAAGCCACAGTACGCACATGGTTGCATATGTCTTTAAATAGTACTATGGCTTTAAACTATACTACGACTGAAAGAGTACATAGGATTGTGCAAACAGCTGCAGAACAACTGCTCACGACACCTACAGCTCTGAGAGAAAGTCCATTTAGGTTTGATATTACACATTTTATAGACATGGATATGGAAACTGCTTTGCGATCTACAGAATTAACTCAAATGGCATCAGCCACAACGGTAGTGGCGGCGCGAAGAGTTCAACCAGCATGCGCTAACGGGATGGATGCCTTATCTACCGCAATGCATGATTCTGAAACTGCCCTAGAACAGGTACGAACTTCGTATAGTGAAGCAAAACGTATAATTACCGCGCTCCGAGAACAAATACCGGTCAGGCTACGTGAACTTCCAGCTGAGAATCCAGAAAATACGTTGGAAAGAAGCGAATTAATTGCTAAATACAAAAAATTAAATAAACTTATGGAAAGTGCCCAAAAAGCATTAAGGGCGGCAGTTGATATTTGTAACGTTGAACGTGCTACAAGCAATTCAATTGATGGAGAACCTTATAACTTATAAAATATTTCAACATTTTTTAACTCTTGTAAAATCTGGCTATTGACAAGTAAAACTTTTTTCTATACATTATAGAAAAAGGAGGATATCATGGCCAAATTATTATACATAGAAGGATCACCACGAAAAGAGCGATCTGCCTCAATAGCAGTTGCTCGAGCATTTTTAGAAGAGTATCGCAAACTGCATCCTAAAGATGAAGTCATTACCTGCGATCTTTGGAGCAGAAACCTGCCACCATTTGATGGCGATATCATTAATGCCAAATATGCTATTATGCATGGACAGCCACGTACGAGCGCCCAAGCACAGGCCTGGAAAGCTGTAGAGGCGATTATCAGTGAATTTACCCAAGCAGATCGCTACCTTATCTCGACACCTATGTGGAATTTCTCAATACCCTACAGACTCAAACACTACATCGATATTCTCGTGCAGCCGGGCTATACGTTTAGCGTTTCGCCTCAAGAGGGCTATAAAGGCCTTGTTACAGGAAAAAAAGTCACCCTCATCTATGCTCGAGGGGGCGCCTATCAAGATCCTGCAGCGGCCGACCTTGATCTGCAAACGAAATATATGCAAACTATACTCAAATTTATTGGATTTAAAGATTTGGATTCTGTTATCATTGAGCCCACCCTATCGGGTAGTCCTGAAGAAAAAGAAAAACTTCTTCAAAAGGCAAAGCAGCAAGCCAAACTATGTGCAGTATAGATAGGTGCTTGCAAAATTCCGTGGATTGCATCTTTCATACAAGGACTCGGACCAACAGTGTCAACTTAGTGGGAACGCATAACATATCATGCATCTAGCTGATACGGACCCCACCGCGGCAGCGGTGGAATTCATTAGCCCCGCGTGGAGCACGGCAGTAGCGCACCGCGCTACGGCCGGCGGAACGTGGGGTTGCTGGTGCATAAAATACAATAGAGCTGCGGTAGCAGCGAAACCCATTTGTGTGGACATATTTAACGTACATATTGTTGTTACAGATACAATTCTGTTTCGCTGCTACCGCAGCTCTGTTTTTTTACCCGTTTCCCCAAACCCCACGTTCCGCTCGGCCCGCGCCTAGCGCCGCGGCCTTCGCTGCACGCGGGGCTACACCAACGCAACACAATCGACAACTTTTCATTCCAAAAAACATTTAGCTTGCGTAAAATGGAGTCTTTAAACCAAAAAAAGGACTTTTTCAATGACAAAGAAAAAGGGAAGCACTCCAGAAATACGTCTGAACTTGATTCGTGTGAGCACGGGGAGCCGGACAGCAAGAAAAAAAATATATGAAAATTTAGTATCACCTATAATTTATATAAAGGAGCAACAACATGAAAAGTCACCTGACAAGCATTTATGCAAGGGTTTCATCGGAGCAACAAAAGGAAGAAGAAACAATTAATAGCCAATTGGATATTCTTATTAGCTATGCACAACAAAATGGCCTTGAGGTACCGCCTGAATGGATTTTCAAAGATGATGGATATAGCGGCAAGAACCTTGATCGTCCTGGTTTGGATCGTTTAAGAGAATTGGCTCAAGATAATGTGTTAGGCACTATTTTAATCTACTCGCCAGATCGTTTATCTCGTAGTTTTGTCAATCAGCTTCTTTTGGAAGAGGAATTTAAACAACATGGTATTCAAGTTCACTATTTGAAAAATGCCCCAAAACCACCGGAAACAAAAGAAGATGAGGCAAATTATAAGCTCCTGTCTAACTTTCAGGGCGTATTTGCAGAATATGAACGAGCACTGATTTTGGATAGGACCAGAAGAGGAAGACTTTTTAAAGCAAAATTAGGAGATAAAAACGTTCTGCCAAACGCACCTTATGGATACAATAAAGATCGAAAAAATTACTATATCGTAAATCCGGAGCAAGCAGCTATAGTGAAAGAAATATTTCGCCTATATACCCAGGAAGGATATACTTTGAGGAAGGTTTCTAAATATCTAGAGGAGAAAGGCATTTCTTCTCCAGGCAGTTATTTAAAATGGAGTAACACGACTGTACGATGTATATTGGCTAACTCAGCATACATTGGGACTGCGTACTATGGCAAAACAGAAAAGAGAGAAGAAGCTAGTGGCAGAATAATACGTTATCCAAAGTTAGGAAAGGTTGTGAAGGCAAAAAATCCTATAAGAAAAAGGCCACATGAACAGTGGATCCCTGTTCCTGTGCCAGCAATTGTCGCAGAAAGTGACTTTGAGGCCGCGCAACTATTGCTCAAGAAAAATAAAGAATTTGCTAGTCGCAATACGAAACAGCCCACTATATTACAAGGATTACTCGTATGTGGCCAATGTGGGCTGTCATATTACAAGC
>JABDDE010000086.1 GCA_013287775.1 Chlamydiota bacterium
GGCTTCTATTTCTATTGCATTATTATTATGATCTACGCCATAGGCGAAGTTCTTGTGATTAGGGTCTAGTCCAATAGACTTTTCTATTGGCTTTTTCTCAGGAACTTTAACTTGTACTGTAAAAATGGCATAATAGGTGCCATGTTCCTTATTTACACGCAGATTACGAATTTCATATCCCTTCAGCTGCTCAGCGTCTTTGAGCTGAAAAGAGAGCGCTATTCGTTTATTATTTTCGTTGACCCCTAAGGATATTATGAGAGTACCATTTTCAATTTTATACCCTTTATTGGGCTCATCATACAAAAGGGAAAACCATCTTTTCTTCCAAGAACGAAAACGTGGCCAGCCTACCTGATTCTTACGTTTGCCTTTTTTTCCTTTTTGATGTGCCTCTATGGCTGCACTCAGGCGAAGAGCTGCATTTTTCAATGGTGATGAATACACTGATTTCAAAAAAGAACATTGCTCTTTAATCGATGGTATGAGATTTCTGAGTCCTCGTTGTGTGTAGACAAACCTTGCTTGATCAAAATTATTTGTCGCAATACATGTTTGTTTTATATTTTTAGCACGTTCCAACAAATCATTGTAAAGCCAGTTACAAATTCGCGATTGGCCATCTAATGACGCAAATGTCTTCTCATCTGCTTCGAGGGATAATTTAATTGCTTTAGTGGCTTCTGGCATGAGTAGCAGCCTGTTGTAAATGTTTCATGAGCTGTTTGTTTTTGCGACTTCGTGATCCGTAAAGCCTAGCAGAAAATACAGTAATAATTTCTAGCACGTCTTGAGCCAGCTCTTCCTCAAAAGAGGGTTCATTGCCTTGATTAATAATTATAACTTCAACAGCCTTCATTTCACAAATGGCAAAAACAAGCTCTGCTCCAAATCGCAATAAACGGTCTTGATGAACTATAACCAATCGGCAAATTTTTTCATACAAAATTTTCTGAATGAACTTTCTTGTCCTGCTGCTGTTCTTTGGACGGGGAGATTTTTACCTTCTCTCTCTCAGCGTCTTAACGTTTGTGGTGAGACGCCTAGTAAATCTGCTGCTTGCTGAATCGTCAATAACTTGCTCATATTGATAATATATGAGCAAGTTTGAATAAATACAAGAGAAACTGTTAAAGCCCCGCAAGCAAATTGGCACTGCCACGCTTTAACTTGCGAGCGCTTGACCCGGTTAACACAAAAAGCTTCGTCGTCTCTTCTATCAATCGATGCACTTCATTCAATAACGATGGAACCTTTTGTATCTCGTCAATAACCACATGCAAGACATCTTGTGGGAGCGCCTTTACAATGGCATATAACTCCTGCGGATTTCGAAGAAAACGATCTTCTACCTCTAAGTCCAAAAGATCTAGCCATAAAGCTTTGGTAGTACCGAATTTTTCGCGAAGGAGTGTGGTCTTCCCAGTACCACGTGGACCAAAAAGAAAAAAACTTTGTTTTGTAGCCAAATGCTGTAAACGAGTAAACATACCCTTATCATACTCCGATTTTGTCAAAAAAGTCGATGATTTTATGCATTTTTCGGAGCGTACTCCGGATTTGGTTGCTAAAAATGGAGCACGCCCCGAATTTGCCATCATTCAGAATTTTCCGTGCTCCAATAACCCGGATAACCCGAAAATAGTAGGTGACAAATACCAAATACTATTGGTATCATGAAAAGAAAGTATAGTATGCATTATCATTTTAAGGTTCATAAAGAAGATGATGGGTTCTGGGCAGAGTGTATAGAAATTCCTACTTGTGTCACGCAAGGAGAGTCTAAGGAAGAACTGTTTCAGAATATGCAAGAAGCCATTAACTTGTGCTTAGAAGAGCCTGTCGATTCAATATATTTGGCACCTTTGCCAAAACATACGATTAAATGTACCTCGTCGATTGTAGAAATACCTGTTGCACCAGAAATAGCATTTGGATTTCTGGTCCGATATCAGCGAATTAGACACAAATTGACACAACAGCAAGCGGCAGAACAACTAGGCATGAAAAATATTTTTAGCTATCAGCGGCTAGAAAGAAGATGTAACGCTACTCTTGAAATGATTTCGAAATTATTAACTCTGTTTCCAAAATTGCCAATCAACCAAGTTTTTGCGTAATTTTGTGAATCATAGACTTGGGCAAATTTTTTCACCACAGATAGGACGCAGAGAGAACTGAATTCTTCCCATGTGCAATTTTCCAATGGAAAATTCGCACATGTGATATACTATTATCATGGCAAAGAAACGACCAAAAGCATCAACAGACACGCCACCAGTATCCGCGCGTCAAAAAGCAGTATTTGATAACCTTCTTAAAGTCACCTACGAGTTTATTAAAGGCAAACACTATAAACCCCAGTCAAAAGAGTCTCTCATTGATAAGTTGCGAATTCACTCAGATCATTTCGCTATTTTCGATCATGTGCTCAAAAGTCTGCACACGGAAGGCAAAGTAGCCGTAGCAGAGCAAAAATACCTCTCTAAAAGTGAAGACAAACCCGCTCAGGACATTGTAAAAGGGCTCTTACGAGTACATCCTCGAGGGTTTGGATTTGTAGTAATAGAGGGCTCAGATGAGCCTGATATCTTCATCCCAAAACCATATATCAATAACGCAATTGATGGAGATATTGTCGAAGTACTCATCAATCGTGAAACCGTTTCAGAAAAAGGGCCTGACGGCCAAGTCCTCCATATTATCCAGCGCAAACGCACCCACCTTATAGGCACTGTTACCAACGCAGGAGGACATGATAAGGCATGGGTGTATGCTGCGCTTCTCGGTAGTAGCAGTGAAGCGGAAGTACTTCTAGAAAAAGGACAAAAAGTGCACTATGGGGACCGTCTTTTACTTGAAGTGATCGAATGGGGGACAAAAGCAAAGCCAACACGCCTCAAAATTGCCTCCGTTCTAGGCAATGTAAAAGATGCCTCCCAAGATATTGCGGTTGCCCTCTTAGAACATGAAATACGAAATGTCTTTCCTGAAGAAGCTTTGCAGGAAGCAAAACGACATGGCACAAAAGTTGCACTCAAAGACATAAAAAACCGCGAGGATTTGCGAGACGTCGAGTGCTTCACTATTGATCCTGATACTGCAAAGGACTATGATGATGCCATTTCCGTGCAAAAAGACAAAAACGGCTACACTATTGGGATTCATATTGCAGATGTGTCCCACTATGTCAGAGCCGGCAGCAGCCTTGACAAAGAAGCGCGCCTACGCTGTAATTCTACCTATTTTCCAGGCAAATGCGTCCCTATGCTCCCATCTGAGCTCTCTGATAACCTCTGCTCTCTTAAAGAAGGCGTCAATCGCCTCACAGTATCTGTGTTTGTCACTATTGATCACACAGGCGCTATACGGAGCTCGCGTATTAGCAAAACCGTCATTAAAAGCCAAAAACGCTTTACCTACAAACTCGCAAAAAAAGTACTCGATGGCTCGCTAAAAAGTAAGCATAAGTCTACCCTTGAGGACATGGTCAAGGTGTGTGGGCTGCTCAAACAAAAACGAAAATTGCGTGGTAGTGTTGAGCTCTATATGCCAGAGCTTGTGGTCACTATCGGCCCTGACGGCATGCCCACAGGCACGGAAGTAGTTGCCTATGATATTACCCATCAGATGGTAGAAGAGTTCATGCTCCTTGCCAATGAAATCGTTGCCACAACACTCAGTAAAGCAGGAAAAGAGCTTACCTACCGCGTTCACGAAGAGCCTGCAAAAGAGAGTTTACGAGAATTTGCCGCCCTAGGAGAAGCATTCGGCTATAAACTGCCTCCGGAGCCCTCTCCGCACGACATTCAAAAGTTCTTTGTAAGTATTGAGGGTGAGCCTTTTGCACAATATTTGGCAACCTGTTATATACGCAGCATGCGGCTTGCCTGTTATTCTGCAGACAATATTGGCCATTATGGGCTTAGCCTTAAGCACTATTGCCACTTTACAAGCCCCATACGCCGCTATGTGGATATTATTGCGCACAGGCTCCTTTTTGAGCCGGGATATGATAAAAAAACGGTAGAATTGATCTGTAGTGATGCATCGGAAAAAGAGCGCCTGAGTGCTAAGGCTGAGCACAGCGTCCTTGCACTTAAAAAACTGAGGCTCTTAAAGGAGCTCTCAAAAGAGCATAAATGGCGTCAGTTTAAAGCCATTGTCACACGAGTAAAACCCTTCGGCATTTACTTTGATGTGCTTGAGCTTATGCTGGAAGGGTATTTGCATGTCTCTGAATTAGAGAATGATTACTTTACTTATGATGAGCGCGCAGGGACCTTGGTAGGCCGCCATCACCAATATATCTATAGAGCAGGCGATACGCTCACCGTTATGGTAAAAAACATTGATTTTGTGCTGCAGAGTGCTACGTGGTACTTAGCGCCTGCGGCGTCATCAAAAAAGAAGAAAAAGAAATGAAAAAATATTTTGCATCTGGCGTCGTTGTGTTGTTGCCACTCGCGCTCACCTTTTGGATCGTGTCATTCATTATTGGCGTGCTCACCACACCTTTCTTAGGCATTGCTGCTACTATTTTGGCAGCACTGGGGCTACATAATGTTTCATTTTTGTTTCTCTCTCCCGAGCAGGTGCTCCAGTTTGCAAGCACCCTCTTAGTTCTTATTTTTCTTATATTTTTTATTCTTGGTATTGGAGCCATTGGACGCCATTTTTTCTTCAAATATGTGATGAAACTCTCCGATGCTCTTCTGCATAAAATTCCTGTTATTAGCACCGTATACAAAACTTCTCAAGAACTTATCCAAACTATCCTTACAACGTCAAACAAATCTTTTAAACAAGTGGTTCTGGTGCCTTTTCCGACCGCTGAAAGCTGGTGTATTGGGCTTGTGACGCGCGATGACGAGGAGATGGAGAATCGTATTGCAGTCTTTGTGCCGACCACACCCAATCCGACATCAGGCTTTTTAGTGCTCTTTAATCGTGACCAAGTGGTGCCTTTAGACATGAAAGTGGAAGAGGCGCTGAGGTATGTTATTTCATGCGGCGTACTTCTGACACCCATACGAAAAAGTGAGCAAGGGCAGCAAACACAAGGACAGCCGGTACAAGGGCAGCCGGCAGCAGTAGTACAACCAACATCCGAACAAACATGAAGCAAAAATTTTTGGCAGGTCTTATTGTTTTACTGCCGCTAGTGATCACCTACTGGATCATACGGCTGATTGTGAGCATTATCACAGGCCCCTTCGATCAGCTTGCGACTTCTATTTTGCAGGCTTGGCATCTCTTCCCCAACGGATTCTGGATCTTCAGTCAAGAACAACTCATCCACATCATGAGCACCATCTTTATTCTTATCTCACTGACTATCCTGCTCATTGTAGTAGGTGCTGTGGCCAGATGGGTGGTCTTTCACATGTGTTTCCATATGATGGATAGAGTCCTACATGCACTCCCCTTTGTGAATAAAATCTACTTATCATGCAAGGATTTTACGAGCGCCCTTTTTTCGCCAAAATCAGGCTCATTTAACCAGGTGGTACTTGTCCCCTTTCCCTCTGCAGAGCATCGAAGTATTGGGCTCATAACTAATGAATTTTCAAATCCAGCTTTGCAAGATTCTTATATTTCAGTACTTGTTCCTGGAACTCCTAATCCGACGGTTGGGTTTCTCCTCATGTTCCGGCGCAGCCAAGTCACCCTCCTCGACATGCGCGTCGATGAGGCGCTCAAGTTTGTCATGTCTTGTGGGACAACTGCTCGATACCCTGCTGCTCTTTAAAGCAGCTATGTTTACGAAGAAGCAGATAAAGAAATGCCGGCTTGTTCCATTAATTTATTCAAAATCTTGATCGCATTTTCTGGAAGCAAAGAAGTGGCAGAAGCGGCACTTCTGGCCAGACTTATTGCAGTTCTCTGCGAAAAACTAAGATCCAAACCAAGTGTATTTCTTAAAAAATCATTACCTGTATTAAGAAGCCCCATTTGCCCTATAGGTCTACGTATAAATGTCCTATAACGCTCTTGAATTTCTTGCATATTTCTTGTGTTAAATAAATATTCTAAACATGCTCTTGACTCAGTTTGTGTTAAATTTTTATTTTTATATCGTAAAAAACCAACTTGTGCAAATCGTCTTCCTTCCTGCACATTGGGATCGGAATCAGTATAAACAGGTATATTTCTTGGAGGCGTGATACCTGATACCGGTTGTGATACAGACACTAAACTTGGGGACGGTGACTGTGCTATAGATGGAGTAATAACTACCCGTGGGGTGATCTGCTGTTGCGGCTCTTGCACTACTACCTGAGACGGTGCTTGGGTTGGACTTGGCAGCGTGGGCAATCTAGGCGAAGGTGTAGTAGTAGGCGGCGACTGTGATGCGATTTGTTGCGGCTGAGGCAATACCTGAGGCGCTGTTTGCTGGGGTTGAGGAGCTTGCACAGCTACCTGCACGGGTGCAGATGTTGGTGATGGCGTTGGTTGGTTTGCTTGAGCAAACTGCGCCATTTGTTCATCCGTAACCGTAGCTGGGGGCTCCATTGCTGCCAGCATAGCTCTTTCTGCTTCACTAAGTGCGCGTGGCGAGGATTGTACAGTTGCTTGTGGGGCTGACTGTACGCTTTGCGGAGCTTGTTGTGGTTGTTGCAATACTGGCTGCTGGCCCAATCTTATTACCCGTGATTGTAACTGGGATGCTGACAATACTTGAGCAGCCTTTGCATCTATTCTATCTAGCAACTGTGTAAATTCGTCAACATTCACCTCTTGGTGCGCCCTATAATGCATAACTCTTGCCAAGGTTCCTTGAAACCATCCAAATGTTGCCGCTTCCACCTCTGCTAGCAGATCAATAGCGCGATTAAGTGTTGGTATATCTACAATCCGTGTCCTTAATGCTGCAACTAAATCTCGGGCTTCTTGAGCCCGATCTATTCGAGTAAATTGGAGGGAATTGACCATTGCAGTGATGTCTTGTACTAACGGTCGAATTGTCCCTGCGTGAGTTACAACTGCGCGGGCTCGACCTACAGCTTCACGAGTCAAAGGAATATTTTTCACATGATCTATTGAAGTCAAAAAATTCTGTAAATTATTTATGATATCTGAATCATTCATTTTTTTCACCTTCTATTATATTAACAATATATATTCTTGATTTTAAATTATTTTTATTATTTTTGCAAATTTTTATGTGAATTTTTATGGTAGACATTCGATGATCTCGGGTTTCGCAGATCACCGAAGAAAGGTGATGGACGCAACTTGCCTACTCGGAATTATTGATTGTTCCCCTGGTCTTCA
>JABDDE010000087.1 GCA_013287775.1 Chlamydiota bacterium
AAAAGTGCGCATGACGCTGGTATGTACAGATTCCCTTGACTTGTGTCTCGACATTGTAAATTGGCAAAGAATAGTGTCAATGTATTGGCACGATGTGCGCTATATTCGCCATGTGCACTTTTCCGCCAGGAAAAGTCGCACATGGCGTTAAATTTTACGAGATAACACTACCGAAAATATCCGGAGAATTGCTAATATTGATATACCTATGCTCCCATTGGAGCGCGGGTGTATCAACGGATGTAGTGCGATGTGCGACTTTTTGCTATTGTTGCCCTATTGTTGCCCTATCGCGTTAAATGTATTGGCGCTATGAGCGCTATTTTCGTCATGTGCACTTTTCCTTTAGGAAAAGTGCACATGACGTGTGTATTAATATGAAGTCATTTTTTACAACTTGGCCTGTTCGGATTGTAGGCATAATAATAGCTATTTTTGTAATCTATACAGCAATCCGCGCCTATGATAGGCGTACCGATGGCTTTGCCATTGAAAAAATTCATTCCACGCTGCCTTATGATTCGAGGTGGGATGTGCCAGTCACAAAAGAAGATATGGCCCTTTTGCAAAAAAGCGTGGATCAGCCTTTTTACTACCTTGCTAAGGGGTTTCAGTGCTATGCCTTTGAGAGTGCTGATGGCAAGTACGTATTAAAGTTTTTCAGGCACCAGCGCCTTCGGCTTCCAAGTTTTTTTAAGGGACTGCCAGATATTGCGTACCTGCGCGATTGGAGAGAGCGACGCGAAAAAGAGCTTGGATTACGATTAAAATATTTGTTTACAGGCATGAAAGTAGGCTTTGAAGGGGCCCGTGAAGAGACAGCACTCTTATTTGTGCACCTCAACAAAACAAATGCTATTCAGAAGAAAATAAAGATCATTGACCGGTTAGGTAGCACCTATGTTGTGGATTTAGACCAAGTCGAATTTCTCCTTCAGCGAAAAGCGCAACTGGTAAAGCCAACGCTGCAGCGCCTCATGGCAGAAGGCAAGGAAAATGAGGCACAGGAGCGTATCGCCCAAATTTTTGTCCTCGTTGAGCGATGCGCTAAAAAGGGGATTCAAGATACGGATGGTGCGTTGATTAGAAAAGATAACCTTGGTTTTTTAGAAGATCGCGCAATTTATATCGACTCTGGAAAACTTGCCTATAAGGAATCCATCAAAACAAAAGAGGGATTTACCAAGGATTTAAAGCGGCTTCGCCCTTTATACAAATGGTTAGCTCAGAACTATCCATCCCTTGCAACCTATTTTGAACAAGAAAAACAGCGAGCAATCGATGCGTTTTAAATGGTTTTTGTCTCTTCTTATTCTGCCTGCCCTATTTGGTGTCTTTCGCATCTATAAGGCTACAGAAAGAGCTATTTGGCATGAGAAAGGTTTCAGCCTGGAGAAAATCATCTGCGATGATGCACACAGAAGTCGTGGCAACTTTGTTTTGTCACCAGAAGTGGTAGCATGCCTCCGGCAGCCTTTTTTTTATCTGGCTAGAGGCAAACAATGCTATGCCTTTGAAAGTAGTGATGGCCAGTATGTATTAAAATTTTTTCAGCAACAGCATTTTCGTGCCAAGAATACGCACGATACGCAGGAAGTGGCCTACAAAAAACAGCGTTTGCAGAATTTGATACAGAGCTGTAGGCTGGCAGCTGGATTGCCTGAGGAAACAGGTGTGTTTTATGTGTATATGGGGGAGGCAAGCATGGAAGGAAGTGGCCTGTCGCTGCCACAGCTTACCCTTCTCGATATGCGTGGGCAGCTTTTTACGGTACCTCTTGAAAAGACGCAATTTGTGCTGCAATATAAGGTTGAGCCATTGAAGCAGACCTTGATTCGTCTGATGCATGACCATAAAGAAGCAGAGGCTAAAAAGCGTATCGAGCAAATTTTTACGCTGCTCGTTACCTGCAGAAAAAAGGGTATCGAAGATAGAGATGAGGCATTAATTCGCAACAACAATATCGGCTTTGTAGAGAATCGTGCGGTCTATATTGATACAGGCCAGTTTGCAAAGGTCGATACTCCCATGACGAAGGCCGATTTCGACCAGGAGATAAAGCGGCTCCGCCCCTTAGAAAAATGGTTGGAGGAGCATTATCCAGTGCTCGCAGAGCATTTTCACAATCAGTGTTGTCAACAGTATTGACATTCTGGCAGCGCTCTCCTGCGCTGTTTTATGGCCTGTTTTTCTGTCTTGGCACAATTATTGCTCTTGTCCCTTCTGCCACCTCTCTGAGCGCGGTTGTCCCTGTGGTTTTTCTTATCTTGCCCTATATCTATGCGAGGACATGGACAGCTTGGTGTAAAGCTCTTTTGGGAGTTGCAACAGCGATAGCAGCCTACTGTGCGGCTGGCTACAGCACACTACCGCCAACACTTAGTAAAGTACGCATTGACGGCACTGTACGCATCGAAAATATTACGCAGGACGTGCGCTTTGGAGAGCAGATCTGGAAGTATCATATACGCCTCACCGATGAACGACTGCAGCTGTATAATGTTGCCTGTACTATGCGAAGAAAAGGCGAGGGTCTTTGCCCACAATACACTTACAGGGCTTCTGGGATGCTCCAAAGATATGATAGCGCCCATGCTGTATTTACGCCATATACTCTGCAGTGCTGCAGAGAGCCTGCTTTTTCTTATGCTGGATGGCGCTTTACAGCAAAGCGTCAGCTTAGGTGTTTTTTATCAGCGAAGCTGCCTCCTAATGAGGCACGGGGCTTTTTAGAGGGCCTTATTACGGGAGAGTTTCATGATCCACTGCTTGCCAAAAACCTCTCACGCTTTGGGCTGCAGCACATTATGGTGGTTTCAGGCTTTCATTTTAGCTTGCTTATTTCCTGCATCGCATTTTTGCTGCGCTTTATAGTAGGCTGGAGATATGTCGGCGTAGCCCTGCTTTTCGCCATGACTGGGTATTTTTTGTTTCTTGGACCCTCTCCTTCGGTGATGCGCGCATATGTGGCATCTGCCCTGTTGGGTATTGCCTCACTTGCAGAAAAGCGCACCTATGCTCTGAATTCCCTGGGCGCTTCTCTTATTCTGCTTCTTTGGTATGAGCCTACATTTGCGCTGCAACCAAGCTTTCAATTGAGCTTTTTAGCAACAGCTGCAATTTTGTTTTTCTATAATCCTGTAGATATGCTGCTGCGGCAAATTTTCGTGCCGAGAACGGCGTTGGGGATTTTGTCTTTGCCTGTGTTAGATCAGGCGCTGTATATACTCTTAGTATTTTTTCGTAAGATGTGGAGTTTGGGGATTGCAGTGCATGTTATCATGTTGCCAGTATGCCTGTATATGTTTCAGACATTTCCTCTTATGTCGCTCTTCTACAACTGCTTTTTTCCTTTTTTGGTAACCCTTGCCATGATTTTGCTGCTGCTTGCATGTCTTTTATTCTGGTGTCCGTTGGTATCTGAGATGTTGTTTTCTTGCACATCGCACTTTACGGAATGGCTGCTGAGCTACGTGTATTATGCCCCACACACTCTTGACAAGGCACTGATTGTTCCTTTAATTCCAGGGTGGGCAGTGGTGGTGTATTTGACGCTTGCGTTGTTTGTCGGGATATATTCTACTGCCCCTCGTGAACTTAACGATCCCTTGGGGCAGTAGAATAAATTCGGTTAATGCTTTATGGAGAGCCTATAGCCTGTGGAAATTGCACTTTCTGCAACACACCCATCTGGACAAGCATAGTGGCAATAAACGATTGTTTCACCCGTAAATGGAGCGGACGATTGTCCATGGTCCATTGAGAGGGTGGAAATTCATAGAGTTGTTGATCAAGATAGGCATTTTTCTTTAGATCAAGCTCACTTCGCGTCACTGCTGCCTCTGCTGTTTCTCCAGATTGCATGATGATACTGTGCCCTCTTAGATAACGTGCAACCTCTGCAGCCCCAGAGTTTTGCGCTCGCAGCTCTTGCAGCTCTTTCTTTGCTGTATCATTGTCGCGAATGTCATCAATGTAATTACCCCAGTCATTTGCTTCTCGGCTTGAGCCCCAAGTATCTGGTATAGCTATATTGTCATAGCACCATTTGCGAAAGCAGTCGCGAGTATCTTGGCGCCCTTGTGGTCCTACTTCTTGCTGTATGCAGGAAATAATAGAAAAAGGCGTATATATTTCTTCAAACTTTTGGCGTAAGCCCGCTCTATTGTTTTCATAGCGGCTATAGAGCTGGGTTTGGGTGTAAAACGGATCGTCGTAGCGCCCAAGAAGCTCCGTCCCTGGAATTGCAAGCTCATTTCCTGCAAGACGTAAAAAGCCAGCAAATTCATGAACGTCGGCTCCGCTTATAAATTGTGCACTGGCTTCTCGAAGACTACTCAATTCTCTCAATACCATTGACTCGAAAGTAATGGGTCTGTTTAAGACAATTTGTTGATAAAGATCAATGGCATCTGCAATATATCTCGTTGCACAAAACCCAGCTCCTGCTATAAGAGTTGTGAGTACTTTTATTTTCTTCTTTTCGACTTCCCGAGGTGACTGATCAACTGCGTGGAAATGTGAAATTGTATGTATAATAGTTTTTTTAACATTTCCCCAAAATTCTTTCAGTGCCTCAGGATTTGTTGCAGGAGGCGCTCCTAGAAGGGCAGTCTCATTGATGACCGTATTAATATAGGTAGTAAGCGTTTCCTGAACGGTCTCTCGGGTCATTGTTCTATCAGCGAGCTGTTCTTGAAGCGCTATGAAATCGATATCTCGAAAAAGATGCATAAGGTCCTCTCTGAAGGCTGTGTCTGGATTAACAGTCGATGTAAGTGGAGGGATGATGGTGTCTAAACGTACCCTGTTATAATGGTCTCTAGATAGGCTGTAGAATACATTAGATTTAAACTCTCCTGTTCGGACGCGAGCGATAAAAGGTCGCATATCAGGTTTATAGGAGTGAAGACGTGCTAAGAGTGCATGATAACGTGCTTCGCCCATACGAGAGGTCACATCAGTTAAACACGTATAGAAGGAGTAATATTTCGAATCTTGTAAAATGAGGAGAGTAGTCATGCATTCTATTTCTTCTGGGGGTACTGTAGATGGATATCTTTGTGCAAGTGAATTAAGGAATGAATCACTAATTATTTGATTTGTTGGCTCATCTGGTTGTATTTCACGAAGCGTCATTTCAATTTTGCGAACTGCTGCTCGAGTTTCGCTAATTTCTAACATTTCTTTATTTTGTTCGCTTTCTGCGGCAGATGCCGCTTGGAGGTCCATGTAGGCAATTTCAAGACTCGCTTCAAACATATTCCTTAAAAGCTTTCGTGCTTTGGGTAATGATTCCAGACGATAGCATATTTTATTCATTAAATAAGTTGCCAAATTTTTTAATATAGATAGTTGCTTGATTTGCTCCAGGAGTACTATTCGGGTTTCCTGAGAAGAGAGCGGGGTATTTTGTAGAAGTTCTAAATAGCGAAAGTATTTTATAGTATCATTCGTACCCTCAGTTGCGCGCGCAGGAACCCTTTGATTAAAGGCGGGAGAGTGAAGACGCAGCTTATTTATAACGGCACGACATTCGACAGCATTCGTATGTATTGCCACATTTTGCCCTTGAAGTAGCAAATCTATAGCCCGTGCAGAAGTCCCGTCGCTAGGCTCAACTCCTAATAATAGTTGCACATATTGTATCTTTTTTTCTAATCGTGCAAACGTGGGATATGTCTCTCGAAGATATTGAAGAAATGTGTCATCGTATGTTATGTAAAGCTCAGTTGCCTTGGCGCGCTCTGAGCTAATTTTAAAGAGGCAGCGATATTGCTCTGCCTCATCCGATATTGTTTCGAGATATCTACACATACATTCAAAACCTACTAAATCAAGATTCTTGAGAAGAGTTTTGGCGGCCTCATTGCTCTCTGCAGAATGGAGCAGCGTTGTGTATATATGAGTGTAATGATTTGGGGCTATTTGGTCTCCCAAGCGGTTAGTATCGTCCAAGAGCGCTGTACGGGTTTCACGAGAGGCAAGTGAGAGTGGGGTATTGCGCACACGCTCTGCTTGACGGTAAAATTCCATATCCATACGTAGCATGGACACAATTGCATCACAATCAGGGATCTGCTGATTAAAATTGGGCATTTGACGAAAGGCTTGCAATATATTGTTGCATTCATCAATAGTACGATGTGTTGTTATATCTTGCGCTAATAAAATGCAAGTTATATCCATGTCTTGGTTGCGAGCTCGCTGCTGTTGGAGCTGGAGTAAGAGCTTTGCATAGCCTGTTTCATACTCAACGGAGGGAAGTCTTGCGCCTAGCTCTGGGTAGAGAGTGGTAATATGAGTTTTCATAGTACTCAAATATTTGGGGTTCATTTTTGTTTCAATCTGTGCCAATTGCCAAATAATCTGGCTGCGCACTATCCCATCGGAAGTATTTTGTAATTTATCAAGTTGTATTTTGTATTTTATAATTGAATCCCAGATATGAATAACGCGGTCATCAGTAATTCCTTGAAGAGGATCGCCGGTTAGAGGATGTGTTTGCGAAAAAAGAACCCCTATAGCATGTTGCATAATATGACGAGGAAGCTCTGCAAGATCTTCTCGGCTAAGGAGTGTTTCTGCATTTTCGATAAGAGCTTGGCATCGGGCATTATGCTGTGCTTTTTCGTGAATGGAAGGATGCTCTCTATTCAAAAAACGCTTCTCTAAAGTTTCCAGCTCTAACAAGCGGCACATATAGGATATTGCAGGGTTCACTTGCATAATAAACATTCTCATATCGGTAGGGACATATTGATATAACTCATCACATGCTGTATCATGGCGCTCCTCTTTTATGAAAGCCATACTGTATAGATCACGAGCGTCTTCGAAAATAGGGATAAGGAGTTGTTCCCGTTCTGCATTGCTCAAATTTCTTCCCTGTGCTTCCTGTAATGCATGTACAGCTTGCTGCAAGCGTATAAATATTCTACTCAAACTCGCAAGATCATGCAAACCTGTCGTTATCTCATATTTGCTTTCCAGTAATGCAATATCTGGTGTAGACAAGCGAGTCATATCTAATTTTTGGAAATTGCGGGTTTCTATAGCAATACATGCTTTAAGAAAACCTTTTAAGTCTTTATAACGGCTTCGCGCAGGATTTGCTTCAGGTTCACGAATAGTTTCGAGAACAGCAAGATAATCGCTACATTCGTCCATACTCAAAGAAGCACGAAGGTCGTATAGAGTCTGTAAATCATGTTCATTGC
>JABDDE010000088.1 GCA_013287775.1 Chlamydiota bacterium
TTATTAATAAACGGAACCCCTTATTTCCCATAGGGAGTAAGAGTAGTGGGGTTCTATGGGTATTAGAAGCATCAATGTCAAGAGAGGCAGGAGAAGGTCTGTTAGTGACGATGAATGTCTGAGGAGAGCTCTCTTCTTGAGTAATAGCATGCTCTATAGCATTGATGCAGTCGTAATTATGAAGGGAGCGGCAAGGCATCGTCATAAGTGGCCCTCCTGTTCGGGTTTGTCGTGAGCCTAGATAGTTTAAGATAGTAGCAATCCCTTCATTGTTTAAAGTGCAATGAGGATAGCTGTCTTCGAAGTAGGCACTTGTGTCTCTAGTGAGGTTACTTAATTTATTCCGTAAGCGAGATTTCAAGTTATTTGGTAAGCCTTCTTTAAAAATGAGGCGGACTGCTTGGGCAAAATTTTGGCGACCGTGAGTAGTGATAAGGGGAGCAAGATTGCCATTAGATCTTAGAGCTTCTAAAATAGCGTTTTTTGCAGCTGTAACTACAGGAGGAACTGGAAGTGGTGTAGAAGAAGACGCAGAGGAGCTGACTGATACTGGGGTTGGCCAGGTTGTAGTAGCAGCACTGCTTTGAGGCGAGGGTGGTGGTGTATGAGTTGTTGTATGGAGAGATAGCACATTCGTACTGGGTGGTACAACAGGTATATTGGAGGCAGGAAGGGGAGATGGAGGAGATAGGCTCTGTTGTGCAATAGTATCTATTCTTTGAGGTGGAGTGGGTTCTACGGATGTCGATGGTGTAACGGACTGTTGTGGTTGTGGTAATTGCCTCATATCATTTCTTTGAGGCTCAATGGACATAGGAATACTTGTAGATGCCGCCGAAGATATTGCGCTATCTATAGATATTGTGCTATCCAGGCGCAGGCGTTGCGGCCCTGGTGGCTCCACCCCAGGCCCTCGAGCTCGTTTTTTCGTGGTAGGTGTCGTGGTAGGCGTCAATGAGCGAGTTGGTTCAGGTGATGGTGATGAGGCCTCCAACGGCTGATTTTCTATTGGCATAACAGGTATAACATCCTATTTTTTGTTTTGTTTTTATAATTATTATTATAACTATCATTAAAATTACTTCAGTGTATATTTTTATTATATTAAAAATATCTATTTTTTTGGATGGTTTTATTTCTGTCCTTTTTTTCTATGTGCGCAAAATCCAATTTGGTCGGTCTACAGCATATTGTTACTATACATTTTCAGCCTGAAATGGCCTCTCTAAGGTCCGATGTTTACGGTTACATAAAGGGCCGGATTTGATTTGCTCGCTGTATTGGTAGTTGTGCTAGAATGAATGCGCCTTGCGAGCCATGAGCACGCAGCAGTTCGGCAGCTATGCTGGCTGGAAGTTCATCTTGGGCAACGATATCCTTGACTCTCGTCGTTTCCATACTGCTTATAATTTGACTCCTGATTGTATCTAGAGCGGGATCCGCGAGGAGTAAGGCCGCCCTTTGTGGCTGTAGGTCATAGCTAGTGATGATGTTGGCTTGTTTGTCTCGTGGAAGTAGAACAAAAATTGCAATTGCTCTTGGGAATGAGAGATTTGTATTGTCGATGATGGTAGCTTGATTGTCTGATGGATATGCGGAGAAGATTTCAGAGGCTTTCGATGATATTAATGCATTATCATTAAGAATAGCAGCTTGACTTTCAACGGGACAAAGAGTGAGGAGCATTGCTGCTTTGCGCGCATCAAGCGTATTCAAAAAGGTGGCTGCAGCACTGGTATCTCGAGGCAATTGGAATGCTAAAAAGGTAGTCACGTCGGCTTGGCAGATATGGTTCATGATTTGAAGCCTCCTTTCTTGAGACATTCCTGAGCTACTGAAAATTTCGATAAGTCGCTTGGTAGGGAGACAAGTATTCTCAAAGATTTGAGCAGCAGTGCTTACAGCTACATCAGCATGGGTCAGAATCTTGGCTGCGAAGTATGGAGATAACGTTGTATCTGCAATGAAAGCAGTTCTGTAAGGTGCCATGGCTGAGGCATTGAAGAGCTTCGCTGCCTGAGTATAAGACTCGAAGCTAGCAATAATCTGAATCACAGTGCTGAGTGATGTACTTGCAATATTTGCAAAAATTTCAGTAGCGTTTTGCAAAGAAGGATTACCAAAAATGGCAGCAGCTCTCCACGCATCACAATGAGTCATAATAGCGGCTACCTTGCTTGTGGGAGTAATATTATTTAAGATATTGATAGCTTGTTCCAATGAAAGATGGAACGTAGAATTAAAACCCCATCTTTCGCCTTCTGTTGAGGAAAGAATTTTAGCGAGGTCTTCAGAAGGAAGTCCATTCACGAATTCAATAACACTGCTCGGTGGGAGATCATCGAGAATAGCAGCAGCCCTGGCCGTATCACATGCAGTAAGAGCTCTGAGAACGTCTCCCCTGGCTGAAGGGGTAATGCGGTTGAAGATATTGACAGCACTATCCAATGAAAGATAGTACGGACGAGGGTACAAAAAGCTGCTTTTGTCTGTTGCGGACAGAATTGTGGCGAGGCTTTCAGGAGGAAGTGCACTCGTAAGTTCAGGGAGAGCATCGAGAATAGCAGCAGTCCTGGCTGTATCACATGCAGTAAGAGCTCTGAGAACGTCTGTCTTAACAGAAGGGGTCATACGGTTGAGGATATTGACAGCACTATCCAATGAAATATTGTACGGACGAGGGCGCAAAAGGCTGCTTTCGTCTGTTGCGGACAGAATTGTGGCGAGTCTTTCAGGAGGAAGTGCATTCATAAGTTCAGGGAGAGCATCGAGAATAGCAAGAGCCCTGGCCGTATCACATGCAGTAAGAGCCCTGAGAACGTCTGCCTTGGCTGAAGGGGTTATATTGTTTAAAATATTAATTACTTTCTCTAATGAAAAATAGTTCGTACGATTCGACGAAGAAAGAAGTGCAGCAAGGCGTGCAGGAGGAAGTACACTCGTAAGTTCAGCAGTACTACTCAAGGGGAGAGCATCGAGAATAGGAATGGTTTGAGCTGCATTGTATGCAATAAGAGTTGTCAGAATGTCTGTGCTTCTAGCAGTCCCAAGTGCAGCGAGAATACTAGCAGCTCTGCCAGGTGCCATATTGCGAAAGAGCAATCTTTTAGAAAAAAGAGGCAGTGTAGCATCAGCTAAGATAATGGCTTTTTCAAGGGAGATACATCCTAAAATATCTCGTGACGCGGTAATTGTCAGATTTGGGTGTGCAAAAATGGCCTTGGCTTTTTCAATAGTCGACGGATTATTCATGAGTACAGCTAAAATAGCGGTCTGGACATCCGTGGATATGTTAGGATTAGCAAGGATAGTAGCTGCCCTTTCTGTCGGTAGCTGAATAAGGAAAGTAGCTGCCCTGTCATTTGACATCTGATCAAGATATTGAGCTGCCCTGTCATTTGCAAGATTGTTAAAATCTGAAATAGGGATATCGGCCGCCTCCTGTGATGTTGGAGCAGCAGTTGTAAGAAGATGTTCCCAAATAATTCCTTCATATCTATCCATGTTGCGGTCTATAAAACGATTCTGTCTTTGCGTCGAGCTCTCTTCAAGTGCTCTTTCAAAACGATTTCGAAATCTTGTTATAGCATTTTCTGTGAATGGTACATTTTCCCTATGTGTTGCAATATAACGGTTCACAGTGGTTTGCGATTGTGTGGGTATTAAAAATCCAAGAGGGAGCACAACTGGTGTATTAGGATTGGTTTGTGCGATAATGCTCTGTAAGCGCACCCGATTTGTGTTAAAACGAACAACATCATGGAGAGAAAATATGGGGCAATTCGTTGAATCGGCTTGTCTTTTCTCGGCGAAGAACAATATTTCCAATGTATGGCCACTTTGCTCGAGTCGTATTTTCAAATCGTTGAGGTCTTCTCTAAGTCCTTCATTATACGTGCCGGGGACACTATCTGTTATTAATAAACGGAACCTCTTATTCCCCATAGGGAGCAAGAGTAGTGGGGTCCTGTGGGCATTACCACCATCAATGTCATGAATGCCACGCCTGGTCAAAGAAGTCGCGAGCCTGTTAGTGACGATGAATGTCTGAGGAGAATTCTCCGCTTGAGTAATAGCATGCTCTATAGCATTGATGCAGTCGTGATTATGGAGGGAGCGGCAAGGCATCGTCATAAGTGGTCCTCCTGTTCGGGTTTGTCGTGAGCGTAGATAGTTCAAGACAGTAGAAATTCCTTCATTGTTTAAAATTCTATTAGTATCGCAGTCTTGGAAGTACGCACTTGTATCTCTAGTGAGGTTACGTAATTTATCCCGTAAGCGGTGTTTCAGGTCATTGGGTAAGCCTTCTTTAAAAATGAGCCGGACCGATTGGGCAAAATTTTGGCGACTGTAAGTAGTCATAACGGGAGCAAGATCGCCATTAGATCTTAGAGCTTCTAAAATAGCGTTTTTTGCAGCTGTAACTACAGGGGGAACTGGAGGTGGTGTAGAAGAAGACGCAGAGGAGCTGACTGATACTTGGGTTGGCCAGGTTGTAGTAGCAGTACTGATTTGAGGCGAGGGTGGTGCTGTGTGAGTTGCTACATGGACAGACAGCACATTTGCACTGGGTGGTACAACAGCTATATTAGAGACGGGAAGGGGGGATGGGAAAGACAGGCTCTGTTGTGCAATAGTATCTATTCTCTGAGGTGGAGTGGGTTCTACGGATGTTAATGATGTAGGGGGCTGCTGTGGTTGTGGTAATTGCCTCATATCATTGCTTTGAGGCTCAATGGACATAGGGATACTTGTAGATGCCGCCGAAGATATTGCGCTATCTATAGATATTGTGCTATCCATGCGCAGGCGTTGCGGCCCTGGGGTGATTGGCTCCACCCCAGGCCCTCGAGCTCGTTTTTTCGTGGTAGGTGTCGTGGTAGGCGTCAATGAGCGAGTTGGTTCAGGTGATGGTGATGAGGCCTCCAACGGCTGATTTTCTATTGGCATAACAGGTATAACATCCTATTTTTTGTTTTGTTTTTATAATTATTATTATAACTATCATTAAAATTACTTCAGTGTATATTTTTATTATATTAAAAATATCTATTTTTTTGGATGGTTTTATTTCTGTCCTTTTTTTCTATGTGCGCAAAATCCAATTTGGTCGGTCTACAGCATATTGTTACTATACATTTTCAGCCTGAAATGGCCTCTCTAAGGTCCGATGTTTACGGTTACATAAAGGGCCGGATTTGATTTGCTCGCTGTACTGGTAGTTGTGCTAGAATGCGTTCGCTCTCTAAATTGTCCTGAGCCTGAGCACGCAGCAGTTCGGCAGCTATGCTGGCTGGAAGTTCATCTTGGGCAACGATATCCTTGACTCTCGTCATAAAAAAACTGCTCATAATTTGACTCCTGATTGTGTTTAGAGCTGGATCTACGAGGAGTAAGGCTGCTCTTTGTGGCTGTAGATGAGAGAGGGTGTAGGCTTGTTCGGCTCGTGGAAGTAGAGCAAAAATTGCACGTGCTTTTGGCAATGAGAGATTTGTGTTGTCGATGATGGCAATTTGATTGTGTGATGGATATGTGGAGAAGATTTCAGAGGCTTTCGATGATACTAATGCATTATCATTAAGAATAGCAGCTTGACTTTCAATGGGACAAAGAGTGAGGAATATCGCTGCTCTGCGCGAATCAAGTGTACTCAAAAAGGTGGCTGCAGCACTGGTATCTCTAGGCAATTGGAATGCTAAAAAGGTAGTCACGTCGGCTTGGCAGATATGGTTCATGATTTGGAGCATCCTTTCTCGAGACATTTCTGAGCTACTGAAAATTTCGATAAGCCTCTGGGTAGGGAGACGAGCATCCTCAATGATTTGAGCAGCAGTGCTTACAGCTATATCAGCATGGGTCAGAATCTGGGCTGCTAAGTCTGAAGTTAACTCTGTATTTGCAATGAGAGCAGCTCGGTAAGGTGCCATGGCTGAGGCATTGAGGAGCTGTACTGCCTGAGTAGGCCCTAAGCGAGCAATAATCTGAATCGCAGTGCTGAGTGAGATACTTGCAATACTTGTAAAAATTTCAGTAGCGTTTTGTAAAGAAGGATTATCAAAAATGGCAGCAGCTCTCCTCACATCACAATCAGTCATAATAGCGGCTACCTTGCTTTGAGGGGTAATACTGTTTAAGATATTGATAGCTCTGTCCAATGAAAGATTGTACGTAGGATTATCAATCTCCTCGACTGTTGAGGAAAGAATTTTAGCGAGGTTTTCAGCAGGAAGCACGCTTGCGAATTCAATAGCATGACTCAAGGGGATAGCATTGATAATAGCAGCAGCCCTGTTCGCATCACGTGCAGCAATAGTTCTTAAAACATCTGCCTTCGCTGAAGGAGTAATGCTGTTGAAGATAAGGATAGCTCTGTTCAATGAAAGATTATAATTCCCCCCGTCCGATGCGGAAAGAAATGTGGCGAGGCTTTCAGAAGGCAGTACATTCACGAATCCAATAACACTGCTCACTGGGAGAGCATCGAGAATAGTAGCAGCTCTAAGCGTATCACTTGTAGCAATAGTTCTGAGAACATTTGCCTTTGCTGAAGGAGTAAGCCTGTTTACAATATTAATTACATTCTCTAATGAAAGATTGTATCCTGGCTTATACAGCCTTCCGTCCGACGAGGAAAGAAGTGTGGCAAGGGCTTCAGTGGGAAGTAAGCTGGTAAATTCAATAGCATTGTTCAGGGAGAGAGTATTGAGAAATGAAATGGCTCGAGTTGTATTGTATGTAATAAGAGTTGTGAGAATGTCTATGATTCTAGTAGTCCCAAGTGCAGTGAAAATACTGGCAGCTCTGCTTGGTTCCATATTGTAAAAGAGCAATCTTTTAGAAAAAAGAGATAGTGTAGCATCAGCTAAGATAATGGCTTTCTCAAGGGAGATATG
>JABDDE010000089.1 GCA_013287775.1 Chlamydiota bacterium
GGCTTCTATTTCTATTGCATTATTATTATGATCTACGCCATAGGCGAAGTTCTTGTGATTAGGGTCTAGCCCAATAGACTTTTCTATTGGCTTTTTCTCAGGAACTTTAACTTGTACTGTAAAAATGGCATAATAGGTGCCATGTTCCTTATTCACACGCAGATTACGAACTTCATATCCCTTCAGCTGCTCAGCGTCTTTGAGCTGAAAAGAGAGCACTATTCGTTTATTATTTTCATTGACCCCTAAGGATACTATGAGCGTACCATTTTCAATTTTGTACCCTTTATTAGGCTCATCATACAAAAGGGAAAACCACCTTTTCTTCCAAGAACGAAAACGTGGCCAGCCTACCTGATTCTTACGTTTGCCTTTTTTTCCTTTTTGGTGTGCCTCAATGGCTGCACTCAGGCGAAGAGCTGCATTTTTCAATGGTGATGAATATACTGATTTCAAAAAAGAACATTGCTCTTTGATCGATGGTATGAGATCTCTGAGTCCTCGTTGTGTGTAGACAATCCTTGCTTGATCAAAATTATTTGTTGTAATACATGTTTGTTTTATATTTTTAGCACGTTCCAACAAATCATTGTAAAGCCAGTTACAAATTCGCGATTGGCCATCTAATGACGCAAATGTTTTCTCATCCGCTTCGAGAGATAATTTAATTGCTTTAGTGGCTTGTGGCATGAGTGGCAGCCTGTTGTAAATGTTTCATGAGCTGTTTGTTTTTGCGACTTCGTGATCCGTAAAGCCTAGCAGAAAATACAGTAATAATTTCTAGCACGTCTTGAGCCAGCTCTTCCTCAAAAGAGGGTTCATTGCCTTGATTAATAATTATAACTTCAACAGCCTTCATTTCACAAATGGCAAAAACAAGCTCTGCTCCAAATCGCAATAAACGGTCTTTATGAACTATAACCAATCGGCAAATTTTTTCATACAAAATTTTCTGAATGAGTTTCCTTAATCCTCGTTTATGATAGTTCATACCAGATCCAAGGTCTGAGATGATTTCAAATTGCCAACCATTGGAGGCACAATACAGTTCTAACATTTTTTCCTGTCGTGCAAGATCTTCTTTTTGGTCATGACTCGATACACGTGCGTATGCAACTGTAAGGTATTCGGAATTATTCAAATGAGCTTTGTGTGGGCAAAGTTTTGTGCTATCATATCGCCGTTGTCCTGCTGCTGTTCTTTGGACAGGGAGATTTTTACCCTCTCTCTCCCAGCGTCTTAACGTTTGTGGTGAGACGCCTAGTAAATTTGCTGCTTGCTGAATCGTCAATAACTTGCTCATATTGATAATATATAAGCAAGTTTGAATAAATACAAGAGAAACTGTTAAAGCCCCGCCAAGTGTACAAATAATACCACTCACTCCAACAATTGCTATTCAAAGCACCAGACTTCCAGGCAGCATTCATGCCGATCCAGCTGATCGCATCCTTATTGCAACTGCTCATGAAATGAATGCCGTTCTCGTCACCTGTGATAAAAAAATTCTACAATATGGCCAAGACCGATTTGTGAGTGTGTACAATCCCGTATAATTACTCATTTTCGTCATGTGCAATTTTCCGTTAGGAAAATTCGCACATGACATTCATTTATCTTTACGTCTTGATCTTGTATCTCGTAATCTGATACAATGACTACGTTAACATTTTTCAGAAATTTTTATCATGAATATATTATGAATACTACGAATTTTGCACAATTTGCTCCTATTCCGCTTGCCACGATGGAGCTTGAGCAACCCATCAACACAACCGTCACTAATAACACCTCTCAAGTATCGGTAGCATTTGTCAGACCCACTCCACAGCGTCCCTCTTCTCTGCGAAAAAACCCTGAAAACAGTGCACCCGCGTGTAGTTCTGTAGCATCGAATAGCTTTGCATCGCTGTGCCCCTACTTGTCAAGCCACTCTTTGTCAAGCCACTCTGCAAGTGCTTTTATCAGTGTGCCAAGTAGCCTGCTTCAGCAACCAGTTGCTATGGAGGATGAAACACTCACGTTCCGGCAATCGTGCAATAGCGCTCAAAGCTGCTCTTTATCCTATTCATTGCCTGGTATTGCAGATATGTACGCTCTTACAAAATCCAGTGTAGAAAATGTAGCGCTTTCGCCGGTCACACCTCAATCGAACAGTCGACTCCCATCCAACACCTCTTTTCCTACACTCAGCTCCTCGGTAATACCAGATGAATTCCAGCCTCTTGCACAGCAGCCGCATAACGCAGTTCATTCCTCTCGATCTCTTTCTCTCAGTAACCGAGCCAGAAGGCGCTGCGAGTCTGAAACAACCCAAGCACCTAAGCGATACTGTCAAGAATAGGTGTACATTAACGTCATGTGCACTTTTCCTAACGGTAAAGTGCACATGACGTTAATTTATGAAATATTTGCAGCATATATGCTCTCTCTTGAGGGGAAAGCGATGCAAAAAATGCCGCATCAGCTCCCTCTACTGCAGGAAGAGCTCTCGTTAAGAGATCGGCTCCTGCTGCAGTTAAAAAAGGATTTTTTACTCTCCCGTCAGAGAGTGTCTGACGCATAATAAGCTTTTTATCTTCGAGGCTTTTGAGTATCTGTGAAATGGTATTGGGATCTAATCCCGCCATTTTCCCAATAGCTGCTTGCGTAGTAGAAGCATCGTGCCGAGTAAGCCATCCTACTGTTGCTAGAACAACAAATTGGGGATGCGTCAAGGCTAAGGACTTCAACACAGTTTCAACACTGCGTCGCCACGATGTGCTGACATGCCACAAAAGAAATCCAGGACTCTCAGCAGGCCCTGCAAACGCACTCACTGTCTTAAACGTAACCTTTGCCATTATAGTATCCTTTATTGTTCCTCAAAGAGCTTATATATGCGTATTCTATGCCCATCTGGATCAAGGATTACAAACGTCCGCCCAAAATCCATATCCGTAGGTTTTTGTGCCACCGTCACCTTTTTCTTGCCAAGCATCTCATACATCGCATCCACATCATCTACTGGAAAGCATATCTCCACTGCACCAGGCGATGCTTCTACTCGCGGTTCAGCCGTGTATTTAGACCACAAGCCTATCATCGTCGAGTTTTTTAATGCAAACATAACAAATGTCGGCGACTCCTCGATCGGCTCGATTTCAAACACTTTTTTATACCATAAACTACTTTCTTGTGGATTGGCCACAAAAAGCAGTATAAAACCTAAATTGGGGACTTCCATATCAGCTCCTTTGTTTTTTTTAGTATCCTACTGCTCCTCGTTGCACTCGGAGCAGCAGGATACATATTTTCTATGCCTCACACTGCAAAAATACCAACTTCTGATTAGTAAGGTAGAGGTGATAGCATAGATTATACGTATACGTACTAAATTTGTCTAGGGATTGTTTGTCAATGGTGTCAACTTAAAGAAATTTGCAACCAATCAGAGCCGAGACACGGCAGTGTCGGAAGCTCATTAGCCCCGCGTGACCGAGGTGCGTGCGCTTAGCGCACGTCCGAGGGAACGTGGGGTTATGGAGCATAAACAAAAACAACTCGTTCCTTCACAAAACGTGGTTGGCTATCACGTTTTTCGTTGAAAAAACGTGTAAGATTGCCACGTTTTTCGTTGGAAAAACGTGTAAGATTGCCACGTTTTTCGTTGGAAAAACGTGTAAGATTGCCACGTTTTTCGTTGGAAAAACGTGTAAGATTGCCACGTTTTTCGTTGGAAAAACGTGGTACCAGTTCTGGTCATTATATTTTGTAGAAAAATAATAGCCAGCTCTGCTACGATGGCAAAATCATGAATAACGTATCATCGTCATCCTGTTTATCATCTTGTGCAGCGATTAGCCTCTGTACGTCTCTACAGGCACTTAGCCTCTGTACAACACGTTCGCAAGAGAAGAATGAAAAACGCGCCACACTGCAACACAAAGTGTCTTCGGTAGCTGCAGCGGTATATTGCGCCCCACAGCCACCCACACCTCTAAGTCCGATTGTGCGCATGTATATGCCAGCTGACCCAGTCTCCGTTATTGAGGAATATGTATACTCCCCTAGGTTTCGGTGCCTTATAAATTATTTGCCAGACAAACCTTCTTCAATTGTTGACTCCTATATCTCTATCCTTACAGAAGAGCAAGCAAATGCAGACATTTCAAATCTGTTTACTATAATACCTGATCGGGTCTGTCAGCGTGATATCGAACACGTTATTGAAGAATATGGTTGGTATGCACGCAACGTTTCTATCAATGCACGTACTTTAGCTCGTTATCTTTCTCTATTAGGGTATCACTCAAGACCAATCATCCAAGGCTACCTACGCAGCTGTCCTCGTGTTACTGAACTTACCTATTTTCATAACATGTTCCATGATTGCACAGAATATCTCATAAAATGCGTGTTTATTCATTGGCCTCTACAAAAACTCACACTGCGCTGCAAGTGTTCTTATTTACTCAACGATCATCTCTCGCATTTTATGATATATTCGCGCACCCTCGAATACCTCGATATCAGTTATAGTAAGCTTGCGCATCTTGAAATCCGTTATCGTCAGCCTGCACATCATACAAATAACGATGTACCAAACGATGCACCCATTCTGATGCAAAGGATAAACGCTGCCCCTGCATTGCTACTTGCCGATTTTAGAAATCTTATTATTGGCTGCCCTCGCCTTCATACTATCAGAGCGGTAGGTGTCTCTAGTAGGCTCTCAGAGGCTCAGTGGCAATCATTAGCGTGCGTACGTCGTATGGGCCCCCCTGTTACTATTATCCGGCAAGATCCAGTATCTCTGTAGCTATTTTATCGATGAACATCTGGTCATGTGAGACAGCTACAATCACTCCTTCAAACTGCAACAAAGCCTTTTCAAGGGCCTCTACAGTCATCAAGTCAAGATGATTAGTGGGCTCATCGAGTAAAAGCACATTGGGCTTTTCGAAAATGAGTGAAAGAAGCATGAAGCGCTTTCTCTGACCGACACTCAGCGTCGAAAAGGGGCGCGCTAAAAGCTCTGCACCGCCAATGGCCGCTTTGTGCAGCTCTCGCCGTACAACTTCTTCAGAGAGCAGGAAGCGCTCCAAAAAGTACTCATAGGGGGTTTTTTGCATGGGCAGTAGCGTGACTTGCTGATCGAGATAAGCAATCTTTGTAGTTGGTGCATAGCGTATCTGTCCACTATCGAGCTCTAAGTGGTTAGCCAAGCACCTCAAAAGCGTTGTTTTTCCAACACCATTGGGGCCTCTGAGCACAATACGATCCCCTTTGCAAAACGTTTTGCTAAAATCCGTAAGAATGTTCTTTTGCCCAAAAGCTTTACAGATATGATCTAATTCGATGGCAACCGTAGAGGCAAGGGGTGAGGCAAGGGATGCCGGAGCAAATACAAGTCCCTTAATGCCTTTTGGCCTTGGATGTGGCAGTGGGTGCGCCTCTATTTCGGCAAGCCGCGTCTTGAGCATGTCGAGACTGCGTGCAAGCGATTTTTGGTGCTGCTCGCCTCGTCGATCATAGGCCATGATATTGCGATCGCGTGGCGCTGGTGGTTTTCCCTTCGAAAATGTCATGGCCTTGATTTTCTGATGAAGCAGCTTTCGCTCCTCTTCTTGTGTCTCGTAAGCTTGTAGCCGCCTTTGTAAAGACGCTTCTTGCTCTGCAAGATAAAAATCGTAATTGCCTCCATAGCATACTACAGAGCCATTTTTTATTTCCAAAAGGCGACTACACGCTCTGTTTAAAAATTTTCTATCATGAGAGACAATAATAGTAGCTCCCTCGCGCATATGGAGCGTTGTTTGCAACCACTCGAGCATAGAAGCATCCAAATGGTTGGTTGGCTCATCCAGGAGTAAGAGATCGGGATTATCGATAAGAGCCTTAGATAGTGCCACTCGCACCCTTTGTCCACTGCTTATGCGTGCCATAGGCTGATCTAAGATAGCGCTTTCCAGCTTCAATCCTGAGAGGACTTTTTCTAGCGGCATCCGCTTATAGCCGCCAAGTGTTTCATATTTTTCATGAAGCTCTGCCCACTCATCGAGTCGATCAGGATACTGTAACAGCACAGCCATACGCCTCTCCAGCTCTGCAAGCTGTCCCTCTTCAAGGTAGGAGCGCACAGTGGTATCAGGAAAGTGTATAATTTCTTGCGGCAAAAATCCTATACTAAGATGCTCAGCCTTGTGTATATGGCCTGCATCAGGCATGAGCTGCCCTCGTATAAGCTGTAAGAGGGTGGTTTTACCTGCGCCATTTTCGCCGATGAGCGCAAAAATTTCCCCTTGACTGATCGACAAAGAGAGATCTTCAAAAAGCTGCAGAGAGCCAAAAGAAAGATAAATATGGGAACATTGAATAAGGAGACGTGACATAAGTGTATTAGTCATGTACTGCGTAATTTTCCTGACGGAAAATTGCACAGCACATGACAAAAGTTTGATCCTTGGTTACTGGGTTTATACGCGACTGGATGCAAACTTATTTTTTCACTGGACAACACTCCTTTTTAGATTTATAAATTATATTATAGCATACATTTTGACCACATGTCAAGGTGATTTACTGCAGTTGCTGCAGTTCCATGGAGCCTCCGCCACGGTAGTGGCGGCTGGTGTTAGCCCCGCGTGGAGCGCGGCCGTAGCCCACGATTCGCGTAAAAAAATGTTACAGTTTGAAACTATTATTTGTACGGAAAGTAAAAAATGGTTTTTCGCATTTGTGTAAGCCATAATATTGCCAAAATTCATGCGTGTTTTAATGGCATGATTGTTCACCC
>JABDDE010000090.1 GCA_013287775.1 Chlamydiota bacterium
TTATAAGCCCATAATAATCTCTTAGCGTTCTTTCTAATTTCTCTACTGTCCAGACCTTACTCACCATCCCCTCAAGCACCCCACACACCTCTGACCACCCAGGGTTTAGTCGCCCCTTTGGGGCTCCTGGCACCCTGGGCTATACATATTTCGGTCCTTTGGACCTTAGAAAAACTGCCCAGACCTTCCTCACCAACACCTCAAGAACCACACCCCTAACACCTCCTGCAGCTCTCCCTGTAAAAAAAACTACCCAGACCTTACTCACCATCACCTCAAGCACCCCACACGCCTCTGACAAGCTCTCTCTGTAAGCTCTCTCCTGTGGCTCTCCCTGTAAAAAAAACTACCGAGACCTTACTCACCAACACCTCAAGTACCCCACCCCTAACGCCTCCTGTGGCTCTCCCTGTAAAAAAACTGCCCAGACCCTCCTCACCAACACCTCAAGAACCACACCCCTAACACCTCCTGTGGCTCTCCCTGTAAAAAAACTGCCCAGACCCTCCTCACCAACACCTCAAGAACCACACCCCTAACACCTCCTGCAGCTCTCCCTGTAAAAAAAACTACCCAGACCTCCACCAAAAAAAAGGTTTGTATAAAAAAAAGACAGTATGCTATTGGTGGGATTAGAGTGCACACAGTGTCGTACTCTGATTATTACAAAAATGAGCTACTTGCAAAATTCGCTTTTGTAAGCGGCTCCATATAAACCAGGAGTTTATAATTTTATGCAACCCAAAAATCCTCAGCAACAAAATCAGCCACAAAGGCAATCTAACCCACAACAACAAAATCAGCCACAAAGACAAAATCAACCACAAAGAAACCCACAACAAAGCCAACCACGTAACCCACAACAACAATCACAACAAAACCAAACACGCAATCCACAACAACAGTCACAAAGATCACAGTAACCAGCTATTGAGGTGCTGGGGCAAATTGCCGATCTGGCAATTTGCCCCAGCACCTCTTGCTATTTAGCGCATCTTTTGTTATCATAGCTTACATCAGCTATGAGCCTCTTTCTCTCCAGTATCGTTCATGAGTTACAGCAAATTCCCTTTTTTCAGCCCACATGTGCTCCCAGCAATGCACATGAGCGGCCGATTGCAAATGTGGAGCCAGATCATGCTTTTTATCAAGAAGTAAGCAGAATACAACGCGTCGTGCATGAGTGGATGGCACACATGGCATCCTGCAACTGGACATCGCATGCTGACGCTGATACCTATTTTCGCCAGTATTCCGAGCATCTCTGCCATATAAGTCGCGTATCTCATGAGATGCGCTCACAAGAAGAATCAAAAAGCCTCTTTCATTTTTTACGCTCACGTTTTGGTTTTGGGGCATACAGAAGGGCTACAGAACTGCTTACCAATATACAAACAGAGATGCAGGCTGAGTGGCTACGCTATATACGACGCTGTCAAGAGAAAGCAGAGGAAGTACTTAAAACCGGCTCACTGATTGCCTCCTTTCAGATGTATCGCCACCTTATACGACTTGCACCTAATGATGAGGTCATCCATGAACGCCTGGGCGATATGTTTATGGTACTGCGCCAAGAAGACAGAGCCATTGGCTGCTATGATACCGCTATGCGACTCAAACCCAGTGCCATTCAGTGTCACCTCAAAAAGATGCGCTGCCTGCTTAAGCTCAGCCGCTCCCATGAAGCAAGCGCCATGCTCCAAAGACTTCCTCAAAATGAAGACCAACAAAATAGCGATTTTAAAAAACAAATTGCAAAAGATGACATTGACACGAAAATCAAAGGGCGTGAGTTTATGGCAGCCATTCATAATGCCCTGCAAGGCATACAAGCCCACCCTAAAGATGACGAATTTAAATACAAACTTGTCGACGCCTATCTTGCCTTTTCAGAAGATACAGGCGCGGACAATACAGGTGTGAACAATGGTGGCTTCCATGGAAAATTATTTCGAAAAAACTTCTCCTTAGTTGCAAACTATTTCTCGCAGCTATCACACTACTCACAATGCAGTTATACCTATGCAGACACACTGCACATTGTGCTCGATCTGTTCGACTATGCTGCCAGACAATTTTGCTCTATTCGCGACCTCATGCAAAGCTATATTACCCTCTCGCCCATAGATGAACGATTTATAGACATATTTACCGCGCACACAGAGCAAAAATTACAAGAGATAGAAAAAAAGAAAACAGACCTTGAGAAGTCCTGCGTTGAGCTTCGTGGGAAGCTCTCCTCTCACGAGCCTCTCGATGATGATGAGGTTGATCTGCTCCGTGTGCACCTGGGCAAATGTCGAGATATGCTCTTTGGAAGTAGGCAAGAACAGGTGCGAGTAGGGCTTGTGTCTTATGCCAAGTTCTACCATCTGGCTCTTCACAAAGTACGATCTCGTGCTCCTGCCCACCTGCGCCATAAAATACGAAGAGCTCTTGCAACGGCAAACACTCTCTGCCACAGTATCCATCGCCTCTGTAATGACTGTATACGCTCTGGCGAACGGGAGCTGAGCCTTACTGAGCTCTTTCAACGACGCCTACATAGAGCACGCCCTCAGCAAATGCATGAAGCGTCTGAAAGCTTAGAAGGGCTTGAGGCCACTGTGTGGATACGGCGCGGTAACCTTATGAATTTTATCCGAGATTATATTGTTCCCTATGAAAAGCGGGAAGGCATGCTTGCCTTTCTTGAAGCAAATGGCGTAGATATCGAAGTCCTTTTTGCGACAAAAATACTCAATATGGTTCCAGGACATGGCGTCGTTCCACCCCATGATCTTACTGAGCTGCGGGCATTTTGTGAGCAGTCTGCTCTCTTAAACGTCGCAGCACTCAGTGCCTATTGTCATAACCCAATTAATGCTACAAATTATGGTTCTTGATCCTAAAAAATTTCGCGAGTTAGTATTTGTTTTTTTATTCAGCTGTGATTTTGGAGGTGCTCCAGTAGATATAGATAGTGATACTATCATGCAGCTGTATCAAGTGAGTCGAAAAAATGTGTATAATGCACGGGAAAAAGCTGAGGCCATGCATAAAGCGCTGCCTGAGCTCGATGCTATGATCAAACGAGTCTCTCACTCCTACGATCTGGAGCGTATACACCCTGTTGAGCGCACCATTTTGCGCTTAGCATTGTATGAGCTATATATACACAATGATGGTGTCTCCCCAGACATCATCATTGCTGAAGCCAAACGCCTTGCTAAAAAATTTGCAACCCCAGATGCTGCAAGCTTTGTCTACGGCATACTCGCTGCCATCCAAACTAGCACAAAATAATATGTCCGACAACCTCCTCATTACATGCCCGAGCTGCAAAGCAACATTTAAGCGCACAGCAGCGCGAGAAAAAGAGTGTCCTCTTACCTTTTGCGCCTACTGTGGACACAGGCTGCATCCTATGCGAGGCAAGATGGCTGCGGTATTCAGCCATTCGCTTGCCATCACTATTGAGCCTGATAAGATACCTAAGAAAGATGATGTTGTCGAGCAAGTTGGCCCCTATCAGATCCTCAAAAGCATAGGCAAAGGTGGGATGGGAGAGGTATTTCTTGCCTACGACACTACCTGCGGCAGAAAAATTGCGCTCAAAAAAATACGCTCTGATCTTTTACAGCATCCCCTCTTACAAAGTAGGTTTCTTCGAGAAGCTCGCATCACAAGTCAGCTCACGCATCCGACCATTGTGCCTATCTACACAATCCATGAGGAAGTAAACAATATCTATTATACGATGCCCTATGTGGAAGGGCAAACCCTCAGGGCAGCTCTCAGGCATGCTAAAGAGATCGAGGTGAAGAAGCAAGTACATAAGGACCTCTCTACCACTATTCCTGCGCTTATTCGTATCTTTTTGCAAATATGTCAGGCATGTGCCTATGCCCATTCACATGGTGTCCTACACCGAGACCTCAAGCCTGAAAATTTCATCATTGGAAAATACGGCCAAGTCATTATCGTTGACTGGGGTTTGGCGAAGATGATTGGCGAAGAAGAAAAATCTGAGCAAGAAAAGGCAAAAGATGAAGTCCCAGAGCCTATTATTAAAAAAACCTCTCGCCATATATCAGGCGGCAGAATTACAAAAATGGGAAAAGTCGTTGGAACAGTTGCCTATATGGCTCCAGAGCGTGCTTTTGGCAAGCCATCTACTATTCAAACCGATATCTATTCTTTGGGCGTTGTGCTCTACCAAATTTTAACACTGCACGTTCCCTTTCATAGAAAGAACATCGCTGAATTTAAGAAAAATTGGCAAAAAGAGCAGTATATTCCACCTGAAGTCATGGCCCCTTATCGTGAAGTGCCGCCCATACTGTCTGAAATAGTAAAAAAATGCCTAAGTCCCCTGCCTGAAGAGCGCTTTCAATCAGTAGATGAACTCATTCAAAGCCTCGAGAGCTATATCGAAGGCCGATCTGAATGGTTTTACGTCACTACCCTCAATATTCATAATAAAAATGACTGGGAATTCCAAGAAAATATTTTACTTGCTAACCATACAGCCATAACAGGTGGGGCAGATGCCTCTGACTGGGCAATTGTTATGATTTCGAAGGAGCCCTTTACGGACAATACGCGCATCGAGGCAACGCTCAGGCTTGGTAAATCATGCCAGGGTATTGGGTTTTTGTTTTCACTCCCTGAGGCGGAAACGCGCCGCTATATTACGGAGGGGTATTGTTTATGGCTCTCTGCAAATAGCCATTCGCCTAGAAAAACGAAACTCCTTCGCTCATCAGTAACGGTCATGGAAGCCCCTGATTGCATCTTACCACATGAAACCGAGGTGCACGTCAGAGTAGAGAAAATCGATCAACATATCTATTGTTATATAAACAACCTCTTGCAATTTTCCTATACCAGTCATATTCCTATTGTAGGCAGTCATGTGGGGATTTTAGCACGCGATGCTGACTTTACGATCGACAAATTCAGTGTCTCCATAGGGTCACAAAATATTACTGTGGGCTGTCTTGCGGTGCCTGACGCCTTTCTTGCGAATAAAAACTATGACAAGGCGCTTCATGAGTACCGCCGCATAGGGCAGATGTTTCAAGGGCGCGCAGAAGGCAGGGATGCCCTCTTTCGTGCAGGTATTACACTTCTTGAAGAGGCAAAGGCAGCTGAGATGGGAGGGCCTGAGGCGCATCTATACAGCCGTGCTCACGAAGAATTTGGCAAATTACGCAACACCTCTGGTGCACCCTTAGAATACCTTGGCAAGGCACTAATGTATGAGTCTATGGGGCATTATGAGGAAGAAATGAAGTGCTATGAGCTTGCCTTTAGGCGCTACAAACGCCATCCCCTGCTTCCTATTATTGAAGAAGAGCTTGCCTTTCGCATGCATGAAAGCTCGAGGCAAAGCCGTCGAGCAGCCTATGAGTGCATGGCCTTAGCCTTGCGGTTTTTGCCCCATATTGTCTCTTCAAAAGAGGCTGCGCGCTTATTTACACACCTGCAAAAGCATTGGGAAGAGCTACCCTTCATACGTCCCGAAGCAGCCGTTCAAGATGAAGAGGTCAAGCGTCTTCGCCTTATTATGATTTTAGGGTTTTGGCTGCATAAACCCTATATTATACAAGAAGCCATTAACGCCTTTATGGAACGCCCTATTTTGCCCATACCCCTTATTTGCGACGCTCTCTTTTTACTGCTCGAAATGAAGAGCACAAAACTTTGCGAAGATTGTATATATCACATTCGTTCACTTTTATCTCCCACTGAGTTTGGGCGCTTTCTTCCCTTTACTGATCCCATTGAGAAGGCATGTAAGGGGATAAAGGGTGTTGGGTTTGAAGAGGAGAGAATTGCAGCATTTCATATTCGTCAAGCGATTCAGAACCAAGAAATTTTTAACTACCGCGATATCCTCAAGCAGTATCTGGAGACAAAGAACACACCCTATCTGGATAGTATTCTTATGGAGGCCTATCTCTATCTTGACGATATGGCTGCGGTGGAAAAAATTATTGAGCGTTGCTCCATTGGGCAAAAAGCATATCCTGAAGCATATCATCAAGAGCATCCTGCTGCATTTGTCTATGGCTGTGCCCTTGCCCGCCTGAAGGGAGAGCGTGCAGCGATGGCCTATTTTGCATCTCTTGCGCCACTTCCCCTCCCCTATCCGCGCTCATACCTTTTGGGCGCCCATGTACTTGTGGGGCATATCAGTGCTGAGAGTTCTAGTGACTGGATGAGGCGCTCCTTTGTCTGGGAAAAAGAGGCGCTCTATAACCAACTCATCCTGTTTTACCATGTTACAGGCAACCAGGAGAAGGAAACGGCCTTCCGAATGCTGACGTCATGTGCGAATTTTCCTACGGAAAATTGCACATGACACTATAGTTTGTACCTTTTTCCTAACCCAGGGCGTTTCCCATGCTGTTACCCATAAGTCTAGAAAATGCCTCTACAGGACCTCCAGAAGTAATGGCTAGCGTCCTGGGCGGCAAGAGAAAAGAGAGTTTAGAGGAGCTTAAGAGATGACGCAGGATCTTACGGTTTTGGCAGTTACAAGTTGTGGGGACTTTTTTTACAGGGAGAGCCACAGGAGAAAGCTTACAGAGAGAGCTTGTCAGAGGCGTGTGGGGTGCTAAAGGCATTGGTAATAAAGGTCTGGACAGAGAGATTAGAGAGAAATCTAAGGGATTATTATGGGCTTATAAGAAGCACTAAAAATGCATTTCCGCTTCTATGAGCGCAAAATCCAGTTGGATTTTGCGCATTTCGTAGGCCATAATATTGCTA
>JABDDE010000091.1 GCA_013287775.1 Chlamydiota bacterium
GGCTAATGAGCTTCCGACGCTACCGCGTCGGGGTCCTGATTGGTTACAAGTTTTTTTAAGTTGACACCATTGATCTAAGACCTGGGGAATAATCAAATTTTCCTTAAAATTTTTCCGCTACGTGCACTTTTCCGTCAGGAAAATCCGCACATGGCTTCTTCTCTCGTTTCACGTACCCTATTGCAAATAATACAGAATATGTACAGAATTGTATGAAGAGCAATGGTTTAATAGATCTGGGGGCCCTGCCGCAGTAGCGGCATATGCATCAGGCTAAGGCTGGAGTGGTGTTAACTTAAAGAAACTTGTAATCAATCAGAACCAAGCCACGGTAGTGGCGGAAGCTCATTAGCCCCGCGTGGAGCGCGGCCGTAGCGCATGCGCTACGGCCGGCGAAACGTGGGGTTCATGATGTCAATTAAAAAACAGAGCTGCGGTAGCAGCGAAACCTATGCCCTCGTTCTTCATGCCGCGAAGCGTCATGAAGAACGAGGGAACAATCAATTATTCCGATTCCGGGCCGAGCGGCGCGTGAGCGTCCGCTCGGCCAACGGAACAATCAATTATTCCGAATTTCCGTGCCCGAGCCCGTGCCCGTGCCCGTGCCCGACTACCCAGGTTTCAGTGTTCGCGTAAGCGACATCTGAAACCTGGGGAACAATCAATAAATTCCGTATTCAATACCCTGGTCTTCATGCCGCGAAGCGACATTGAAGACCAGGGGGAACAATCAATAAATTCCGTATTCAATACCCCGGTCTTCATGCCGCGAAGCGACATTGAAGACCAGGGGAACAATCAAGAAATTCCGATAAAAATGCGTCCAAGCCCGAGAGAGTCATGGGCTTAGCCTGATGCACATGCGGCTGCGGCTGCCCCGCGTGGAGTTTGAGGTGTACGCATCAGCGCACAACCTGGTGGCAGCGTGGGGTTTAGGGCGTGAATTAGTATAACATGTCAATGCTCCCCTCGCTCGCGAGGGAGCATTGACATGTTATACTCCAAATTATACATGATCCAAAGTGACCCAAACACAATAATGACGAGTACGAGCGCCATAAAGGCAAAGATAAGGGCATTGAACTGCGGCTTGGGCTCTGTCCCCATACGCAGAAAATAAAAGAGCTGCACAAGTGCTTGCAGGATCGCAATAGAAATAATAGTGCCCACAAGGCTAGCTTTAGGCAGGTACTCATTCACAACAAGAATATAGGCTGTGAGGGTCAATATAATAGAAACTACGAATCCTATTATGTATGTTGTGAGCGTGGCATGTTCAAATCCTGAATGTGCATGTGTTTCTTTCATCCGACTTCTCCCATAAGGTAGACAATGGTAAATATAAAAATCCACACAATATCTAAAAAGTGCCAGTATAAACCAAAACAAGTAAACCGTTTCTCTGCAGTCGCATTCCATCCTTTTGCGAGGAGCTCTACAAAAAGAAAAATGCTCCAGAAAAGCCCTACAGTAATGTGCGCGCCATGGGTGCCGACAAGAGTAAAGAATGATGTGAGAAATGCGCTTACTTTCCAGCTATTTCCCTCCTGAACAAGGCCCGCAAATTCCGTAATCTCATAGCCTAAGAAACCACAGCCTAATAAAAATGTCACCGCAAGCCACACAAGCACTTGCGCTCTCGCTCCCCGATGGCCTGCAAGGAGGCTAAGGCCGCAGGTAAAGCTACTTGCAAGCAGCAAGAGCGTTTGGATAAGGACGTGGGGCATGTTGAATATCTCATGAGCTATTGGCCCATTTGCGACCCCGCTGCGCAATACCGCATAGGTAGCAAAGAGCGACGCAAAGAGGATACAGTCGGTCATGAGGTAGACCCAGAACCCAAAAATGGTACGGTCGGTAGTAGCCTGTTCGTGTGCTGTAGTAGTCATGCCTTTATCTCCATATGTGCCACTTCCTCGGCGGTGATGGTATGCTCGGTATCATCATCCCACATCCTACAAACCAGGCAGGCAATGAATCCGAGGAAAGCGATGATAGCGAGCCAGAATATATGCCAAATAAAGCCAAATCCCATAATAAAGGCACATACTCCCATAATACACCCCAAGGGGCTATTTTTGGGTACAATAATGTCTTCGTACCGTCGTTGTGGAGACGCATGCTGTTCTTTTTGTACCCAGAAAGGGTCTCGATCGTGCGCTTCAGGGACAATAGCAAAATTATACTCTGGAGGCGGTGATGATGTGGCCCATTCGAGGGTTCTGCCATTCCAAGGATCACCATGCACATCGCGAAGTTCTTCATGTTGTATACTACTTACCACTAATTGCAGTATTTGGCAGATAACCCCGCAAAGGATCAGAACGACACCAACGGCTGCAACAATAAACAATGGCTGCCAGTGCAGGTCGGGGTCATAGTGGTCGAGGCGTCTTGTCGCTCCCATAAAGCCCAAAAGGTAGAGGGGGAAGAAGGCCACACAAAAGCCTATAAACCAAAAGTAGAAGGCAGCTCTTCCCAACCCTTCATGGAGCGTAAAACCCATAATTTTTGGAAACCAGTAGCTAAAACCAGCAAAAAAGCCAAAAAGAGTACCACCAATAATCATCGAATGGAAGTGCGCAATGAGAAACAGGCTGTTATGTACTTGAAAGTCAATGGGTGCAATAGAGAGAGATACTCCTGCCATGCCACCCAATGTGAAAATAAGCACAAATCCTAAAAACCAGAGCATGGGTGCAGTAAATTGAACGCGGCCTCGATACATCGTAAAAAGCCAATTAAAAATTTTAACACCAGTTGGTATAGCGATGAGCATGGTCATAATGCCGAAGAAGGCGTTGACATTGCCACCTGCGCCCATAGTAAAGAAGTGATGGAGCCAGACGATAAAGGATAAAAACGTAATGGAAATGATGGCCCAGACCATTGAGATATAACCAAAGAGGCGTTTTTGTGAGAACGTAGCCACCACTTCTGAAAAGATACCAAAAGCTGGTAAGACGAGGATATAGACTTCAGGATGTCCCCAGGCCCAGATGAGGTTAATATACATCATAGGGTTGCCGCCAAAGTCTGGGGTAAAAAAGTGGGCGCCGCAGAGGCGATCCAGGGTGAGCATGGCAACGGTTGCCGTGAGGATTGGGAAGGCGAAGATGACGAGGATGGCAGTTGAGAGTGCTGTCCAGATGAAGATAGGCGCTTTCATAAGTGTCATGCCTGGGCAGCGCATGGTAAAGATGGTTACCAAAAAGTTCACGCCAGCAAGCAGGCTTCCAATGCCTGCAATCTGGACAGACCAGATCCAGTAATCGACGCCAACCCCAGGGTTATACTGTATGCCGGAGAGCGGGGGATAAGAGACCCAGCCTGCTCCAGAAAAATCCCCGACGGCGAGGGAGGCATTGACCAATAGAGCGCCTGCAACAAAAAGCCAGAAGCTGAGCGCATTCAGGAAGGGGAAGGCGACGTCTCGCGCTCCAATCTGCAAGGGGACGATGAGGTTCATAAGGCCAAAGACAATACCCATGCCTGCAAAGAACACCATGGTGGTTCCATGTGCTGTAAAGAGCTGCTGAAAGTGCTCCGAGGTAAGAAAACCAGCTCCTGGGGCTGTTGCCATGGATTGCTGCCCGCGCATCATTGAGGCTTCGATAAATCCCTTTAAGAACATTAGGAGAACGGTAATGAGGTACATCACGCCAATTCTTTTTGGATCTAGAGAGGTGAGCCACTCTTTCCACAGCCATGCCCAGCGATGATAATAGGTAAGCAAGAAGATGACGATAAGGCCAATGAGTCCCATTGTCATGTTTGCATAGGTTTCGATAGGATTGTGTTTAAAGGCCTGCAGGGTGAGCCTTCCAAAGAGATCAAACATTGGGTTGCATCTCCATATATTTCATTATAATTTGGTTATAGAGATGCTCATTTTCGAGCACAAACGATGCTGGAGGCACATTTTCGCTGGGTAGTACAAGGTGGCTGTAGCTTGTGTCATTAAGAGGCGGTGCGCTTTTTTGTATTGACTGCACCCATTCAGAAAAAGCCTGTGCAGGGATAGCGTATGTTTGAAACCGCATACCTGCAAAGCCTTTGCCACTCAAATTTGCAGAGGCACCAAAGAAGTTGCCTGTTTCATTGGCAATAAGATGCAGCTGGCTATTCATGCCGGGCATGGCGTATATTTGGCCTCCAAGTGCAGGGATCCAAAAGGAATTCATAGGTGCGTCAGCGGTGATTTCAAAATGGACGGGTGTTTGCTCGGGAATTTTCAGGTAATTGAGGGTTGCAATCTTCTCTTCAGGATAGATAAACAGCCATTTCCAATCGAGTGCTACGACTTGCACTTTGAGGGGGCGCTGTCCTGTATCTAGAGGTTTAAAAGGGTCTAAGGCGTGGCAGTCTTTCCAGGTGATGACGGCAAGCGCAATGATGGCCAGGCAGGGAAAACCCCACCAGATAGTCTCTGCGACGGGGTCATAATCCCAGTCAGGGGTGTAGGGTGCTTTGTGGTTATCCTTATCTGCTCGATACTTCCAAGCAATGACGAGTGTCATGGCGAATACTGGAAGCACTACAAGCAGCATAAGTACACTCGAGACCACAAGAAGATCAAATTCCTTCGATGCGATGAGTCCTTTGGGGTTCAAAACTGCCCCCTGCATGCCGTAGAGATTGAGTGCCAAGATGAGGATAGCGCCCACTGCGACGAGGATGAAAAATATGCGTAAGATGTTCTTGTTCATGTAATAAATAATTAATTAAATGGTCAGTCCTCCTGACGGAGGACCGACCATTTAGTTTGTCTTTACCTGAAGTGTCGATATTTATTCTACTGATTCCTTTGTGGCTATGCTTAGCAAGTAATGGATTTGTAAAGAGCTTTCCACACGCCAAGATCATTGGATTTTGATCGCAAAACGAGAAAAATCAACGCCCCAAAACATATCTGTTGATTGAATTTGCTTTTTTTCTTGATTTCTTTTATGATAAAATCTACTGTAAAAATTGAAAACTACCGTGGATTTTGAATATATGAAAGTAAAGACGAAGAGCGATGCGCTCAACATTTTTAAGCGGCATGGAGGGATTTTGCGGCTTAGTGAGGCACATCGCCTAGGGGTTCATCCTGCAACGTTATATCAGATGAGAGATGCTGGTGTTATCGATCAAGTAGAGCGTGGTTTGTATGCTGTAAAAAACTTGGCAGAGCATGCACATCCTGATCTGGTAATAATTGCAAAAAAAGTTCCTCATGGGGTTGTGTGCCTGATTTCTGCTTTGTATTTTCACCACTTAACAACACAAATTCCTCATTATGTATATGTTGCTATAGAACAACATGCTACAGCTCCTGTTATTACATATCCACCCACTCATTTTTTTTGGTTTTCTGGACGGAATTTTACGGAAGGTGTAGAGACACATATTTTTAGTGGTATTAAAATATGTTGTTATAACCCAGAAAAAACCATTGTCGATTGTTTTAGGTATAGAAACAAAATTGGCTTAGACGTAGCTCTCGAGGCATTAAGAAATTATTTGGGATCTTCAAATTGCAAAATTGACAAATTAAGAGAATATGCTACTATTGCAAGGGTGGCAAAGATTATGAAACCATATATTGAGGCGATTTTAGAATGAGAAAATCACAACCGACCAACTTGGCAGCTTCAATTCGTGGAAGACTTTTGCATCGTTCAAAAGTTACCCAACGTCCTTTTGCAGAACTGCTTCAGTACTATGCCATCGAGCGTTTTTTATATCGCTTATCTTGCTCACCATATCGAGATAAATTTTACTTGCGTGGGGCCTTGCTTTTTATTGCTTGGCGGGTTGAAACGCATAGGCCAACGATGGATATTGATTTACTTGCCAAAATCGATAATACAAAAGATACGTTAGCACAGATAGTGAAAGAAATATGTGAATTTTCCATTCAAGATAAGGATGGTATTGTATTTCTTGCAGATACCATACAAGCTAAAGAGATACAATTAAAAGCAGAATATGAGGGAGTCAGGCTTAGTTTTCATGCATTGTTAGGAAGTGTCAAAATATTTATGCAGATTGACATTGGTTTTGGTGATGTGATTTCACCAAAGCCAGAAGCGCTTGTGTTTCCAGCAATTTTGCAAGAGTTCTTGCCCACACAAATCAAAGGATATACTCGCGAAACACTTGTGGCAGAGAAGCTTCATGCAATGGTAAAAAGGCAACTGGAAAATACAAGAATGAAAGACTTTTTTGACATTTGGTTTCTTTCAGAGCAATTTATCTTTTTAGGTCAGGTACTCGCAAGGGCTGTAGAAGAAACATTTAAACGGAGGAAAACTGATATTCCCAGCGACATAATTTCCTTGTTAGATGCTTTTCAGGAGATTCGTGAAAAAAAGCAGCAATGGGATGCATTTTCTAGAAAAAACCAGTTTAAGGTCTCTCAAGTTCCACTTCATATGGTGATGCAACGTATTGGAGAATTTCTAAATCCAGTTCTTATACATTTGCATCAAGGCAATTCTTTCATAACAAAGTGGACAGCTAATGAATTGTGGCAAGATATATAAAAAAGTTTTCAAATAACATTCCTGCATTGAAAGCAGCATGTGCTTCCGTACATGACGTAAGACGTTATACGGTATAAGATACCAGCACTT
>JABDDE010000092.1 GCA_013287775.1 Chlamydiota bacterium
CTCATCTGCACGAGCATTTTGGCAATAAATGCCTGCTTTACTCGCAGCTGCGCTGCTCTATTTGTCATGGACCACTCTCGGGGATGAAGCTCATACATGTGTGCATCAAGATAGGCTCTTTTTGTAATATCAAGCTCGCAGGCAACAATCGCTTGCTCTGGGGTTTGATCACTCTTACACTGAATCCCTTGGCTTTTTAGATACTTGGTTATGGCTTCAGGTGAGCTCAAGCGCGCAAGCTCGAGCTTGGCGGCATCCATCGCACATATATCGTCATAATAAGTGCCCCAGTCGGAGCGCTCTCTTCCAGCGCCCCAGTCTTGTGGTATAGGCATCTTGTCATAGCACCACTCCCAAAAGAGGTCTCTCATGTCTTGGCTTGCGTGTGGGCCCACAGCTTGTTGTATACAGGAAATAATAGCAAAGGGAGTATAGAGCTCCTCAAAGCGTAAGCGAAGCCCTTCCCTATTATTGTTATACGTCGCATATATGCGAGTTTGCGTTAGGAAAGGATCCTCATATGGCTCGTTTGCTGCTGGCGTGCCGCGAATTGCAAGTTCATGGCCTACAAGGTGCAGAAAACCCATAAATTCATGCGGCTCTAGTTGTTCGTTGTCTGTTGGACTAAGTATTCGAGCATTTGCTTCGCGCATATCATTTAATTCTCTTGCGATAGCGGACAGAAAGGTTTTAGGAACGCCTACCACGATTTCTTGATAAAGAGTCACTGCATCAGCCTTGTATCTTCCTCCACAGTGGCCTACAGTGCCTATAATTCTTGCCAGGAACTCGATTTTTTTCTTTTGTAGCTTTTCTGGAGATTGCGACGGTTGTTCATGATTTTGAATATAGAGGATTATATTTATAATTATTTGTTTAATACTTCCCCAAAAGGCCTTTGCCAGGGCAGGATGCGTTGTTGGGTTAGGTGCTGCCAGAAGACGCGCATGGTTGATGACATTATTCGTATATGTTGTGAGTGTTTCAAGCGCTGCCTCTCGAGTCATGGCCTTATCATGTAGCTGCCCCTGTAGCTCGGAGAACGGGATAGCATTAAAGAGATTGGTAAGCCCCTCTCTCAATGTAGTGTCCGGGTCTGTGACTGTGGCTGGCAGTGGTGGGATGGTGTCATCTAATCGTACTCGATCATAATGATCTGTTGATAATCTGTAGTGTATCTCATATTCTAGCTCTGATGTAGTAATACCGCGAATAATCGCTCGTATAGCCTGCTTGAACTCGTAAGGCTCTGGAGCTTGTAGGAGATAGTCTTGAATCCGTGTGATACAAGTAGCAAATCGGGCACTACCCATACTGTCAACCTTGGCTTTCAAAGCGCTAAATGCCGCACGCTCCCATTTTCGCTGTTGTATTAATTCATCGGCAGTTGTCGATTGTTGATTGTTTTTATACCGCGCCATGAGCTGCACCAAGGAAGTGCATTCCATTTCATCTTTCTGAATGGGAGAAGGATATCTTTGGGCAAGAGTTGTGAGTATCGCTGTATCGAGTATTTGATGATCTCCAACACTCTTCTCAAGAAGTCTCGTATGGAGATCTTGACTCTTCATTAATAAGGTGCCGATGCGAAATACAATGCTATTTTGTCTTTCGTCATCAGAGGCAATTGCTACTGCCTGAAGCCTTTTATACAGTACTTCTAGTTGTGCAGCGAAGGCGTATCTAAGCAGATTTCTCCCCTGTTGGCTATCTTTAAGCGTATCTAGTAAAGAGAGCATTGATACACTACAATCTGACAATGCTTGAATATCATCAAGACACTGTCCTTGCTCTGTATAAGGCATACATGCAAGTCTCTGTATATGAGATATGTACTTCATCCATATATTGAGGTTCTCGAATACAGCTGGAGGAAACCGCTGCTCAAATTGGGGAATATGCAAATAAAGTGTCTCCACAAACGCCCTACATTGATCAAAATTCATACGTGGCCCTAGCTCTTGGCAGTTGATAAGCAAAGAAGATGATGTAGTCAAGATACTCTTCAGCTGATCTGTAAACTTGATAGCAAGCTCTATATACAGGACTGTGGCTTCTAGATCTCTAAACGCAGGGTAGTTGGTTCTGAGCTGTTCAAGTACTTCATCTCTTCGTTGTATTCCATTTTCCAGTGCCAACATCTCACTCATTGCAAAAAGAGAGTGGGCTCTTATTGCTGCATCAGAACTTTCAAGGCTACGGCATGCAAGTTGCAGATTTGCTGTTACTATGGCTATGATGAGCTCTCTTGCCCCTGAGCTATAGTGAATATTTTTGGAAAAATGCTTATAAAAAATTGGAAAACGTTGTGGGAACTCAGTTAACAAAGCATAGCTTTGGCTGGCATTAAGATCTCTTGCTATGTCTGCTGCGTCAGGGATACTATCAGGAATACGTGGCCTGCTGCCTTGTATATAGCGCTCAAATTGATAGAGCAGTGTGGCATACTGCAGCTCTGCGGGAGCAATGCAATTCAGGCGTGCAGAGTGATCCGGATAGAGGATGCGAAGATGCGCTCTGACCTGATCAAGCTCTGCTCGGCTACAGGTAGTAGCGTGCCGTGCGAGGTTGTGAATAACCGTCTTGCGCATTTGGTCGTCTTGAAGACAGCATGTGAGTTCTGTCTTGTACTGTATAAGGATTGTGCTGATGGGCCAAGATATATCTCTGAAGGCATTTTGTATCATTGAAAATGCAGCTATAGTACATCCCCCATGAATGAAAGTCTCCATTTTTTGAATACAATCATCACACTCCCTACAATGTGCTTGTTGCTGCTCAGGAAATGGCTGTTGCAGGTTTTGAAACGTAGCTAATTGCCTTTCTAAAGCAGATCGAGCGTGGTCATAATGTATTAATTTGCGGACATTTTCAATATAAGGTCGCAGGGCTTCTGGAGCATGTCGCAGTACAAGACTGGAAATAGTATCATAATGATCTAGACGCTCGCCAGCAAGCGATTTACAGATATCATAGTGAGCGACTAGGCGTTTGAGTTCGGTTCTTCCTTCGTAACCCTGTATTCGCCATACATCGTATTGAGCGCAGTCCAGCTGTATACGCATACATGTTTCATATATAGTCCAAAAATACTGCCAGTTGGCTGCTGGAATTGAATATTTATTTTCAAAAAATTTTTTATCATCATCAGACAAGTTCTCGTACAAATCACATACACTCAGTGTTGGGGGTAAGTCGATGTCACTTGTTTTTAAACAGGTTCGTATTTTAAGAAAACTTTTAAGCTCTGGTCTGCATGCATGCCATCCTATAATATCATAACCCTCACACAAATCTGCACACTCTTTGTCACTGAGCTCATAGCGCATGGTATATGCACCATTACTCCAACAGCTGCTTAAAATATCATCATAGTACTGCACACCCGCTTCTACTTGTATGTCAGCCTTTCTTCTATTTTCTATCCAAATGTATGACAGTTTATTGCGGACAATTTCGTCAGGAATAGGCTCACTGCTGCTTGGGAAAAATCTGAGCTTTTGAATCGACAGGATATTTTGATTTCGATACGCCTCTTCAAGTTGTAAAAAGAATTGTATTACTTTTGTATACAAAGTGCTGGCTAAAAGCTCATCGAACTGATTTGTGGGCAATGCATGCACCATTTCAGGTGTGGTAGCCTTCACCCAATCAGCCACAGCTACTGGCAAAGACGCGTCGTTGAAGTCCGTAGGATGCCATTGGTTATAGGCGGCAATAGTGCTACTCAGCCTATTTTGCCAAGTAGCAGTGTCCAGTATTTCGCTCCCTTCTTCAAGTCTTGGGGATTGTGAAGACAGTGAAGTTGCGAATTGGGTGCTAGTTACCATGATGATACTCTCCTAAAATAACGCGATGTGCGACATTTAAGTGCTTTCAGGCACAAGTGCCTGAAAGCACTTAAAGTCGCACATGCAATGCAACTTATGAGCTGTTCGAATTGCAAAGATTCATATTATTATAACTAACAACAACAGAAAAATGCAATAGCTATAGGAGTCTTTCAGCAATTCGGACTTCCAGAGGAAGTCCGAATTGCTGATCCAGTAAACAGCACCTTGACATTTGATAGCGAATATGATAGCATACAAGTATGAGTAAGGTTGAAAAACTTAAACAAAAAATAATAAACGAACAGTCGATTTCTTATGAGGAAGCGGAAAATGTATTGCTAAAAAAAACGCACACAACTCTTGCCTTATCAAATACGCTTATAAATGAGGCGCTAGAACATGAAGAAAAATAAAAAAAATCTAGATTATTATCTCAATTTACCATGGACGTATACCATTGAAAAGGAAACCCATGAGGGTACCAGTTATTATGTAATACGAGTCAACGAATTACCTGGAATCCGTACTGATTCGGAAGATTTGAACGAAGGTATGGAAAACATTAAAGAAGCTATTGCATGTGCTGTTGAAATCTATCAAGAAAAAGGAGAACCAGTCCCTGAGCCAATAAGTCCAGAACAGTTCAAAGGAAATATTTTATACAGAACTGACAGCAAAAGGCACTTTCTCATTGCAAAAGCAGCTACTGCAATGCACAAATCTTTAAGTAAAGCACTTGATAATATCGTAGATGAAGGTCTGAAAAAACTAGCCTACTAAAAATATGTCAAAATTTTTTAATATTGCAGGCCCAATAAATCCGCGTAAGCACTATTGCTTGCCGCTCAGATGTAGTAAAGAAGAAATGTGTACGCTCATCGAACGTGAGCTCTATTTTATTCTCCATGCACCACGCCAGTCAGGAAAAACAACCGCCATAAGTGCCCTTGTGGATATACTTAATCAAGAAGGTAGATACAAGGCGCTGTATGTCAATGTTGAAGCCGCACAAGCTGCTCGAGGAAGATATCTCGAAGGTATGATGCTGATTATAAGCTGCTTAAAAGCTGCCATTCAACTTACCTTCCCAGGCGATCCGGCTCTTAAATTCTTTGAAGGCAAAAAACTCGTTGCAAGCGAAGCTACAGGTGATGAATTACAAAATTTTCTTACATTCTGGGCAGAGCATTCAGAAAAACCCATATTTTTATGCATAGACGAGATAGATGCGCTCGTAGGCGACACGCTTATTTCGGTCCTTCGACAACTGCGTACGGGATATAAAACGCGGCCGCAGCATTTTCCGCAATCAATATGCCTGGTTGGAGTGCGCGATGTTCGAGACTACCGTATCTGGTCTGATGAAAATCAGCAATATATAGTTGGCGGGTCTGCGTTTAACATTAAGGCAGAAAGCCTTACACTTGCGCCTTTTTCTGAAGAAGAACTGCGAGCGCTGTATGTACAGCATACGCAAGAAACAGGGCAAGTATTTATCGAAGATGCTATTCATTATGCCTATGTGCAGACTAGAGGACAGGCTTGGCTTGCTAATGCTATTGTCTATCAGGCATGCTTTCGTGATGTCACTGATCGATCTCAGCCCATTACTCTTGAAGTCATGGAGCGTGCGCGGACAGCCTTGATACTGCGCTCTGATACCCATCTCGATGCCCTGAGTGCACGGCTCAATGAAGATCGTGTCTGCCATATTGTGGACGCCATTATTGCAGGCAAATCCACCCCTGAGAACTTTCCTGAAGACGATATTGAATATGTCATTGACTTAGGACTCATCGTCCGCCATGAAGGAACACTGCAGATAGCCAATCCTATCTACCAAGAAATCCTGCCTCGTGCACTGGTTGCGGGCACACAAGACAGCATTACACAAAAGCTTGCATGGTATTTACATGCAGATGGCTCGCTGAATATGCAGGCACTCTTAAAAGCCTTCACGCAGTTTTATCGCGAGAACTCTGCAATATGGCTCGAAAAATTTGCCTATAAAGAAGCAGGGCCACATCTTCTTATGATGGCTTTTTTACAGCGCGTGATTAATGGTGGCGGGCATATTCATCGAGAATACGCTCTGGGCACACAAAGAGTCGATTTACTGATTAGCTTTAAAAAGCAGCGTATTGTAGTTGAGCTAAAAATAGCGCATGGGCTTAAATACTTGCAAGACGGCCTTGCACAGACAGCCCAATACATGGATACTGCACATGCTACTGAGGGTCATTTAGTGTTATTTGATCCTTCTAATGCTTCCTGGGACGATAAGATCTACGAACGACAAGAACAAGTTAACGAAAAAACTATTGCCGTATGGGGTTGTTAAAAGAGTAACTTCTTCTCATAGCTAAGAGCAAAGCTCTTAGCTATGAGAAGAAATAACCCTATCACAACTTCCCAGAGATGCGGTCACCCTTGGGGCTCCCTTTCCCTTCCATATAACAGATGTGATCCCCTGTTATTTGTAGATAGATGCTGCGGTAGCAGCAAAACCCATTTGTGTTGACATATTTAACGTACATATTGTTGTTGCAGGTAC
>JABDDE010000093.1 GCA_013287775.1 Chlamydiota bacterium
CATGTCCATTGAGCCTCAAAGAAATGATCTGAGGCAATTACCACAAACACAACAGTCCGCTACACCATCGACATCCGTAGAACCCACTCCACCTCAAAGAATAGATACTATTGCACAACAGAGCCTGTCTTTCCCATCCCCCCTTCCCGTCTCTAATATAGCTGTTGTACCACCCAGTACGAATGTTTTGTCTGTCCATACAGCAACTCATACACCACCACCCTCGCCTCAAATCAGTGCTGCTACTACAACCTGGCCAACCCAAGTATCAGTCAGCTCCTCTGCGTCTTCTTCTACACCACCTCCAGTTCCTCCTGTAGTTACAGCTGCAAAAAACGCTATTTTAGAAGCCCTAAGATCTAATTTAGAAGCTCTAAGATCTGATGGCGATCTTGCTCCCCTTATCACTACTCACGGTCGCCAAAATTTTGCCCAAGCAGTCCGGCTCATTTTTAAAGAAGGCTTACCTGCTGCCTTGAGACAACGCTTACGGAGTAACTTACGCAACCTCACTAGAGACACAAGTGCCTACTTCGAAGGCTTCGGACACAGTGTTTTAAACAATGAAGGGATTTCTACTATCTTAAACTATCTAGGCTCACGGCAAACCCGAACAGGGGGGCCACTTTTGACAATGCCTTGCAGCTCCCTTCATAATTACGACTGCATCAATGCAATAGAGCATGCTATTACTCAAGAAGAGAGCTCTCCTCAGACATTCATCGTCACTAACAGGATCGAGCCTGCTTCTGCTTCTCTTGACATTGATGCTTCTAATACCCATAGGACCCCCCTACTCTTACTCCCTATGGGGAATAAGAGGTTCCGGTTATTAATAACGGATAGCTATCCCGGCGACTATAATGCAGGGCTCAGACAAGACCTCAACAATTTGAAAATACGACTCGAGCAAAGTGGCCATACATTGGAAATATTGTTCTTCGCCGAGAAAAGACAAGCCGATTTCACGAATTGCCCCATATTTTCTCTTCATGACGTTGTTCGTTTTAACACAAACCGGGTGCGATTGCAAAGCCTCATCGCACAAACAAATCCTAATGTACCAGTTGTGCTCCCTCTTGGATTTTTAATACCCACACAATCGCAAACCACTGTGAACCGTTATATTGAAACACACAGGGAAAATGTACCATTCACAGAAAATGCTATAACAAGATTTCGAAATCGTTTTGAAAGAGCACTTGAAGAGGGCTCGACGCAAAGAGAGAATCGTTTTATAGACCGCAACATGGATAGATATGAAGGAATTATTTGGGAACATCTTCTGACAACTGCTACTCCAACATCTCAGGAGGCAACCGATATCACTATTCCAGATCTTAATAATCTTGCAAATGATAGGGCAGCTCAATACCTTAATGAGATGGCAAATGACAAGGCAGTGACTTTTCTTGCTCAGCTACCTACAGAAAGAGCCGCTACTATCCTTGCTAATCCTAACATATCCGGGGATGTCCGGGTCGCTATTTTAGATGTACTCATGAATAATCCATCGACTATTGAAAAAGCCAAGGCCATTTTTGCACACCCAAATCTCACAATTACCGCGTCACGAGATATTTTAGGGCGTATTTCTCTTGAAAAAGCCATCATCTTAGCTGATGCTACGCTGCCTCTTTTTTCTAAAAGATTGCTCTTTTGCAATATGGCACCTGACAGAGCTGCTAGTATTCTCACTGCACTTGGGACCGCTAGAACCGCTGACATTCTTACAACTCTTATTGCATACAATGCAGCTCGCGCTATTCCTATTTTCAATGCTCTCCCCCTGGGAAATGCTATTGAATTCGCACGTTTACTTCCTCCTGAAGGCCTCGCTAACATTCTTTCCTCAACAAACGAAAACAGCTTTTCGTTCCCTCCTTCATACAATATTTCATTGGACAAAACTATCAATATCTTCAACAGCATTACTCCTTCAGCGAAGGCAGATATTTTAAGAACTATTGCTGCGCGTGATGCGAACAGGGCTGTTGCCATTTTCGGTAATCCTTCTTTGCAAAACGCTACTGAAATTTTTGCAAATATTGCAAGTACATCTCTCAGTGCTGTGATTTCGATTATTGTTAGCTTCAAGCCTACTACTCAGGCAGCGAAGTTCCTCAATGCCTCAGCCATGGCACCCTACAGAACTGCTCTCATTGCAAATACAACGTTACCTTCATACATCGCAGCCGAGATCCTTACCCATGCTGATATAGCTGTAAGCACTGCTGCTCAAATCATTGAGGATGCTCGTCTCCCTACCCAGAGGCTTATCGAAATTTTCAGTAGCCCGAGAGTGTCGCAAGAAAGGACGATTCAAATCATGAACCATATCTGCCCAACCGATGTGACTACCTTTTTAGCATTTCAATTGCCTCGCGATACCAGTGCTGCAGCCACCTTTTTGAATACGCTTGATGCGCGTAGAGCAGCGCTATTCCTCACTCTTTGTCCCATTGAAAGTCAAGCGGCTATTCTTAATGATAATGCATTAGTATCATCGAAAGCCTCTGAAATCTTCTCCGGATATCCATCAGACAATCAAGCTACCATCATCGACAATACAAATCTCTCACCCCCAAGAGCACGTGCAATTTTTGCTCTACTTCCACGAGACAAACAAGCCAACATCATCACTAGCTATGACCTACAGCCACAAAGGGCGGCCTTACTCCTCGCAGATCCCGCTCTAGATACAATCAGGAATCAACTTATGAGCAATATTTCTATGTACAGATGCAAGGATATCGTTGCCCAAGATGAACTTCCAGCCAGCATAGCTGCCGAACTGCTGCGTGCTCAGGGCACAAAAGGCGAACGCATTCTAGCACAACTACCAGTACAGCGAGCAAATCAAATCCGGCCCTTTATGTAACCAACATCATAGAAATCTATAATTAAATTTTTCATTATAAAAATTATGCATGGACGTTAGTATGACTCTTTATGCCGGATCTCCACCTGCTTGCCTTTAAATACAAAGGCCAAATACAAAATGCGGCCAATGCCTCGGTCGATGAGTTCTTGCGCATAGCGCTTGTTGTCAATCTGCTTCCACACAGATGCAAAGGCTGTTTCTATATCTGTCGTTTCGAAATCACCTATTTTTTTAAATTCCATGATGATTCCCAAGTCTTTCAGATTTTTAGGAATCAGCATAACATCATATCGCCCCAGACCACTTTCCCGATTGGATTTAATCTCATATCTCCCTTGCAGCCCCACCAAGAGACCGAGCACAAAAGCATGATACACTTTCTCAGGTTTCTTCTTTGTGATATCAAAGGTACTAAATGTCGACATAAGAAATTCTTGAAAAAGTTGGGAAAAATCGACGATATTGCCACTTATTAGGCTTTCTAAAAGAAAATGATATTTTTGTTTATGGATACTTGTTGCAAACCAGTCGAGAATCATCGATGTATATAATGTTTGCACTTCTAGATTGGGAATTTTTATTCGACAAGGAATTCCATATTTGGGTGTGTCATCAAGAGTTGCATAGCCTGAGCAGAGAAGCAAAGACCAAATTGCGTCAACATTGTTTTCCAATCCAGGAAAAACAACACCTTCATCTATTGTTTTTTCAATGACGTTGCCTTTGAGTAATTCTTCAACATCAGCCTTTAACTCATCCGTTCCTCGTACAATCAGTTGTTTCATAAGAGCATTATCACTGGTATTTACCCAATAAGGCTCTATTGTGCCACCTGCTTTGATACATTGCAAGACGGACCACGGATTATATATTCCTGGACAAGATCCAACGCGATACCCATCATACCATGCCTTAATATCTGGAAAACATGACTCGAGCCCATACTCTTTGAGAAGCCACTGCACTTCTGAGGCAACAAGTCCAAATTTATCCTGAAACTGATCATCTAACACCGTAAATGTGGTACTATTATTTCCGCCAGAAACGATACTCCCCTTAGCAATGCTGAGTATGCCTGTGATCACTGCTCTTGCCAAGTACTCATTGTCTTTGATCCCACCAGAGATCCAATTTTGTAAAAAAATAATGCACTCAGTATAGTAATTGTTCACATATGCAGCATGAACAGGTGTGTCATATTCATCAATGAGAAGAATGGTTTTCTTGTTATGATAACGGGATAGCCACTCAGTGAGGAGTAAAAGACTTCTACAGAGCATGGGAACTGTACATTCTCTATGTAGAATGCAAAGGAAATTTTTTTTCGACTCTGGCGTGAGTATGTCACCTTCTAACAAGTATCGATGGCGTTCAAATTCTTCAGCAATAACTTTTTTCAATGAATCTAAAGTCTCGTCCCATGTAGCGAACTTAACATCTTTAAGTGTGATAAAAATTACAGGGAACGCGCCTTGCATTGCTCGATATTCTTCTCGCGCCCAAATATTGAGGTTTTTAAACAAATAACTTGTATCTTCAGCAGTCTTTTCGAAGAAATAACGAAGCATTGAAAGATTTAATGTTTTGCCAAAACGGCGCATTCGAGGAATGACGGCAACGAGCGTCCCATCCTGGATAATTTCTTCAATGAGCAGCGATTTATCAATATAGACATAACCGCCATTAATTACTTCTTGAAAATCGCTGATTCCAATGGGAAGGGGTTTTTTCATACAATGCATTTTCTCAATTTGACGTGATGCAAGTCAAGGGGATTTGTACATTTCGGCTCCAGAATCTGAAACCTGTGGATCAATCAACAATGAACGCCATGTGCACTTTTTCTGATGGAACCTAGCGCATGGCGAAAATAAAACCATCCAAAAAATAGATATTTTTAATATAATAAAAATATACGTTGAAGTAATTTTAATGATAGTTATAATAATAATTATAAAAACAAAACAAAAAATAGGATATTATACCTGTTATGCCAATAGAAAATCAGCCGTTGGAGGCCTCATCACCATTGCCTGAACCAACTCGCCCCTTATCGAGGAAAAGACGAGCTCGAGGGCCTGAGGTGACCCCAGGGCCGCAACGCCTGCGCATGGATAGCACAATATCTATAGATAGCGCAATATCTTCGGCGGCATCTACAAGTATTCCTATGTCCATTGAGCTTCAAAGAAATGATATGAGGCAATTACCACAACCACAACAGTCCGCTACACCATCAACATCCTTAGAACCAACTCCATCTCAAAGGATAGATACTATCGCGCAACAGAGCCTGTCTTTCCCATCCCCCCTTCCCATCTCTAATATAGCTGTTGTACCACCCAGTGCGAATGTTTTGTCTGTCCATACAGCAACTCATACACCACCACCCCCGCCTCAAATCAGTGCTGCTACTACAACCTGGCCAACCCAAGTTTCAGTCAGATCCTCTGCGTCTTCTACACCACCTTCAGTTCCTCTTGCAGTGACATCTGCACAAAACGCTATTTTAGAAGCTCTAAGATCTGATGACAATCTTGCTCCCCTGATCACTACTCATGGTCGCCAAAATTTTGCCCAAGCAGTCCGGCTCATTTTTAAAGAAGGCTTACCCAATAACTTGAAATCTCGCTTACGGGATAAATTACGTAACCTCACTAGAGACACAAGTGCGTACTTCGAAGACAACTATACAGGTAGAATTTTAAATAATGAAGGGATTTCTACTGTCTTGAACTATCTACACTCACGACAAACCCGAACAGGAGGACCGCTTATGACGATGCCTTGCCGCTCCCTCCATACTTGCGACTGCATCAATGCTATAGAGTACGCTATTACTCAAGAAGAGAGCTCTCCTCAGACATTCATCGTCACTAACAGAATCATGCGTTTTGCTACCCATCTTGATATTGATGCTTCTAATACCCATAGAACCCCACTACTCTTACTCCCTATGGGGAATAAGAGGTTCCGTTTATTAATAA
>JABDDE010000094.1 GCA_013287775.1 Chlamydiota bacterium
CTATAAAGAAAATTTTAAGAAAAATCGCCGTCAAAGTGGTGCGCAAGCTTGAAGAAAAAAGAGCTCCCAAAAGGCCTGCAAAAACCAATCGCGTGAGAATGAATTATTCCATCAAACCTAAAGATTTAAAAGAATATCTTGGCAAACCACTCTTTCATTCGGACCGTTTTTATGAAAAGACGCCTGTGGGGGTAGCTGCAGGCCTTGCATGGACCTCGCTGGGTGGTGCGGTGCTCTATGTTGAGGCCATTCGTGTGCCTGGGGAAAAGACTGAAATGAAGCTCACAGGGCAAGCGGGGCAGGTGATGAAAGAGTCCTCAGAGATTGCCTGGAGCTATCTGCATGGCACGATTCACAAATATGCGCCTGGATTTACCTTTTTTGAAAAAGGGCAGGTGCACCTACATATCCCTGAGGGGGCAACACCAAAAGATGGCCCATCTGCGGGTATTACTATGATCAGTGCCATCTTATCGCTCCTTATTAATAAGCCACTTAAGGAAGATCTTGCCATGACTGGCGAGCTCACTCTCACAGGGCGAATTCTGCCTATTGGTGGCGTAAAAGAAAAAGTAGTAGCAGCAAAGCGAGCGGGTATTACAACGATTATCTTACCGAAAGATAACATGCGCGACATTGATGAGCTTGCTGAGTATATTACCAAAAGCATGACCATTCACTTTGTCGAGCATTACGATCAGGTGTATGCTATTGCGTTTGGGCGTTAATTTTTTATGAACTGGAAAGAAGCCTCACGGCAAAAGTGGATTGATCCACGGCATATTGAAGAAAAGGTGAAGGAGCTGAAAGGTCAAGACAAGACCATAGCGACCAAGACCATAGCGACCAAGACCATAGCCACCAAGACCATAGCCACCCTGAATGGCTCTTTTGATCTTCTGCATGCGGGGCATCTTCATATTATTTACGAGGCCTCTAAAACGGCTGATATTCTCATCGTGGCGCTTAATACCGATGCCTCCATTAAGGCTTATAAAAGCCAAGATCGGCCTATTATTCCCCTCGAATATCGATTAGAGATGATGGCGGCTCTTGGGTTTGTCGATTATGTGACCTGGTTCGATGAAACCGATCCGAGAGCGCTCCTTACTAAAATTGCCCCGCATGTGCATGTCAATGGGGCCGAATATGGTGAAAACTGTATAGAAGCAGAGACCGTGCGGAGCCTCGGCGGCAAAATACATATTGTTGGTTTAGTGCCTGGGCTCTCTACAAGTATGATAATTAAGAAAATAGACTCTTTATGCGCATCCTTTGGACCTCAGATCAAATAAGCCGTATTGCAAAGCTCCAGAGCTTACTACAAGCCAAGAATATCTCTTGTCATCAAGATGAGGCAATTGATACAGACTGGGGGTCATCAAATTATGGCGGCAAAATGAGCCGGCTTTGGGTGATTGAGGAAAATGATGTTGTACATGCAAAAGAAATTTTAAAAGAGTTTTTAGAAAGCTCTGCATCCGAGACGCACGAAGAAATTGCTTCGCAGCATCCTCCTATTAATTTTACCCAACCTGAATATAAAGCACCCAGGATCATAGTGAAAGGGAAAAAGCTTCATTTTTTCCTGACGAATGGCATTATTATTCTCTGTGCCTTACTGCTCTTAGCAACCGATCTCTCAGTAAAACAAGAGCCTATACCTGCAAGCATTGAACCAATCCTCATCACCGTATCCCCTGTTCAAAAGGCGCTATTATATGACTACCCTGAGCATTACGAGCTCCTTGACGATATTATACAGCTCTATGGATATTCTGCGCTGGAAAAACCACATAAACTCCCTGCTCCTGGCAAGCTTATGTTCAATGAATTCTTGCGCACCCCTGCCTGGAATGGTATCTATGGTACCCTCGTTGAAAGAGGACAGCAGTATCTAACGAATACACCAGCGCCCCCACCGCAAGCTGTAGAGCCAAAACTATTCGAAAAAATATCCCAGGGCGAGCTGTGGAGGCTGGTAACACCAGCTCTCTTACACGCCAATTTCTTTCACCTGCTCTTCAATATGCTCTGGCTGCTAGCCCTGGGCACGCAGATGGAGGCGCGTATTGGCCCTTGGCGACTCTTAAGCTTTATCCTCATAACAGCGGCCTTTTCCAACACCTGCCAATACCTTATGTCGGGGCCTGTCTTTCTTGGCTTTTCAGGGGTTGACTGCGCAATGATCTTCTTTATCCGCGCACGCCAAAAAAAGGCCCCCTGGGAAGGCTATCAGCTGATTAATTCGACCTTCTATTTTATCCTCGCTTTTATTGGAGGTTTGGTACTGGTCTCTGGTATTGCCTTTGTGCTACAAGTCATGGGACAACCCTCTCCTCCATTAGGCATCGCCAACACCGCCCACACCGCAGGGGCACTCAGCGGCTATTTCTTGGGAAGACTGCAGAGCTTTGCGTGGAAAGGGTGATTTGATCCGCTCGGCCATTGCCGAAGGCAATGGCCGAGCGGATCAAAAAATATGGCAGGCTATTATTGTTTTTATCGTAGCCCAGGAAGGATAAGTAACCCACGCAATACCTCGGAAAACGGCAACTGATCAGGCGTTTCTGGGCTCTTAATCTGCGATAAGGCGTAAAGTGTGTCAGGGTGCACGTGCATAAACGCGTTGCCAAGCCGCTCGTTAAACTCCTCTGGTGTTGCTGCATCTGGAGAACTAAATATAGTATTAAACCTTGCATTCAGATCTGCCTCAATGGCATCAACATCGTGGATTGAGAGAGCAGAGAGTTCTTCTGGTTTTAGATTCCTTAAACGATGCAAAAACAGCGAAATGGCTTGAGTTGTTCCCATATTTGCATTAAAAAGTCTATCCTCAAATCTTTGAAGTGTGGGTCTATTACTTCCCATTTCTTGAATCTCTCCCGTTCCGCTTGGGGACGGCGTAATTGTTGTCATATCTTTAATCTCCTTTATTTTAAGAGCCTCTGCACATCTCAGCTTTGCATGAGGATTCGGCATGAGGATTATATTTTTTATTACAATAAAGGCGCATAACACTGTCTCGCCTTTTTATTATTATTAAAAAATAATTCACCATTTTATACAAGTATTATTTTCCTATGAGCGCAAAATCCAGTTGGATTTTACGCTCATTGGTAGCCATGCAGTGACTACACGAGGTTTGTAAATAACGAGAAGAGCCCCCACATGTTGTCTGAAGAGCAACAACGAGGTACAGGATATACAAAATGTATCGGCCTTTCAGGCCTCTATTATTTTGTTTTGTGGCCAGGCTTCGGCCTGGCCACACAAACCCAGGGCTCTGGTCTGGGCTATACATAATTCGGTCCTACGGACCTTAGAGAGGCCATTTAAGGCTGAAAAAAGCGATAGCAAAAATCCTCACGTTATTTTCCTCTCTTGGTGTATTTTTTGTCTAATTTGCGGTGCGTATCTTTTAATGTAAAAAATTCCCTCACACACTTTTCTACAGCCTTTTTCACAGGAGAAACCCAACCTACATGATGTTTATTAATATGCTCTCTTGCAATTTCGCGGATTCCTTTTTGAGTTACAGCATATTTCAACACAGAATGTGGATCTCGAGCACACCGATCTTTATGAGGGAAAAATGTTGCAGTCGCTACAACCATTGGCTTTTTTCCTTCTCTCTTAATCTGTATCGAAACCCGCATTGGCAAATACCCTTGAGGTTTATTTGATACAGGATCGAGCGAATAAAAAGCACCCATCTCACATGCATCAGATGATTGTATACGAAAAGGGTGCGCGCCAGGTATTGCATGAGGTAAACGTAACGTACTTTTACCACGCATATCTGTGCTACTGCCACAGAGGCACATGCTTCGCAATATTTTATTCAATGGTGCGTACCAAATAGAAGAAGAATGAATCTGTAATTTACCTAAGACGTTAGCATATAGTTTTTGATTTGTCAACAAATGAAAAATAATTAAATTTGATTCTACTGCTGCACGAGCTTGCTGACAAGCTCGAGCAGCAGTAGAATCAAAACTTACGCTCCAAGAAAGCGCACGGGATGTAGCACATCGAGGGCTATAAGCAGCTTCGCCATAGCGTACTGATTGAGCCGTCTGGTGGCAGGCTCCAAATGGCCTGCTTCGAGGTAGCGCTCACGTCGCTCGGCCTCAATAGCCTCTTCAATACGTGGATACTGCGATGCCCGGCAATCGATTTCAAAATCTTTCTGCAGAGTTCTTCGGATATCAGCATCACTCATGCCGCTAGTTCTGAGCGCTGTCAGCATACTTTGTGCCTGTGTAGTTATTGGATGCGCCCATGTTGCGGGTGGTATACATTGGAGTCTGCAAAGTGCATTTAAGTTTTCATCAGTATTGACCTTTTCTATAACACTTCTTGCAATGCAAGAGGGTGTATAGTAGCCTAAAAATCGCTCTCGCTCACGATCCCTATGGACATGGTGGTCGAAGTTACGATACTGATGCACTCCCTGTGCCTCTTCGCTACTGAGCTGGATCACTCCTGGCACCCCAAACTCTCGTCCCATCTCACGCAAAAGCTGTCTCATCTCCACCACATTCTCACCACCCTCACGAGTAAGATATGACTCAACGATCATCTTACGCTTATTGGCAAGCTCTTTATATACCTCTTCCTGTGGGGTTAAAGTGTGGTTATGACAGATCTCCTGGTAGCTTTCCATGGCAGCCTTATTATGCGCAATACCACAGTGGTTAGACGCTAACACCATATTTTGTACAAATTTTATTGTAAGACGCGCCGTTTCTGGAGATCCTTGATCCATGCTTCGCAGTCTTGCAAACGTTTGCAGCAGGGCATTTTCGCGATTATTATAGTAGGCATTCAAAGCATCACGATTGCTCGCAGAAGGAGTGCCTGCATCAGCCTTTCGCTTTTTCACTGTCTTTACATAATGCTCCAGCATCTTTACAAGGCGCTCACGGTACTTGCGAGAATCATCCATCCTGCCACATTCACTACCAAAATAGCGCTGCATACGCCGCACATCTCGAAAGAGTGGATTTCTTTCAATACATGTCCTGCAAAAGGCAAGAAGTGCATCCAAATCAACGCCGCTGGGTCTTGTAGGCACAGCTATTTCTGCAGATTCGGCATAGTGGCCAGCATTTACCGTATAGCGCGCATCGATATCTATGTCGGTAATACATTGGCTCATCGCGGGATGTGCACGTCGCAACTCTTCTACCATTTCGGTATATTCGACTTCTGTCATTTGAGAAAGAAGCGTGCGCACCTGGGCAACTGCTGCGCCCCTCTCTCGGAAATACTCACGTGGCAGTCTCGCTTTTTCAGCAACGCCACCTTGCCTTTGAAGTGCTGTATAGGCTCTTTGCATAGCAGCTCGGAATTGTGCTTGCAAAGCAACCTGTGCGCGTGATAGCGGTGGATGCACGTTAGGTCGCACGTTAGGCTGTACAGCTGTATGCATCGATGACGAAGAACTTGAGGATGAAGAAGGCAGTGTTCGATGAACAACCGCAGGCAGCGCCCTTGAAGACGAGGACGAAGAAGATGAGCTAGATAATGGCCCTACTGCCACAGTTCGCGATGCAATGATCGCAGCATTCAAAGCTTCATCTTCAGAAAAATCACCATTACCATTAGAAAATACAGACACCGCAACTCTTGACGACGAAGATGATGACGACGAAGAGCTCGATGATGCATGAGATCGTGACTCATTCGACATCGCA
>JABDDE010000095.1 GCA_013287775.1 Chlamydiota bacterium
ATGCCTCTGCTTGCTCCGTGGTCCATCGCTCAGCAACATCATCGTGCATGAGCATACAAATTACCCACTGCATGTGCTGTTCTTCGGTTCTCTGTTCTACGGCAATTGCAGTTACCTTCTGTCGTAATGTAACCACTGTTTCAGTATATTCGCGATCCATTCTAGCTTTTTCAGACATGCTGAACTTGAGAGGATAGGGTTGTTGCATGAGATCATCAACCCAGTGAGGGCGACCCACATATAGCTCAAGCAAAATGCAACCCCACGCCCAACTTTCAATCTTCTTATAATGAATAGGCCGAATGGTGGGATCTTCTATTATGTGATGTCGTATTGGAGGAATGCACCTTCTGAGAAGCTCTGGAGGGCTATACCACCATGCTCCATATACATTGCCTTCGCACAGAGGAAAGCTGGTGAGTGGTACATTAGGCCCAAGAAAGCTGGAGAGCCCAAAATCAGTTATATGTATGCGCCCTGTACTATCGACAAGTATATTGTTTGTTTTTATATCTCCATGGAGTATATTGCGTCTTTCTATTGCAGCACCGATGCGTATGCATTGTCTGGCCAGAGAACTTCGCTCAGCTGCAGTAGTGCCAGCACGTAAGATGTCTTCGAGAGTACCGCGGTCTACTTTATTTAGAATGAGACTGAGGGTGGTTTCAGGACACTGGGTCCCATGCCGTGTGGTTGTAGGAAACCATGCAATGCTATGTAGACGTACAACTCCCTCAACATCGCGAAGTGCTTCATAAAACGGAAGTTCGCTTGTGATATAGCTGAGTTCTAGTGATTGAGTTGGGTTAGTAGGGAATATAGGAGATAGCTGTACTGCCTGAATGACGGCATCGCGGCTGCGATTTTGCAGTGGGATCATCACAGCACTGATTACTTTTTTATAGGTACCACGTTTGCTCCAATCGGAAATATCTGGTCTTGCGATAATAGTAACCGTTTTATTGCGCCAATCAAAGTGCAAATCTCTTGCTATGTCCAGCTGCTCTTCAGTATCCGCTGCAGAAAAATAATGCTGTGCAAGGATAGCCACAGGCTCTATTCTATTTTCAATAAAGGTAGCAAGTTGCCAGAGTTGAGGATCCGTTAATAGTAAACTAGCTGGCTCGGTAGTTCTATCAGATTCGAATCCGGGTGTTTGTGTTGCCCTCTGGATCTGGGTAAAACGAGCCACAAGAGGGTCACTGGTTCCCAAAGCGCCTGTAATGAACGCACAGGTGTTTTCTCCTTCTTGTATAGCCCGTGTTATCCATGTGCGAGGGGGTGCTGTATAACTCCTCGTACACTCTGTCAGTGCATCTTGAAGAGCCTCGCTTGTTTTAAAATGAGGCTCATTTTGGAGACCATTGAGTATGGCTGTAGCCGTTTGTGGGTCTTGAGTGTTTAATTGCCTTAATTGTAGCTGAGCAGCTTGTGGATGGTTTTCACTCAGTGCATGTGCGATAGAAAAGATAGTATGTATCCTAGTTTTTACTGTAGCTGATAGGGCGCATTTGCTCAATTCTGTCTCCAAAAGGGCTTTATCTGCGTGTGTGCCAAGTGTAATAGTGCGTGTTATTTGGAGTGAGGCATCTGTGGTGTCAATAATCTCCTGTAGCTGGCTGGGGATGTTTGTGATTGCAGCGTGCTGAGAGGGCTCTTCAGGCTTGTACCAGAATGCGTACATTACGCTATGTATGATGTTACTGATAACGGAAAGTGACATAAAATTTTTTGTTTATTAATAGGGTGTTTACAAAATTACGTTACCCACTGTTTCAATATATTATAATACAAATTACCATTTTTTTACATTTGATATAATTTTCTATAATTTCTTCTTGTGTATTTTTTCTTTTAAATTAAAATGTTATTTGATATAAGAATATATAGAGCCTGTGTTAGTATGGTTTTGCAAATAGTATTGCAAACACTGTACCAGGCTTACTAAAAAAATATAAGGAGAAAAAAATATGAGTATATCATCAAATATGGGGACACACATACCCCCTCCCCAGACCCCAGCACTAACATCGGGGGTTTCATCAAGTAGCGCGTCGAACTTTTTTGATACTTGCTCACAAGATCAGATGATTGAACATGTGTTTGCACGTGTCCTTGACGGTGGTGGTTTTGCCACCATGCTCCAAAACATTATTAACCGGCCGAATCTTTCAAGTGAAAATAGAGCAGCATTAATTGTTCAGCGAGACAGAGCTCTTACTAGCTGTAGGACTGCGGTTGAAACTTTCGCAACACTCGTACTCGCTCCTAATTTCGATGCTCCTCTTAGGCAAAGAGGGAAGGATGCTATAGCGCATGGTCATTCTGTCGAAGAAGAGTGTTCGCTAGCTATTGAACGCGCAGTTGGTCCCAAGGAAGCAACCCAACTTCACTTACAGTATAGCAGTCAACTGCCACAACAGGAAAGGACGCGGCGCTGGTCTGTCTAACTGAGAGGGATTATTTTGTTATCTCCCTCATGCCTTTGCCTTTAGGCAAAGGCATGAAGGAGATAACACCACCCCACTACTTCATCCACGGAAAATAGATAACATCGCGGATGGAATGCGCGTTGGTAAAGAGCATGACCAGCCTGTCGATGCCTATTCCTAGACCACCTGTGGGGGGCATGCCCTGGCATATAGCCTCGATGAAGTCTTCATCCAAAGGATTGGCTTCTTCGTCGCCAGCAGCTTTTCTACTCGCTTGTTGCTCGAGAAGAGTGCGCTGAAGCTCAGGGTCGTTGAGTTCGGTGTAGGCATTGCATATTTCTTGCCCCATGACAAAGCTTTCAAACCGTTCGATAATACCCTGTGCACGTTCCAGTTTATTGCGATGCGGCTTACAGAGAGGTGTGGTTTCAATGGGGTGATCGGTAATGTGGTGCGGCTGTATGAGCTTTGGCTGTACGAGTGTTTCAAAAAGATGCACTATAACCAGCCCACGGGAGCATTTTTGCACCTCTTCTGGTTTCATACCCTGCTCAATAAGCAGTGTACGCATGGCGTCATCAGTCATTGCATCTACGTTGATGCCTGCATATTCCTGAATGCTCTCCTTCATGGTGAGCCTCTTCCACGGGGCTTTCATATCGATGTGTATGGTCTCTTCCTTATCAGGAGGAGAGAGGGTAATAATGGTAGATTCATGCAACGCAAGCGCAATTTTTTCAAAGAGCGTCTCCACAAGATGCATCATGTCATTATAGTCCCACATAGCAGCGTAGGCCTCGAGAAGCGTAAACTCCGGATTATGACTGCGGTCAATGCCTTCATTGCGAAATACCTTGCCAATCTCAAAAACACGATCCATTCCACCGATAATTAATTTCTTTAACGAGATTTCGAGCGCAATGCGCATATACATGGTTTGATCAAGGGCATTGAGTTCGGTAATAAAAGGACGTGCCTGCGCACCACCATAGATGTTTTGGAGGATGGGCGTCTCGACTTCTAGAAACGAGAGCTCTTCAAAGTGACGCCGTATAATGGTGAGAATGAGCGAGCGCCTACGAAACACCTCTTGCACTTCCGTGTGGCTAATAAGGTCGAGCCAGCGTTTGCGATAACGTATCTCTTTATCTTGAAGGCCTGAATGTTTCTCTGGCAGTGGGAGTAAGCTTTTACAAAGAAGCGTTATTTCTTTAGCATATACGGTAAGTTCTCCCTTTTGGGTATGAAAAAGATAGCCCTCAATGCCAATAATATCGCCAAGATCAATTTTTTTCTCGATAAATTTGAGGTGGGTCTCTTGTCCGCCTTCTACTGCCAATCCTGTAAAACCTGTAAGACGCGTATCATCGCGATTGCACATCACCTGCAGCTTACCGCTTTTGTCTTGAATAGTCAAAAATGCGTTTTTTCCCATGCTACGAAACAGCATAAGACGGCCAGCCACGCGAACGTGGAGTGTGGTGCCCTTAGCGGCATCTTCACTAGTGCCTACCTTGTTTGTATCATACATGGTATGCAGCCACTTGCTTTCATGTGTGGGCGCATAGGTATGCGGATAAGGCTCCACCCCAGTTTCACGCAGCTCTGTGAGCTTGCGTGTTCTATTTATAAACTCTTCACTTGTGCGATATTCTCGTGGGTTCATTCTAGTCTCCCTAAAAGATCATACCCGGCATTTCCGGTGATAGTTACCTCAGCGTACTCTCCAAACTGGATTTTACTAAAGTCGCCCTCATTAATAATAATTTCCCCATCAATATCAGGGCACTGTCCAGCGTAGCGCCCCCGCAGGAGTGCCTTGGACTCTGGGCGAAAGCCTTCGATGATAGCAGGTACTGTTTTGCCAACCATTTTTTTGTTCAGTGTATTGACAATATGGCGCTGCAGCTTTGCAAGTTTTGCAAGGCGCTTTTCCTTCACCTCTTCTGGAACTTGATTTGGCAGCGTAGAAGAGTGCGCTCCTGGTTCATTAGAATACTTGAAAATGCCAATGTTTTCGAGAGGATATTGCTTGATAAATTCGTGGAGTTCGCTAAAATGTGCCTCTGTCTCACCTGGAAAGCCAACAATCAGGCTTGTGCGAATGACAATATCGGGGATAGCGCCTCTCAGTTTTGTGATCGTGGCGATAATATCTTCTTTGGAAGTCAGACGCCGCATTGCGCTGAGCAGTTCGTTATTAACATGCTGGATGGGCATGTCAATGTAGTGACAGATACGCGGATCTGATTGCATCACAGCAATGAGCTCATCAGTAATCTCATCGGGATAGACATACAGAAGCCTGAGCCAAAAATGCCTTTTCTCTGTATCGAGAATGGTCTTTAAGAGCTCGACAAGGCCATCTACCTTCTTCATCCCTCGATCTCTGCCGTAATCGCCCAAATCTTGCGCAATCAGGATAATTTCTTTAGCACCATTATCAAGAAGAATTTTTATCTCTTTGAGGATTTGCTCAATAGGTTTACTTTTGAGCGGTCCTTTAATGGTCGGGATAATGCAAAAAGCGCACCTTTTGCGGCAACCTTCAGCAATTTTCAAGTAGGCATAGTGTTTTGGGGTAGAGACTACACGTGGCACCTCACCCATTTCCAGAAAGCTTTTGGCCGAAGTTATATTCGAGCCAGAGCTTTCAGTTTCCACAGCACGCAAAATGCCCTGTACGTCGCCAGAGCCAAGAAGGTAGTGGATTTCAGGGCACGCTGCGCGGATAGCATCGCTATGCGTTTGCACCATACAGCCGGTTGCAATCACTTTAGCGCTCGCTTTTCTGTTTTTGAGCGCACCCTGAATGGTATCCAGAGACTCTTGTCGAGAGGCTTCTAAAAAGCCGCACGTATTGATGATAATAAAGTCGGCACGCTGCATCTCTTGACACACTTGATAGCCAGCTTTGAGCAAAATCCCAATCATGACTTCGGTGTCTACCAGGTTTCTCGGACAGCCAAGACTTATAAAAAATACGTTATTTCCGACAATTGAAAAATTTATTTTTCCATTGTCATCAGCCTCAGGAACTATCCTCAGGGCTGATTCTTTAGTGTTGTTTGTTTCTTTAACAATTGTTAGCATGAACATCCTGCTTTAAAAAAAAGTACCAGTTAATAATGATACACAGGTAACATAATTATCGTCATGCCTAATTTTAACGTCATGTGCGAATT
>JABDDE010000096.1 GCA_013287775.1 Chlamydiota bacterium
TTCAAACAACACAGCGAGCTCGGCGGCGCTGCCGCGAGCTTTGGGATCAGGATCAACCATTTTGAGCACGAGATGCTCAAACTGCTCTTCTACAGAGAGCTTAGAACCACTTTGCACCTTCTCACTGAGCACCCGATATCGCTCATCGCGTAGTGTGCGTATATGCTGCACATATTCATCGTAGACAACTGCCCTCTCACGCGTATCTTGGCCATAATGTGGCAGCTGCCACCCTGCTCTTTTCTCGTAGAACAGGTTGTAGAGCACACACCCCACAGCAAACACTTCGGAGGCAAAATAATCAGCCTCTTGCATAGATTCGCGAAAGAGCGCCTCCGGCGCAATATACGAGGTATTTCCCTGCAGACGGGCCGCCGTATTCACTTCATCCAATAACACTGCCCTTCCAAAATCTGAAATCACACATCTAACCTGCCTCTTAACCTGCTTTTTGTGCTCGTTTTGCAAGATGGCAACAAGATAGTTTCGTGCCCCAAGATCGCAGTGCAAAATATGGCGCTTATGTAGCTCTTGTAGCCCTTGTAAAATCTGCCGGGCAATAGCAACTTTATCTGTTGTATCGAGTGCTACTTTTTTATCAAAAAGCTTCTGTAAGGAGCTATGGGTGTACAGCTTGGAATACACCGTCGTATACTGGATACCTGCATCTTCATGGCGTGTAAAGGCAATAGTTTCAAAGATGCCTGGCACACCCCGAAGACAACGCATCATGGCTACCTCTTTTTCCATAGGCAGCCGCTGCTCCGCTCGAGCAACTATCTCTACACGATCTTGCGCATATAAAACAGCCTTCCAGACTTTCTTGAACTTGCCCCTTCCAATACGACCACCTTTAATGCCTTCTAGCAAAATAAAGCAAAGCTTCGTCTCAGGGTCGTATTCAAGGTTGCACGAAAGCCCTGTTTCTTCTTTTTTTAGGTAGTACTTATGATTTTCTATACTCGAGGGCAATTCTGTTTCGATAAAAAAAGTACACAAAAGGAGCTCTTTCAAAGAAATACGAAGCGCAGCATCCATCTGCTTGATGGACTCTGCCTTATGAAGGGCTCTTGAAAAAGAAGAGTCCTGCACGGCTTCCAAAGCTGCCACAGAAACAGTGGTATCTACATGCTGCCTCAAAAGCCTCGATACCAAAGAATAATCGCGTATCTCTAAAGCTTTGGCTACCGCCCCTATGCAAGCGATTTGCTTTTCCTTGTATAAAGAATAAGAAAAGAAAGAAGCGGCCCCCACAATCGTAACAAAAAGAGCCGCTATCGTTATTTTATGTGATGTTTGAATTACTCTACTCAACAACATTGATTACTAAACAATTTTTCCGGACGCGCGCTCGTCACGTGCATCAGGCTCGACCACATGTGGGGCATGCGTCATTTCCTGACAGGCAGTTTCGCGCGTATGGTTAATTCTCTTCTGCCCACTTTCTCTCTGAAAAAGTGGATATGACCCGAGTTCCTGTCTTAGCTCGCGAGCTGTTGGCCGCTTTTCAGGATCAGGATGGAGCATACGCAGGATAATAAATTCGAGGTACTCCTTGCCATCAAGTGTACCAGAGCGCCCCTTACTTGCCAAGAGCTTCCTTCTTGTGCCCGTAGCGCGATTCAATGCGGCAACAAATTGATGGTAGCGCTGAATGGCAGGCACAGAAAGATCCTTCATAAAACATTTCTTCTGCCAGCGACCAAATTTTCCAAAAAGAATTTGATAAAAGACGCAACCTGCAGCATAAATATCTGTTTTGCAATAATCGCGTCCTTGCATATGCTGGAGGTTCAATATGACTTCAGGAGCTCTATAGAGACTATTGCCCTGAGCACACACCTTCTTTGCGCGATCAAAATGTTTGGCACGTCCTAAATCGGCCACCACTGCTCGCACAGTACGGGTTCCCTTTTTGCCGGGTGAGATATCTATAAGATAATTTCTCGTACCTAAATCAAGATGCACAATGTGTTTGTTATGTAGTGACTCAAGCCCTCGTAAAATACCTGCCATTATTCTAGCTTTCTCATACAACGTCAACTGCGTATGCTGCTCGAGCACCGTTTTAAGGGAGCCTTTATTGTATAATTTCGAATAAATAGCCGTAAGGGTATCCTGCCCCCTGCTATGCTGCGTCATCCCATAGGTGACAAAAAGGCCTTTCATTCCCTGTGCCTTTTTCGTCATCTCAAGCTCTCTCTCTATAGGCAGTGTTTGCTCCCCACGGGCCACTATCTCAAAATCTTTTTCATGATAGCGAAGTGCAAGATACACTTTCTTCTTTTTTCCCTTTCCTATAAGACACTTTCTTCCCTTCAGAATGACAAAGGTCTCTTTAGTCTGCGGATCATATTCAATAGCCCGTGCAAGATGTGTGCGTGCCGGCGAAAGATAATATATTTTACGCTCTACATACTGCGGTAGCTCCGATTGAATAAAACGAGATATCTCGCTGAGATCACGCTTTGTCAGCCCTATTTTTCGACGTGTTTTCACATCTAATGCCGTAGCCGACATACAAACAAGCGGCATACACGCAATAAGAACATAATGCATTATAATAAGTATTATTTTGTTTTTTATGCTAGTTTCCATAAAACGCCTCCTGATTCATATAAATAATAAATTATTTAATTGACGTCAATAAATTATTTTAGCATTTGCGTAAAACGTCAAATTGTGGTAGCGTAGGCTCATGTCTCAATTTCTTACTACTCTCATTATTGCCGCCATTATTTGTATCATCGCAGTGCTTGCGATGAGTATAGGCTATTTTTTCAATAAAAAGAAAGTACTTACCAAACAGTGCGGTGTTTGCCCTGATAAAAAAAAGGATAAAGCATGTGAAGATAGCTCTTCATGTCAGCTCTGTGGGAAAAAAGCAGATGAACCAAAACAACGACATCCCTGATGCATTGCAGAAGATCTTCGATAAGGCATTAGAGGGCAAGCGCCTTTCTTTTGAAGAGGGGCTCTCTCTTTTTTCAACGCCCTACGCAGATGCTGTATGCCATATTGCTGATCAGGTACGCAAAAACAAAGTAGGCGATACTGTATTCTATGCCTCTACTCTCTATATCCATCCCACAAACCTCTGTGAGCTGTCATGTCCGTTTTGTTCCTTTTATGCAAAACCTGGATGGAAACAAGCATGGTTTTTAACCCCAGAACAAATTGAACACAAAGTTCGCCAAGCTCTCACCTCACAAGCTTTGAATGAAATTCATATCGTGGGAGGCCTGTGGCGCGATTGCAACCTCGACTACTACCAAGAAGTATTTAAGCGCATTAAAGCACTCGATGCCCAGCTGCATATCAAAGCGCTCACACCTGTTGAATATGATTTTCTTGCGAAAATGCATAGTATATCGCTTGAACAGGTCTTTGAAAAGATGATAGAATGGGGCCTTGGATCACTTCCTGGAGGCGGTGCAGAAATTCTCGTCGAAGAGATACGCAAAAAAATTGCACCCGGAAAAATCACCTCTGATGAGTACCTAAATACCCATCGTGTGGCGCATACAAAAGGTCTTCCTTCCAACATCACCATGCTCTTTGGCCATATTGAAGAGCCACAGCACATCATCACCCACCTTGAAAAAGTCCGTACCCTTCAAGATGAGACAGGAGGCTTTCAGGCCTTTGTGCCCCTGAAATACCATGTCGAAAATAACGCCTTGGGCAAACGAACAGATCGGCTCAGACCCAAAGATGTACGCCTCATCTATGCCATTTCGCGGCTCATGTTAGATAACATACAGCACATCAAAGTCCTCTGGAACTATGTTGGCATTGATGAAGCGGTGGGCATTCTCAACTGCGGCGCAAACGATCTCGCAGCCACCCAAACTCAAGAAAAAATTATTACTATGGCTGGGGGTGTGCAGATAGCGATGACAGAGGCCATTCTCGAAGAGCGCATACGGAAGGCGCATCGTGTGCCTCAAAAAGTGCATTCGAGGTACAACTACACGTCATGTACAAATTTTCCTACCGGAAAATTGCACATGACAAAAATAGCTCAATAGGAGATGACGCATGCCACTTCGCATTGGGGCCCCTTCATTTTACAACACGCTTCCTTTTTTCTATCCCATTCTCCAAAAGAAAATAGACGCTGATGTCGAGTGTATATTTGAGGTGCCAACCCGGATTAATGAACTCTTAACCTCAGGTGAGCTTGATGTGGGCTTAGTAAGTTCTATTCATGCACAGCCTCCTTTTCATGCCCTACCTACTATTGGCATTGGAGCCTCACAAGAGGTTATGAGCGTCAACTTATACGCAAACAATGAAGTGGTCTGCTCTGATGAGAGCATCATCGGCATAACCACAGCGAGTAAGACCTCACAAGCCCTTCTCAAGGTGCTCTGTTACCATGCGCTCGAGATTCATCCAACGTTTGTCCCGTTTGACCCAAAAGAGACCTCTCTTGATACGCTTAAAGACCTTGACGGCTTTCTTCTCATTGGAGATGCCTGTTTGGAGCACCCTACTATTGCAGGCTTTACCACTATTGATCTTGCAACCGCTTGGTATACGAATACCGACCTCCCCTTTATCTTTGCCCTTTTTGCCTCCCCTGAGCAAAAACACTTGGAATTTGTCGAACCTCTACTACAGCACTGCCTCGATTGGTCAATGGAGCATATAGATGAAGTGATTGCAAGTGTGCACTCAAAAGTGCCGCCTGAGATGCTCGCTCGGTATTTTCGTACGCTTGAGTATCGACTCACTCCACAGCACTTTCAGGGGCTACATCTTTTTCAGGAGCTTATAAAAACGTATGACATACAAACAAGCTAATCCAGAGAGCATCAAGAGCCTCTTTGATGATATAGCTCCTCGCTATGATAGAGCCAATTCGCTGCTCTCTTTCCATATGCATGCTCTCTGGAATCGAAAACTCGCATCTGCCGTGCTTGAGGGAGCGCCTACACGTGTTTTAGATCTCTGCGCGGGCACAGGTGAGATAAGCTGGCGTTTTATAAAACGCGCCCAGAAGACACAAAAACCACTTCCAGAGCTTGTATTAGTGGACTTTTCCTCGAATATGATTGAGGTTGCGAAAAAAAAGTGTGGCCTCTTGCCAACGCACGTGCAAGAAAAATGTAGCTGCCACGTGGCAGATGCCACTCAGCTTCCCTTTGAAGAGGAGAGTTTTGATACCATCTCATGTGCCTATGGTATTCGCAATGTGTGCGGCCTTGAGCGCTGTTTTTCTGAGGCCCGCCGTGTGCTACGGTTAGGCGGCACATTTCATGTGCTGGAGCTAACGCGTCCGCGAGGATATGTGTGGAAAAAGCTGCATGCACTGTATTTACAAAGTGTGCTCCCCTGCATTGGAAAATATGTGACCTCGAATCAAGAGGCCTACGAATATCTGCACAAGAGCATCCAGTCTTTTATACCGCCAGAGGACATCATTGCCTGCGCCGAAAACGTGGGCTTTCAGGCATTGTCGGTTCGGCCTCTAACATTTGGCATTGCAACCCTGCTGCAGCTACAA
>JABDDE010000097.1 GCA_013287775.1 Chlamydiota bacterium
CAGAGCTGCGGCAGCAGCGAAACCCTTTTGTGTTTGACATAATCAATGTACATAGCTGTTTAAGATTTCTCTTCTTAGACTGCTCTGCTGGCTCTTGTATCATCAATGCTTTAAGCCACCCACACGCCTCTGACAAGCTCTCTCTGCAGCTATTCTCCTGTCGCTCTCCCTGTAAAAAAAATTCCTCCAAACCTTCCCCCCCCCAACAACCCAAGCCACCCACACGCCTCTGACAAGCTCTCTCTGCAGCTATTCTCCTGTCGCTCTCCCTGTAAAAAAAATTCCTCCAAACCTTCCCCCCCCAACAACCCAAGCCACCCACACGCCTCTGACAAGCTCTCTCTGTAAGCTCTTCTCTTGCAGCTCTCCCTGTGAAAAAAATTCCCCCAGACGCTCTCCCCCAACAACCCAAGCCCCCCACACGCCTCTATGAATACTTTTCAAACTTGTACTGAAGCCAAATAGGTAAATCTACTTCAAGCAGCACATCATTGTCCTCATACTGCTGGCTGCGAATATTGCCATGCCTGATGGCTTCTGAGACCATATGGTATTCCGATTGGGGAATACGAAGAAGACGTGTGACGCGTTTATTTTGAATCTGATACAGCATTTCAGAGCATAGTGCATCGATTCCTATCCCATTAGTTGCAGAGCACTCTATAGCACGAGGATAGGTCAACTTCAGCTTTTGCAATACTTGCGACTTCTCCTTTATAATCACCTGATCTATCTTATTCAAAACGGTGATGACAGGAATGGCATGGGCACCGAGCTCGCTCAGCACTTCAAGAGTTGTTTTGGCCTGCTCGAGTGCCATAGGATGACTTGCATCGATCACATGAATGAGTACATCAGCAAAAGTTGCCTCTTCTAAGGTACTTCTAAAGGCCATGACAAGAAGGTGTGGCAGCTTTCGTATAAAGCCCACAGTATCGGTAAGAAGCACTTCGTGATTATCCGGGAGCTGTAATTTTCTGGTGGTGGTATCAAGGGTTGCAAAAAGCTTATCTTCCACGAAAACATGCGCATCAGTAAGCCGATTCATAAGTGTCGACTTGCCTGCATTGGTATAGCCAACTATAGCAAACACCGGAATGTGCGCACGCTCTCGCATAGAGCGCTGTCGCTGTCGATGAAGCTTGACCTCCCGAATCTCTTGTAACAGCTGCTCACTTCGATTTTTCAAAAGGCGCCTGTCAATCTCAATTTGCTTTTCCCCAACACCTTTTAAGTAGCCACCGCTTCCAGAAACACCGCCACCTCCTGTTTGCCTTGAAAAGTGGGTCCACATGCGTTTGAGACGAGGAGCAATATACTTGCCAGCAGCAAGTTCTATCTGGAGCTTAGCCTCTTTTGTTTTTGCCCTATCTGCAAATACTCCCAAAATTATTTCGGTGCGATCAATAACAGGCACGCCAAGCTCTTGCTCGAGATTACGCTGCTGAGCAGGCGAAATCTCATCATCAAAAATCACTAAACTCGCCCCTAACTTGATGATGGCCTGCTTGAGCTCCTCTACTTTTCCTTGGCTTAAGAAGGTGGCGGCAGTAAAGGTGCGTATTGAAAAGAGAATATGATCGATGACTGGTAGGCCGTGCGTCTCTGCCAAGAGGTGTAGCTCAGATACATGTTCTCGCGCAAGAGCCTCTTCATCTTTACCCTGATAGACCCCTACAAGCAAGGCAGGCAGAAGTGCATACATCTTGGGACTAAACCAATTGAGGCGTGATGCATCTGTTGGGACTAAAGCTTCATTACTTTCTGTCATAAAGAAAAGGGTATCTCTAAGCCATCATACGCAAGATGCATGCCTTTTGGCAAGAGCGATTCTGCATGCTCATGCTCGACATCGTGGCAAAGATGCACCAAATAGGTATGGGTGGCTGTGGTCTTTTTAGAAAATTCTACTGCTTCATCTATCGTGAAGTGCATGGGGGATTGGGTGAAGCGAATGGCTCCAATCACTAACGTCTCAATCCCCTCTAAAAATGAAAATATACTCTCACTATAGTTTTTAATGTCTGTAATGTAGGCAAGCGAGCCAAAACGCAGCCCCAGCACTTGCATGCCGGCTTGAAAGTAGCTGCAATAATGTGCTGTAAGCTCACCAAGGCGAAAGGTACCATGTGCCTCAGGCGCTACGTGAAAGTGAAAAGCAGAGGTATTACTTTTGTGTTTAGCATTCGTCTTATCTTTGAAAATATAGTGAAATAATAATTTTAATTCAGACAAACTCTCTTCGGATAAGAAACAGGGAATGGGGCCATTTTGTAAAAAATTATAAATTCGTAGCTCTTCAAGGCCCGCTACATGATCGTAATGGGTGTGTGTAAGGATGAGGCCATCAATGCGGTTAATATGGTGCTGTAGGGCTTGCCTGCGTATGTCTGGGCCTGCATCAATAAGATAGGATCTGCCATCAATACGCAAGAGTGTCGAGGTGCGCAGCCGCTGGTTTTTGGTGTTTGTTGATTGACACACATTGCAGCTACATCCTATCACTGGAATCCCTACCGAGGCTCCTGTCCCTAAAAATAGTAAAGAAGGCATGAAGAAAGTATGCAAGATCGTTCAGAACTTTGCAATCGGAAAAGTACAATTGTCATTTCTGTGCCACTAAAAAAATGCTTCACAATTATCTACGAATAAGAAATAATGAAGGAGAACATTCCCGTCATGTGCACATGACGTACATTAACAAAGGACACTATGCGCAAGCTTCCTATTGGTATCGATGATTTTAAAAAAATCATATCAGAAAATTATCACTACGTTGATAAAAGTTTATTTATCAAAGAAATCCTTGATTTTGGCTCGGAGATCGCACTTATCACCCGGCCCAGGCGTTTTGGCAAAACACTGAACCTCTCAATGCTAAAGTATTTTTTTGAAAAAACACCCAACTCCACTGCCTTCCTTTTCGATGGCCTGAATATAGCAAAGCATCAAGAATATATGAAGCATCAAGGGCAATATCCTGTTATTTTTCTGACATTTAAAGTTATTAAGGGAGCTACTTGGGATTCATGTTTCAGTATGATCAAGAGAGTCATCGCTAACGAATTTTGGCGACATAACTACCTACTTGAAAGTCCCGTCCTTAGTAAATATCAAAAACGAGATTTTGAAGCGATTATTGCCCAAACTGCAAGTGACGAGATATACAGGGTAAGTTTAAAAGACCTTACCACATATCTTGCAAGGCATCATAATACCAATCCCATTGTTTTACTCGATGAATACGATGTTCCTATGCAAGAGGGCTTTAAGCATGCTTATTATGAAGAGACTGCATTATTTACGAGCTCTTTTATCGGTGATGGGTTAAAAGGAAATGAGTATCTCCGTTTTGCCGTCGTTACTGGCTGCATGCGTATTTCCAAGGAGAGTATTTTTACTGGATTCAATAATCCAGATGTGTATACCATGCTCGACAAGGCGTATTCAGATAAATTCGGACTACTAGAAGATGAAGTAAAAACACTCATAAAAGAATGCGAAATTACAACATGTCAACAAGCATGCTTGGACGAAATTCGGGCATGGTATAATGGTTTTTCAAGTGGTCAGCATACCATCTACAATCCCTGGTCTATCATCAACTTTATCAATAGAAATTGTGAATTTAATTCCTATTGGGTAAACACGAGTAGCAACGATATCATTAAAAGTCTTATCAAAAATAGTGATGAAGATGTGAAAGAGGAAATCGCTCAGTTACTACAAGGAAAGACCATTTACAAAAAGGTAAATGAAAACATCGTTTTTGCCGATCTTGATGCAGGAGAAGAGTCGGTACTATGGAATTTCTTATTGTTTAGTGGCTATCTTTCGTTCAAAAATCTTCGCCTTGGTAATGACAACTTCCGTTATGCTGATTTATTCATCCCTAACAAAGAAATTGCATGTATGTATACATCAACCATATTGGGTTGGTTTTCAAAAAAAGAAATTCGTTATAATACAATGCTAGAATATCTTGTAAATGGTGATATTAATAAATTTACAGAATTATTTGAAGAATTTGTTATTACCAGTTTTGGTTTTTTTGACGTTGGAGATCGAAAAGCTGAAAAACGAAAAACAGGAGATCAAGAATCGGAAAACTTCTATCATGCATTTGTTCTAGGCATGCTTGCAACCCTAGCCGGGACCCATTCCATTACATCTAATCGAGAAGCCGGGCTTGGGCGCTATGATGTGATGATAATGCCGAATGATACAACAAAACCTGCGCTCATTATAGAATTTAAGAAGGTTAACGCAAGAAAGCATGAAACGCTCGAGAGTGTCGCAGCAGGCGCCTTACAACAAATTGCAGATAAACGGTATGCTTGCGAACTACAACATAAAGGCTATACGCATATTATACCACTGGCCATTGTCTTCGAGGGGAAAAAGGTGTTGGTAAAACAATAAACAACGCCATGTACGACGCCACGGTAGTGGCGAAATGCAGCTCTAGCCCCGCGTGCAGTGAAGGCCGCGGCGCTAGCGCGCGGGCCGAGCGGAACGTGGGGTTTATGAGGCATCAATAAAAACAGAGCTGCGGTAGCAGCGAAACAGAATTGTACCTGCAACAACGATATGTACGTTAAATATGTCAACATGAAGGCCCTAGAGGCAGTATAGATGGCCTTGTTGGAACCTTTTCTAATGCTTCCTGTGGGCTGCTACGAAGACGCGTTGACTTACTCTCCCGCGTAGTCCCTATTTCAGCATGATCTAACGCCAACCACATAAACCCAGGCCTTATGGCCTGGGTTATATATATTTCGTTTAAGGCTATACCTGGGCGAATAAATTCCGAAAATTAATTCCCGGAGCATCGTGGTGTGACTGTGAGGCAATATTCATAATCTGCTGCTCCATTGAAGCTCTCATAACTACGCATCGATTAAAAATTTGATCGAGCAGCTCCTTTTTGCCGGTTGCTTGCAATGTAACGTCAGAAACAAGTGCACGGTGTGACGAGGCGATAAGCCTGCGCTCAGTAAAATCAAGCTCTGCTTTCGTAAGATGCTGCAGCTGTTCATGTACCTGCATCATATTTTGGATACTCGCTGTATTCTCTCTAAATACTTCTCGAATAATAGGTGCATCAGGAGTGAGCTGCAAAAACTCCCCTCTTGGACTTACCAAAACATAATAGCCACTCTCTCGCTGCATATGTCGTAGCAGTTGAAATACACTGTATTGGATAATAGCGTAGTAGGTATCTGGATTGAAGGCTTGAACATCTTCCAAAGTGTGGTAACCACTTGTAGTGAAATGAGCAATGGTTGTTTGCATCTCGTCAAAGAGGATTCGCTGCAGTTGAGCACGAACATGATGACGATTGGTAAGATCTATGCTTCGATCTGCAGCTCTTGCCCTCATAAGGAGCGGTGCTGGATCATTACTGCCACTCATATCATTAATAAGCTGTTCAAATTCAAGATCTGACATTGCTCTTGGTAATACCACAGAGCTACTTACAGAACTACTTGCAGAGCCACTTGCA
>JABDDE010000098.1:0-2075 GCA_013287775.1 Chlamydiota bacterium
AGTCCTCTCTCCTTTGTTGATGTCCCAGAATTAGACTATATCCAAGGACTTCTTGCAGTATATGAGTTTAATCGAATCGAGCTCTTTCGTGATATTTTTGTGTGGGCATATGAGCGTTCAGCCTCTCTCTTCGTAGCTACTATGCAAGCACTGGGAGAGCCAGATCCTTTTCGTGTCCGCTATCGCGATCGTATTCGTGAAATTGTATATGCTACTGTGGGCGAAAAATTGAACGTACTTCAAGCAGTAGATGCTATCAAAAAATTTGCAGCACAGCATATTGCTATGCAAGATCAGAGTCGTTTTATAGAAATCGTTGAAATTGAATTGAGAAGTCTTCATGAAGGCAACTTTGCACGATTTCGAATACGTCCTTCTGAATTTTTTGAGTGGCAGAAAAATTGGAAGTAATCATACTCGCATCTATCCCTGCAATGCAGGGATAGATGTGAGTATGATTACTTATAGATTAACTAGTGCGGAGTAATAGCATCTATACCTTGTTTGACAATTTCCATGAGGGGCATTTTTGATGGATCGACGAATTCAGGCAATGCAAAATCTTCGGGATCTACCTCCAAAAGCCCGTACTCTTCAGCGAGCTCATAGTCCTCAGCAAGGATGGCACGTATAAGCTGGAGCGGCAGAATATTCATGGGCATAACGCGCGCATACACGGTGCCATCAATGCACGCCCGCTGCTCTCCATGCTGGCTCGTGGTAAAGGACCATCGTCTCTTGGCCGCATTCATATGGCCCGACATATAGGCCCCACTTGCGCTATATTTCTTGGCGCCGAGTCTAAAAAAGGAGGCAAATTCACGCTCTTCTGTCTCAAAGATAGCAGCAAGAGAGTGATGTGTAGGCTGTAGAAAATCGCTATGCAGCACTTTGTCCCCAGTGAGAAGATCTCCTGAGATAAGACGACATGGGCGCTGGCTGTCTATTTTGTCAGCTATAAGCTCTGCAATAGATGCTCCTAACCGTGCTCGATAAAACCCTCGCTTAGAGGGCAAGATAGCCTCACCGGCAATGGATATAATGTGATCAAGGCCAACTTTGCCATGTAAAAAGAGGCTCCCGCACGCAATCACATCAAGTACCGAAGTAGTCCACACAATGTCGTTACTGGTTCTGATTGGATCGATGTTATGGATATGCACCGACACATTGGCTGCAGGATGCGGGCCCGATACGGTGTGCTTTTCCACGCCTTCTGCCTCTGTAAACGCGCGACAGGGGCTACCTTCACGATAGACAAGATGTACGTGTCCATCTGTTAACTTCTTCAGAATGCGCAGCCCCATCTGAAATTCACGCTCTTTGTCCGAAACTTGCATCTCTGCCGATGGCTGAAACGGGGCCGACTCAATGGCACGCACAAAAATCGAGCGAGGCGTCTGTTTTGGGGAAGCAAGTAAATTAAAGGGGCGCGAGCGTATTTGAGTAAAGAGGCCAGCTTGTGCAAGAAGAGAACATATGGCCTGCCTCGAGAGCGTCTCGGGATTTTTTACATCAAAGCACGCCCACTCTTCCTGAGGAGAAACGGTAATTACCATGCCTTGAAGGCGCCTTTTTTCCCCACGCTGAATCTCAGCAATTGTCCCTCCTGCAGGCGATGCAAAAAACCTCTCTGGGCACTCTTTATCGTGCACAAGAGGATCTCCAATCTTCACCTCTTCACCTTGACGGACGCGTAAATGAAACCGACGATCATCAAAATGCAGGAAAGAAAAACCGATCTGTTTTGGCCTGTCAAGCGGCTTGACTGTATTCTCAGTGGGCCCTCCCGCAATCGGGATATCGAGGCCCTGTTTTATCTTAATGTGCATTCACTTCTCCTCGTAGATACAACCACTTGCCATCTATTTTCTCAAAATAACTCTTTTCTGTGAACGCCACATTTTCGGAATTTTGCACGAGATAGACAGTAAATATAACTGTAGATTGTTTGTTTTCATCAATAAACTCAAGAATTTCAAGACGGAGGAACTTCGTGTGCGTAGAAAATTCAGAAATATTTTGAGCCCATTCGCGGATATTGGGAAGCCTTTGCGGATTTTTGGGATGCGTTG
>JABDDE010000098.1:2085-5230 GCA_013287775.1 Chlamydiota bacterium
AGAGCATATGCCGAGTAGCGCGATCGCATAAGCTGCAAAGCGGTCTCAGGAAGTGCACCATCATGAAATGGCTTACAGCAGTCGCTATATGGTTTGTCGCTGCAGCAGGGACAGGGAATGTTCGGATTGTGTATCATTAGTGATCTAGACGGCGCTCCTCTTCATGATAGGCTCGATATTCCCATTCTTTTTCACGCTCATCATCAGTTTCTTCCTCAGGATCTCCCCATGTGAGCTCTTCATCAGAAGGAATAGCAGCTATCTGCGATAGAGAAAGACAGGCTGTGATAATTATAATTGCCAAATGCATACTCTATAATGATACGTTTTTCACAAATCAAATGTCAACTCTTCAAATTTGATTGTTAGTAATTATACTTACAACATGTGCACTTTTTTCGCCAGAAAAAGTGCACATGTTGTTATTTATATTTATCAATTGATGCCTTGCAATTTTAGCAATAGCTATGTTACGGTATTTTGCATGAGGACCAGAAGTCCTCGCAATTACCTATTAAGGAGTTATTATGAAAATTTTTGCTTATTTTGGAATGCTGCTATATAGCATGGTAGCATCCGCACTGTTTGCGTCCCCATTTAGCAATTGGCAAGTTAGCAATTGGCAAGAGCAACATTCAAATCCTATATATAACCCATATCCCGGCTCATCCCTGTACGATGATTTCTTCCCATGCGTTCTTTTTGATGAAAACAAATTTAATGGCGATGGTGATGAGTCCTACTACAAAATGTGGCATCAAGGCTCAGGGATATCTACCGGCACCCTCGCGCTGTCTACTTCTCACGATGGCATTCATTGGACTCTGAAAGGAGATACCAACCTCGTAGCACCCGCAGGGCTAGATGTGGGGCATCCTTGTGTGCTCTACGATCCCAATGGATTTGGTGGGAGCGCCTACCATTACCAGATGTGGTTTTGGAATGGTACTATTTCATCAATTAGTGCTATACAATACACACAATCAACGGACGGCTTTGTGTGGACAACACCGCAGCCTATCAGCCAAGACCCATTCTTCCCACTCGTTGATAACACTACCGGCAGCTACTTCTACCAACTCTACGGCCCTGGCTTTGTGATATATAATTCACAAGCAACATCAACACCAGGACAGCCCTACACCTATCCCTACGTCATGTTCTTCGATTCGGCAGGCGCTGGATATGTTTCCGGAAATGACGAACAAGAAGCTATAGCACTCGCTTATAGTAATGACGGTATTTCATGGACACGTTATGGCACTCAGCCAGTACTTATTCCTTCTGGAAATCCTGATGACTGGGATGGGCTGTATAGCTTTAGGCCATCCATTATTCAGTCAGATGGCGTCTACTACATGTTTTACTCCGGCTCTGACGGTGATTCGAGTACAGGTACTCCCTTTGCCCATGGACTCGGCGTTGCAAGCTCTACAGATGGCATAAACTGGACCAAAGATACCGCTAACCCCATTTTCATTAATACTGATGGTGTAGCATGGAGAAATGACCGCTCATATACCCCTGTCGTTCTTTTTGGAACGTTTAAAGGCAACCGCATGAAAGGAAAAATGTGGTTTGTAGGCGGCAATATCCCATACACTGCTGGTCAAGCAATTGGGTATGCGACACTTCGCACTTCCCCATAATTGCCTTAGCTGCTATGGTACGCATATATCGCAATTTACAGGAGTTTATATGAAAATCTATGCGTACCTTCTGGTATTATTTTTAAGCCTTTCGGGGAGCGTCCAACAACTTCACGCTTCTCTCTTTACAAGCTGGACAGAAGACCCTTCTGATCCTATCTACAACCCATTTCCAGGATCGACATTATATGACGACTACTTCCCTTGTGTTCTCTTCAATGCCAACAAATTTAATGGCGATGGCGATGCAGTGTTTTATAAAATGTGGCATCAAGGCTCAGGGGTCTCAACGGGCAACCTTGCACTCTCTACTTCTAACGACGGCATCAACTGGACCCTCAAAGGGGAAACCAACCTTGTAGCACCCTCGGGACTAGATATAGGGCATCCTTGTGTGCTCTATGATCCCAATGGATTTGGCGGCGGGTCGTATCATTATAAGATGTGGTTCTGGAATGGAACTATCTCTTCTATCTCTGCTATCCAATATACACTATCCATGGATGGATTTACCTGGACAACCCCCATTCCCGTTACCCAAGACCTCTCTTTCCCTCTTATTGATGGCGTTACTGGAAGCTACTTCTACCAACTCTACGGCCCTGGTTTTGTGATATATAACCCTGCAGCCACATCCACTCCAGGACAGCCCTATACCTTCCCTTACGTTATGTTTTTTGATGCAGCGGGTTCCGGATTTGTTCCTGGAAATGCTGAGCAAGAGGCCATAGCTCTTGCCTATAGTGTGGATGGCATTTTCTGGACCCGTTATGGCTCACAGCCAGTGTTGATCCCCTCTGGCAACGCCTCAGACTGGGATGGCATCTATAGTTTTAGACCTTCTGTCATCAAGGTAAATGGGGTTTACCATATGTTCTATTCAGGCTCCAATGGCAGCTCAAGCGCTCCCTATGCTGGACATGGACTAGGAACGGGGGTCAGTTTAGGAAGTAGTACTCCTTTTGCACATGGCCTTGGAACGGCAAGCTCTACAGATGGTATTAACTGGTTAAAAGACCCTGCAAACCCGATTTTTATCAACACCAATGGTGTTCCATGGAGATCTGATCGAACCTACACGCCTGTGGTTCTTTTTGGAACCTTCACAGGAACCACCCTGCAAGGGAAAATGTGGTTTGTGGGCGGCGATCTACCCTACACTTCAGGGCAAGCAATTGGCTATGCGACGCTGCAAAATTTCGTCCCTACAAAGCCTCGCCATTTTCGTGGCAAATACTGGCGCTCACACCATCTCAAGCATGATAAAAACTTTGTTCTTAAAACAAAGTGGCGAAAAAGTCGCTCTTCCAATGTGGCCTTCTACCGTGTCTACGAAAATGGGAAAGTGATTAAAAAGATTCCTAAAAACAAACGTCTGCACTTTAAGAAGCACATTTTTACCTCAAAGCACCTGTTTACACGCTATACGGTTACAGCGGTCTCTGTAGACGGGTTCGAAAGCACCCACACCCACCTACATGCCAAGAGGATATTCC
>JABDDE010000099.1 GCA_013287775.1 Chlamydiota bacterium
CTTGCAATATGTCCGGTCAGTACACGTGGGAATATCCAACCCAGTATGATGTTATTATTATTGGGGCGGGGCATGCAGGATGTGAAGCCGCACATGCATCTGCACGCATGGGGATGAGGACACTCCTCATGACCATGAATCTGGATACCATTGGCCAGATGAGCTGTAACCCCTCTGTGGGCGGTATTGGCAAGGGCCATATTGTGCGTGAGATCGATGCCCTTGGCGGTATTATGGGCAAGGTGACCGATAGAACTGGGATTCAGTTTCGCATGCTGAATACCAAAAAAGGCCCAGCTGTTCAGGCACCACGTGCTCAAGCCGATAAGGCAAGCTACCGACGAGAGATGAAGAGACGCCTTGAACAGGTGCCACATCTTGAAATCAAGCAAGGGACAGTCGAAGAGCTTATTGTCACGAATGGCACCCTCACAGGTGTTATCACCAAAGAGGGCGTGGTCTATCGTACACATTCTCTGATTCTGACCTCAGGGACGTTTATGCGAGGCCTTATCCACATGGGAGATATCAATTTCTCAGGTGGGCGTGCAGGAGATCCTCCATCTATGGGGCTCTCTACCAGTCTTGCAAAGCATGGTATTGTTCTCGGCCGTCTAAAAACAGGCACCCCTGTTCGTATTCATCGTCGCTCTATTGATTTTGCCGCAACCGAAGAACAGCCAGGTGACGAGGGAGTCTATTTTTCCTTTGATCCGCCCGAAGGGGAGCGCCTCAAACAGCTGCCTTGTTATATTTGCCACACAACAAAAGATACAAAAGAAATTATTTCAAAAAATCTCCATCGCTCACCGCTCTATTCTGGCAAAATAGTGGGTGTAGGGCCGCGATACTGTCCTTCTATTGAGGATAAGGTGGTGCGTTTTGCAGATAAAGAGCGTCATCAGGTATTTCTCGAGCCAGAAGGGTTAGATACGGATGAATTTTACGTAAATGGTGTCTCTTCGTCTTTACCATTTGATGTGCAGTTTGCCTTTATTCGCAGTATTCCAGCACTCGCGAATGCTGAGATTATGCGTCCTGGGTATGCTATCGAGTATGATTTTGTGCAAAGTGGGCAGATGCAGTTTTCATGTGAGTCTACGGCCATATCAGGGCTTTTTTTTGCGGGGCAGATCAATGGAACAACAGGTTATGAGGAAGCGGCAGGGCAAGGACTTATCGCTGGCATTAATGCAGCGCTTAAAGTGAAAGGGGAGCCGCCCTTTATCTTAAAGCGTCACGAAGCCTATATTGGTGTGATGATTGATGATTTAGTGACGAAGGGTGTAGATGAGCCCTATAGAATTTTCACAAGTCGTGCAGAGCATAGACTCTTATTGCAGCAGGGCAATGCTGATATACGCCTGCGCCCCTATGGGTATCGTTTTGGACTGATTAGTCAAGAGCAATATACGAGGCTTCAAGAAAAAGAGAGCGTTATTGCAAGACAGACTGCAAGCTTGCAGAAGAGCTACAAACAGTATGAGGGAAAAAGCACCTCTCTTGCGCAGCTTCTTGCTCGCCCAGAAATACAGTATGAAACGCTTGCAAAGCTGTTTCCTGAAGAGGTTCCGGAGCTTGAGAGTGAAATTGGGCAGCAAATTGAGCATGCTATTAAGTACGCAGGGTATGTACAGCGAGAGCTCACTCAAGTAGAGCGGTTGAAAACGGTGGAAAATAAGCTCATTCCAGATGGTACTGACTATCATGCGATACAGGGCCTTAGAACCGAGGCAAAGCTCAGGCTCAGTAAAGTGCGGCCATCAAATCTGGGGCAAGCAAGTCGCATTCCTGGCATTACCCCTTCAGATATTTCCGTGCTCATGATTGCTCTGGGAAAACGAAACGAATAACGTCATATACAATTTCCTTCGGAAAATTGTATATGACGTTATTGTGTATAATGGACGAAGACTCTACAAATTGGCCAAAGGTCATACATTGCAATAGCCCAGGGCAACGCCCTGGGTTAGACGATTATCCGAACAATTGTTGCCTGAAGGGCAACAACAATACCCCCATGGCGTCCCCCATTACGCTTACCGTCTGTTGCCTTGCTGGCCTGCCCATATGGGAGCAGCTTGCTATTGAGGAGAGTTATCTTCGCAAGCGCACAGAGAATGTATGTCTCATTAATGAGGGATCGCCTCCTGCCATTGTCATGGGCATTTCAGGGCAGGCAGAAGAGCATGTGCATCTCGGTGCTGCTCAAGAAGCTGCATGTCCTGTTTTAAGACGCTTTTCTGGGGGCGGTACCGTGATTGTCGATGAGTCGACATTGTTTGTAACCTTTATTTTTCAAAAAACATCTATTGATCTAGGAAGCAGTCCTGAGCGCATTATGCAGTGGACTGGAGGGATTTATAGCCAAGTTTTCGATGCCATCCCTTTTGCCATTCATGAAAATGACTATGTGGTTTATAATAGAAAATTTGGAGGCAATGCGCAATATGTTACCAAAACATGCTGGCTGCACCATACCTCCTTTCTTTGGGATTATAAACCAGAACGTATGAGTCTGTTAAAACTTCCCCCGAAGATGCCAGTATATAGACAGGAGCGCCCTCATGATACTTTCCTACAACCCCTTAAAGAATACTATCCTTCCATGGGAGTTATCAAAGAGCGGCTTCTCCAGGTGCTGACAGGGCAGTTTGATGTGTGTATGCGAGGAGTGAATGTATGAGACAGTTACCAATTGAGATTACATATTTTAAAAAAATCATAACGGAAAATTATCATTATATTGATAAGAGCCTCTTCCTTAAGGAACTTCTTGACGAAGGAATAGAAGTGTATGTAAATTTTTATATTTCACATGATGTATTATCTATATTTCGTGCTAGGTTCTTGGGATTTTTGAGCGTATGGTGAACCACCTGTTTAACTCTTCCCTGCGTGCACGTTCTGCACTATCAGTAGTGTCATAAGGAGGATAATATCGGATCCAAAGGGACACAGTGCCCCTTGTGACGATGCCCTCGCGGGTGCTTAGCCGTATGGCGCAACTATCAAAATAGTTTGTTATCAATTGTCGCAGCGTTTCGTCTTTACCATCTCCAGACATCGCATTACCGAAAAATCTTTTTGTGCTATTACGAGTGACTGTGATAGTCTCACCTCCTACCTGCACATCAAAAGCTAGGTTAAATAATTTTAGAACAAACGATACAATTTTCCCTGTTATTTTTTCTTCGTTGATTGTAGCTATTCCAGTCAGACCATCTCTTCGAGAAAAGGTTTCTCCATTAAATAAACGATCCTCAAAAAGTGCCTCAGAACGCCTAAGTTCAGATACCGGCATATAACCTCCCTTTTCCTTCATTGTAGTACTTGCGTTATTTTAAAACAATTTTTTATAGCGCAATCGCAGCGGAATATAGTATTCCGGCCTTCTTGGTGCGCAAGCTGCATTGCAGGCCAGCGGATACAATCATCAATAAATTCCGCGTGCAATATTTCTTTTATTCGTATATAATTGTAACAAAACAATTTATACATAGGTTATTTATGTCGATTAGTACACAATTTCCAGTGGCTGTGCGCCAGAATCAACAAGCAACCTGTACTATTGCTGCGGCTACCCCTTCACAAAGGGATCAGGCAACGGCAATAGTGGCCAGTACGGCACTGCAAAATACGGAAGCAGCGCCCACGCAGCTTTCACGCCCCATAACAGTACTTACAACCAGTGAGCTGCAACTACGTTTGAACGCACTTGTGCAGGAGTGGCAACAAAACCAAAATAGGCAAGTGCCGACTGGTGTACAGCAAACTTTAAAAGAATCGATAAATACTATCATAGATGAAATAACCACACGAATATTAGCGGAAGGCGTTTCTACGGTAATTCCTGCATATGATAGATGGCTTTCCGGATCTTCTCCTACCCCAATGCTAGATGATGTGCAAACATGGTTGCAAGCTGCAACTCAAAAAAGAGTGTCTCTGCTATCTACAACCCTCCGTCAGCAGCTTCACGCTAGTGCTTTGGGAAAATATATGACTAGACTGTTTAAGCTCGAAAAAGCTTACGAAGATCACAATATAGCGCGTATTAGCAGCTTCCAAAAACTGCGCGGCATTCCAAAGCGTTCCAAGCATATACCTCATATCAACACCTGGTTGGAAGAGAGGCAAAAGACCAACGAACGACTCTCTTCAGGGATACAATACTATACTGCCATTCAAAACCGCTGTCAGCAGGCAAATCTCAATACGCTCTATGCTGAACGTCATACTTTGAATAGTAGAGAATGTAAAGATTATCTTGCATTTCTTATTGGCAATAATATAAGAAGTAAAATGATAGCTTTTCTCGATGTGCGCACCGCCCTCGAGGATGCATTATTTTTTCAAATGAAAGACCCTGATTCTCTCTTTAAGCTCCAAAGAAGCTTCCTATTTCTTTCTGAAGAAGATCAAGAAATTTTTGCAAATCGATGTTCGATATCTGTTGATGAGTGGCCACGTTTTTGGTTGGTGTATGAGAGGTATGCATCGCTAGAGGGATACTGCGCTCAATACGCGAAACAAGCTGAAAAACGGGCTTGGGAACTTAGTATAAACAGAACTTTTCTATTATTTACTTCTCCATCTAAAGAGAGGCAAGAGAGTGATGCTAGAATTGTAGATAGGATACTCCAATATGCTCCAGAATCACTTCGCAAAGTGATTGACGAAATGAAGCCTCTTATAACTTTGGAAACCGATATCTCTGAATTTATGAATATAGGTAATCCATCAACCGAACAGCTACGTCAACATATTACTGCGTGTCAGAACAGTATTCAGAGCATAGAAGCTGTAGCCCATACAGAGCCTACATCTGTTACTGCCTGTATCCTGCAGGTCGCTATTAAAGAATATGCAAAATACAGCATAGCACCCACTCTTCTGCAATACAAAGCAGCGCTAGAGCGTCTCCAAGGTAGTGTAACCGAAGAGACGCAGCGCAGCGAAATTGTGAGGGATTTGGCCCAAAGTGCAACTGCTATGGAGCCTATAAACTACAACACACTTATAGCTTATATCCGCGTCCTCTATCCAGTGCTCTCTGGCACGCTGGATTCTATTGCTGGTGAGCTGCGTCCTGC
>JABDDE010000100.1:0-4150 GCA_013287775.1 Chlamydiota bacterium
GTTGTTGTGGCGTAAAAACTTCCTTAAAGTTTAATCTAGTCATGAAAAGGGAGTAGCGATCAACTCCTCTTAGGGATCGTTAACGATCCCCAAGAGGGAGGATGACCACTTTAAAAAAGATCTGTTATAAACAAAATATTTTAATTTTTTTAGTGTTTCTATTTACTATGCAAGTTTATGCTATTCGTGAAAATAAAGAAAGGGTTTTTGTTGAGGCAGCCGAGCGCGGGCGTGATTATTTTTGCTTTGAATGTGGTCAAAAAGTACGGCTTCGGGGCGGGCCTCATGTGCAGCTGCATTTTTATCATATCGATGCAAAAAGCATGTGTCGACTCCATACAAAAAGCGAAGAACATATTGTTCTTCAAAACTACATACAAAAGCACTGCGGTGGAGAGCAGGAAGTGCGTTTTTCTGTCATTGGTCGTATTGCAGATGTGTATGTGGCTGAGATGGGGCTTGTTGTTGAAATCCAGTGCTCTCCAATCAAAGCTGAAGAAGTGAAAGAGCGAATCAGGGATTATGGCAGCTTGGGATATCGTGTTATTTGGATTTTATATGATGGTACTTTTAATAAACGAAGAGCCTCTGCTGCTGAAGTGTTTTTAGAGGGGCATACACATTATTATGGGGAAGTAAAAAGTGGGCGCGCTGCCATATACGATCAGTGCTCACTTATTCATCGAGGTCTTCGCCGTTTTGACGCCGCCACGGCGCGCCAGTACCTTTGTTATTTTTCTGTCCCTCGCAAGTTTGAGGCAGTAAAAATAGACATGTTTGCTTTCGGGCCTATGAAAAAGCGTGCGATTTCCTGGAGTCACCATATCTCAGGAGATCTTCTCGATGAGGCAAACAGCAGTGCATTTTTTATGGAAGAGCTTGCCAAGAAAGAACAAGCACTCCTAGCACCATACAGGCAGCGTAAAAAAAGGATTCGGTATTGGTGGGAGCGTATATGCATGATCGGAAAAAATGTCTATTTCTACATTATTGAAAAATCAGCAGTTGATAAAAATTCCTAAATTTCGTATCGTGCTTGGCATAATCGAACAAGAGACAAAGTATGAAAAGACAAATAATTAAACTTTTAATTTTATTTTTTGTATCGCTCTTCCCTCTCCACGCAGAAGAGGGGACACCAAATGCGGACACGCCTTCTACTTGGAGCCTTCACAATGTATCGCTGGGGATAGAAAAACTTTTTTCACACATCTATAATGCAGGCAGGGATGTGGTGAGCTTTACCCAGGGCAAACTTGCGTGGTTTTCTGAAGTGCGCACTCATTTTGAAGATGTTGCCTTTAAAGTCATGCACAAATCACTATGGACGCTTCTTGGATATAATCCCGATGCAACTTCGGTAGGCACTGTGGGAAGCAAAGCGCCACCAAAAAATGTGCGCATAACCATGATTAATGGTATCCTCAATGGGCGCGCAGATGTTATCAAACATGCTAGCACGCTTTCACGTCTACACGGCGATGTGGAGGTTTATTATCTCTATTCGGCCTCTGCAGGGTTTACGGCTGATGTCTCAAGAAGCCTCGCAATGAAAGTAGGTCTGCAGCGTGAAAGAGCTGAGCTTTTAAGCGCCACCTGGAAACGGCTTATTCAAGAGATGGGCGGCGTCGAAAGCGGTGGGATGATCATGCACTATGCACATAGCATTGGTGGGGAAGATTCCTATTACGCTTTGCAGCGGCTCTCCCCACAAGAGAGAAAAATGATCTCTGTGCATACTTTTGGCTCGCCTTTCCTTATTCCTCAAGGTGCTGCCGCCGATGTGAAGAATTATGTAAGTCGCCGCGATGGTGTGCCCTTTTTAGATACAGTCCGCTATTTACAAGGGCTGAACGGGAACACCCCGGATGTTATATTCCTCGACTCAAAGGCCGGAGCGTTGCCACTCGTTGACCACTACATGATGGGGCCAACCTATAAAGCTGCCCTCGAAGGGCTTGGAAATGCCTTTAAGGGCCGTTTTCTGACCAAGTCGTATACGAGATCTCCTGGCAGTATACTTCGGGGCGCTGATTTTGGCCTAAAAACGAAAAAAATCAACACCCTGAAGTATAAGTCGCCTGTGACGCTTTTTCTTGAGAAAGTGCAAGAGTATCTACAAGGGAAGCGCTATCATGAGCTTGGGCTGTACATGGCAGGAGAGCTTCCTGAAGCATGTTCTCTTGAGGAGCTCTATCAGCTTGCTATGATGCTCCATGATGTCCCTTTCCAAAAGGCTGTTCTAGGCGCGCGTAATCTGTGCAATTTGCACACCGATCTGGAGATGTCCCGTGGGCAGATGCTTCAAATTACCCTTTTTATCGAAACCGAGCTGCAGAACCATCTTACGCAGCGCCAATATTATTTATATGAGACTAAGACAGGGTTATCAAAAAAAGTGGAATATGACCCCAAATGCAAACACATCTATATTCATACAGGCAAGATCATAGGCCGCGGATGGCATAAGATTGTCTATCTTTCCATTCTCTATTCGCCGAACGGATCAAGACTATGTGCCAATTGTCGCGCGTCGACAAAAGCGTATAATAAAAAAGAGATGGGCATTACCAAGCGCCTCCAAGGTATCCCTGGAATTGTGAAAGGGTATTCTTTTATTGAACATGCACAAAAACAAGATGGTGAAGATAAGATCGAGACTATTTTGAAGCTATATAACAAAAAATCGCTCAGGAACATTGGAACCAGCTTGCATTTTACTTTAAAAGAAAAAATCTCGATCGCTACACAGCTTCTTCGAGGGATAGCAGGGATGCATCGAAGAGGGCTTGTTCATTGCGATTTGCACACAGCGAATTTTTTTGTACATGTAACCACAGCGCCTACGAAACCGCGAAAAATAGAGGCCGCTGTTGCAGATTTGGGAGGGTCGATGTACGTAAAGCAATGTCGTCGCCACCTGCCGCAAGCTTTTTTATGGTACCTGGCACCTGAAGGATTTTTTTATCAGCGGCTTCGAGGCAAAGCGTACACCCACACAGATGTCTATGCTATGGGCTGTGTGTTGTACCTCCTATTCCATGAGAAAGATCCTCCATGGTTTCAAGATAAATATTATGCTAACTTGAAACGATCTTTCAAGACAAGACTCAGGCCTGGGCTCATTCGAACTGAGGCGCGCCGGCATCTGGCAGTGCTCAAGCACGCTATTATGCCAAGGCGTCATTATCTTGCTAAGAAAAGAAAAAGAGTCCCCCTCACGGTTCAGGAGCGCTTCGAAGCGATTATGCTCTGCATGCTCCATCCAGTGCCCCACAAGCGACTTAGTGCTGCAGTGCTGTATCGTAAACTCAAGAGGCTTAAATAACACCATGCGCACTTTCCCTAACGGAAAAGTGCGCATGGTGTTAAAAAAGGCCTAAAGTCTTCTTGAAAAAATAGACATCATCGTGTATTCTTAATAGGATAACATGCACTGGTAGCTCAGTTGGATAGAGTATCTGGCTACGAACCAGGGGGTCAGAGGTTCGAGTCCTCTCCAGTGCAATGGAGCACCTTCACATCACGGCCTTTCCTTCAGGCCCCTTCGATACCAATTGTTACTTGGTAGTATGTACACATACAAAGCAAGCTGCCATTATCGATCCTGCACCCAATGTTGCTGCTACCATAACTCAGGCAATTGCAGCCCAGGGTGTTATTCCTAAAGATATTATTATAACGCATTCTCATTGGGATCATATTGCCGATTGTGAGGCGCTCTCAAAGCACTTTTCTCTTCCTGTAAGTATTCATAAAGATGATGCGTTCAATTTAGTACAGCCAGGTTCGGATGATCTGCCTTGTTGGATTGCCATAGCAGGCAAAAAACCCGATGTGCTTTTACATGATGGCGATACTATTGCCATTGGAGAAACGATCTGGAAGGTGATACACACGCCTGGGCACTCTCCTGGAAGCATATGCCTCTATTGTGAAAAAGAAAAAGTGCTCTTGTCAGGCGATACGCTCTTTAAAGGCACATTTGGCAATATCTCTTTTCCGACTTCTAGTCCGGAGCATATGTGGGCATCACTTAAAAAGCTTGCTACATTGCCGCCAGAGACGCAAGTCCTGCCCGGCCACGGCTCTCCCACTACTATCGGGCAAGAGCCTTGGATGTGTAATGCGAAAGAGATGTTTTCTTGAT
>JABDDE010000100.1:4160-4943 GCA_013287775.1 Chlamydiota bacterium
ATTAGAGAGCTGATCAAGAAAAAAACACGGTACCACGTTTTACCGTCATTAAAAGGCCTTTTCTCAAGGTCCGTAGAGCCGGATCCCTAACTTCTTACCAAGGAGAAAAACATAGCAAGCAACGCTCCCGTAAAAATCGTTCCTACTACTTGAGCAAACGGTTCACCGCGGTCGAGTGCAGTATATGCATGATTTAAGATGGCTTGTCGTCTCTCTTCGTTTGGTGCTATAGCTTGCACTAGTCGTACGAGTTCTGATCGCTGATTAGCGTCTTGCGAAGGCGAAAAGCTAGGAAGCCTATTTTCTGCCATCTCTCTCTTTACGTTTCTTTCTTCTGAGCTATTTTCTTCTGCTCTTTCTGCCTCTCTTTTCTTAGAAATGGAAAGTGTTGTCATGGCATTAGCTAACACAGTATCTGTTCTTGCTCTTTTTACAGCATGATGCCCTCCTTGAGAAGACTGATGTCTGTGCCTCGATGGTGCAGTTTTCATTGGAGAGCTATCAGAAGATGAGCTTGTAAAAGATGCGCTCGAAAGCGATGCCGAAGAATTATTATCTATTGGATTCATATAACCTCATAATTAAAATGTATAATTTTTATACTACAAAGCAGATTATACACGTATTTTCTGTTTTTTTCTATATGAAATTTGTAATCACAAAATAATGCACGTATTTTCTGGATCGTTTTGTAGTGTAGAGATTCCAACGCGCGCCATTACTTCATTAAACGGCATACCGTTGTCGAGTGCAGTATACGCATGATTTAAGAGGTTTCGTCGG
>JABDDE010000101.1 GCA_013287775.1 Chlamydiota bacterium
GATCGCATCTGCTATATGGAAGGACAATGCCCTGGAAAACCAGGGTAGGAAAAGCCATGAATCGGTAGGAAACCAGGCCGTAGCCCTGGTAAAGGCCCATAGGGCCGAAATATGTATAGCCCAGGGTGCAGGAGCCCCGGAGGGGCGACTAAACCCTGGGTGGCCAGGCCGAAGGCCTGGCCAAAAAACACAATAATAGAGGCCTGAAAGGCCGACACAAGAAACCAGCGGGATACAGCCATTAATCTATGTATTGATACAGAGGACGCTATGAAAAAGGAAAAAATTATTAAAAGTTCTGGAAATGTTTTTGCTGATCTAGGGTTTGAAAATGCGGATGAAATGCTTACGAAAGCACAACTTGCATTTCTAATCAACCAACGTATAGGCAAAAAAAGACTGATGCAAGAAGCTACTACTTCCATCTTAGGAATACCGCTAGATGCTATTAAAGGAAAAAAACCATGAGTGGGGTTTCGCCAAAGCATCGGCGAGATTTGTGCTCTAGCCCCGCGTGACCGATGGACCGCAGGCTACGCGGGCGGTCGAGGGAACGTGGGGTTGCGGTAGCAGCGGCACACACGACCAGAGAATAGAGTACTCGTTAAGGTTAACAATACATAACATCATGCGCTATTTTTCTGACGAAAAATAGCGCATGATGTTATAGCTCAAAATACCCTCGCAGCAATGCTATCGACCACATAGGCAATCACAGAATGCACATACACCCCCGCCACAACCCCTGAGGCAAGCGAAGATATAACCCCCTCTTGGGCCACCCCAAAGCGGTAATTGTTGAGTAGCAATATAGCTTTCCCTATGATATTCAATGTGCCCAGGGTGCTTTGTATCAAGGTGCCCCCTTCTAAAGCATCACGACAAAGATAAAAGTCCCGATTCAAACCAAGACCCCGTGCCGCCTGGGAGCACAAAAACCCAAACACTATCCCCAGAGGAATAGTTGCCACAAAAAGATGGGGAAAGCCGACAATGGCATATAGGTTGGCTGCCATAAAAAAGAAAATGTGCCGCCTTTCATAAATACACTGCTGTATACGCTGTGCTATATTGTGAATACCATCCAACGTCCCACGATATAGCCGTACCACATGCCCTCGCACATGCTCTCCTATTGCCCCCACCCTCGCTGCAATCACCCCACAGTCAACACCTGGGGGTAAAAATACATTACACAATTCAATACACATATTGGTTTTAACTCCTTGAATTTTTTGTCTTCTTCGCCATCTTTCGAAGGTAATACCGCCTCTTAAAAACACAACCGAAAGTAATAACAGCATTAAGTTAAGAAAAACCAAAGATCAGATAAAGTTTTTTCTTGGACAATAAAAATTATCAAGAATAGCTTGCAGAAAAGAAAATCAATCAGTAGAATGGAATACAGAAACTTTGGTGTTACTTATCCCTCAGGACGGTGAGTTTTCCCCACTGCCAAAATCATTGAATTTCGGCCCTGGAAAAACAAAAAAACACCCCCCAGAAGTATACAAACACACAAAACCAAGCAAGAAATAAAATCTATTAAAATATAAATGAGGAAATTATGGAAAATCAAGGGGTATCAACACCATTTAGTATTAGTGACTATGAGCAGTATGTAAATGCCACAGCCACGAACTTAAATTTAAGCCTGGTTAATAAGGAGCAGGCGCTATCAGCAATTGCAGCTAATATATTTAGCCACTCTTGGCAAGCACGCGCAGGTTTGGCAAATACTGTAAATGCTTTTATGTCCAAACTTGAGATAAACAATATCTCAAAAGATAGCATTGAAAGAATTATAACAAGGTCCTTCGTTCTTATAGACCACATTCTAAATCCTAGAATAAGGCCTAGAATACAGTTTATCCATCCTCGAGAATACGATCAGAATATCACCCTCCGCATATCTCCTGACTTCGGTACTTTTTTTTAGTAAATTATTGACTATCAGCAACTTACGACATTTTCTGGTCACTACATGATTGTTATTAGAGACTACACAGAAACTATGCTTGGACATGCCTTGCGGGCGATTCCCATAGCTCGATAAATTGTCTTTGAGTCCGGGCTTATCTGAGAAGGCATTTTATAGAACATGCCTGTTGTGGTATCCTCAAGTAGGCTTGAGGCGGTACCGAAGAGGGCGTCGCGCATTTTTTGATGACTTATCTGCTGATCTTGAATTTGTACGCGAAACTGCACAAATCGTGAGAGAGCAAAAGCCAAATAGCATAACAAAATGTGTGCTGCGATACGCGCTTTGGAAAAATGATATATGGAGCGCATTCGTAAGTGGTGTTTGTTTAACATAAATGATTCCTCAATTACCCAGAGTCGTCTGTAATGATTGAGGAGCTGACCTGGTTGGCTTGAGGTATCATTTGTAATAACTCCGTGCAATCCGTCCCATTTTGCCTCTTCAACAATCTGCTCTTCGTCAAAAATCATTTCACCCTTCTTTTCTTCAATGAGATACTTTTTATAGCCTGAATTGCCAATAAGATTACATGTCGCTGTACGATTGCCATTCAGCTTGCTTTTAATGCGAGCCACAAGCCTTTCTCTATCCTTACGGTCTTTGTTGGCTCTCTTTTGGCTAAAACTGACTATTAGACGTCTACCACTATGTTGATGTTCTTGAATGAACATATTTTCTGTGCATACTTTAACGTTGGATTCACCTTCTCTCTGTAAAATCTTATTTTTTAATTTTTTTGTGAGTCTTCCGAAGTAGCTGCAGGCGTAACAAATACTCAACTCGCTTTAACAACTATACTTGAAAGAAACAATATTTCAAAAGATAGTATCCAAGTAATTATAACAGGAGCTTTTAAGTTTCTAGAAAACAATTTAAATAATATAGCACAAGAGATGTTAGCTTTCCGAGGTCAATAGAGAGCACAAAGTGTTTTCCAGATAAAAAAATCAAAAAACACACTTGTGCAAAAAAGAAAAATCAGCATAATAAAGTATAGAAGCTTTGGTGTTACTTATACTTCAGGGTGGTGGGTTTTCCTCTGTCAAAATCATCAAATTTTGGCCCAGGAAAAACAAAAAAACAACCACACTAAAGTATACAATCACCCAAAGACAAATAAGAAAATAAAATTTATTAATATATAAACGAGGAAATTATGGAAAATCAAGGGATATCAACACCATTTAATATCAATGGTTACGAGCGTTATGTAAATGCCGCAGCTACAAACCCAAATTTAGGGCCGGTTACTAAGGAGCGGACGCTAACAATGCTTGCAGCTAATATATTTAACCACTCTCTGCAAGCAGGTGCAGGTTTAGGAGATACTCAAAATGCTTTTATGGCTATGCTTGAAAGAAACAATATTTCAAAAGACAGTATTCAATCAATTATAACAGGATCTTTCTGGCTTCTAGAAAATGATACTACAACCCGTATAACTAATCTGGCCACAGAGACACTGTTCCATCCAAATGAATAACAGACAAACACCCATAGCTGCAATTGATAGAGGGGAGGAGCACAGCTCCCCCATCACTAGTCAGTTCAGCTGGGGGTGCTTGCATTTTCGAGACTTTCTAAGAGCAGTTCTACCAGCGCACATAAAGACCGCGACTGTAAGCCAAGCACATTAAGCGTTTGCACAAACTCAGCTATCTCCCTTTGAATAGTTGCTTTTGCCTCATCTTTCCCATAGAGATTAGCGTAATTGGTGCGGCCGGCTTGCTTGTCTTTTTCCATATCTTCATAGTCATCAAGGATTTGAAAGGCCATACCAAAATGATACGCCGCCTTTTTTATTACCTCTGTTTTCTCAGGATCACCACCACCAAAAAGCCAGCCCAATAAAAATGAAAGCTCAAAAAGCGAAACGGTCTTTTTAACAATCATATCGTGCACAGCTTTTGGGGTTGTAGAGACAGGATAGAGATCGTCATACTGCCCACCAATAAGTGCAGTAATACCATTGAGTGTACTTGCATGCATAAGACCCAGCCGACAGATTTCATCAGCATAAGCAACAATTGCTAATGGACCATGAGCCTTTATATGTGCGGCATTGTGGCCAATGTGTTCAAAACCCGCTGCAATCAACGAAAAACTCGCAAGCAGTGCCACTCCCTCACCATAGACTTTATGAACAGTAGGAAGGCCTCTGCGAAGATCGTCATTGTCCATACAAGGAAGATCATCAGCAATAAGCGAAGCTGTGTGGAAAAACTCGACAGCTAGGGCGGCGTCGGTCACATCACACCCTTTGCCTGCAGCTTCTGCCATCATAAATACGAGCGCTGGGCGAAATCGTTTACCACCACTCTTGAGGGCATATTCAACCGCCTCACGAAGTGCTGTTTTATCACCAAAGCGTGTTTGCCGAGTTTGTAGCGCTGCTTCAATTCTGGCTTTATATGGCTCTAATAAAGAGCGAAATGACAGTACGCATTCCGGATCTTGATGTTGCCCTTCAGGCAATACCGTATCCGGCCAGGAGCTTGTGCTATTTTTGCCTTTTTGACAGCATAATAAATCTTCGTTCATATCGCGTCTTCGATTGTATCATCTTATTGAGTATAAGGCTAGTGCAGACTTGATAGCCATCAACACTTCCCACACAGCTTAAATAAGAAGAGAGATATACATATCTAAGATTTCTTCTTCTTCAGGTGGTGTGGGAGTTGTGCATAGTGTGTGGGTTGTCAGAGTGAATGTTTCTTGTTTATAGGCCAACTTATTAGATGTTTGCAATGGATGTGGATAGGGCGACGGTGTCTGCATCCAGGCCCAAGTACGATCTATATTACTAAGTATACCTGTTGGTTGTATGGAAAATAACCACAAATCAATCGTAGAAAATGAATTGTATTATAATTTTTTTGTGTTATAATTACAGAAAAGACATCAT
>JABDDE010000102.1 GCA_013287775.1 Chlamydiota bacterium
CTTACAGAGGGAGCTTGTCAGAGGCGTGTGGGGGGCTTGAGGTAGTGGTAGTTACAGTTTGGGGAGTCTTTTTTACAGGGAGAGCTGCAGAGGAAGAGTTGCAGAGATAGCTGCAAGAGAGGAGCAGAGGTTTGGGGGTGTTCGATGCATTTTTCCACTGAAAGTGGAAAAGTCCAAGCATATAGAAATCGATTGGCAAATGTATTTGCCATGCGATTTTTATATGCTTGGACTACAGCGAGCGTACGCTCGTTGTAAATGCATCTTCGGTGCTTCTTATAAGCCCATAATGATCTCTTAGTTTTCTCTCTAATCTCTCCACGTCCAGACCTTAATCACCAACGCATCTAACACCCCTAACGCCTCTGACAAGCTCTCTCTGTAAGCTCTCTCCTGTGGCTCTCCCTGTGAAAAAAAGTCCTCACAACTTGTAATTGCCACAACCTTAAGATCCTGCGTCATCTCTATGTGCTACTCAAAACACTTGGCCGCTCTCGATTAAGCGTATCGAACTTGCCTGCAAGCAAGCGCATCTCTTCCTCACTACCCTGACCCGAGTGTATCTGTAGCATCAGCTCTTGACGCTCTGACATCCAGTTGCGCTCTTTGATGCGCTGCATGACTTCACACTGCAGCTGCAACGCACGCTCTGGATGCACTTTTTTTACAAACACCTGGCAGAGCACCTCCTCAATCCCTTCATCATCAATACTCGAGCGAAGATCCAGAAAATCAAGCTCTTTTTGCCCATCATAATGCTCCGCAATATACGCATACATCTTTTGCACAACCCGATCCCGGAGCTCACTAGGCTGTATTGTTTTTAAAGAAAATAAAACAACTTCCTTATTTGATTTCCAACAAATCAGCAACCAGCGTAAGAAATCCGTCTCGAGAATGCGATCCGGATCAATGCCATTATTGCGCTCATCCTCTTTTGCAGCGTGAGCGCTCTTATTCATCGTAAAAAAGGGAATTTTTCGGCTCTCCACTCCTAAAAGCTCTTCTGGCACTTGTATCAGGCTCGCAAGCTTTTTAATACTTTCATGTACCATAATGGGATTTTCCCATTCACGGATTTGCTGGACGATGTCTTGCAGGGTCCGATTTTTTTCTGCAGGAGAGCTAAAGCCGCCTGTTTTTGTATGGCTGTCAACAAGAAAGCTGAGGTACTCTTTGGCTGACATGAGGATTTTCATAATCGCATGAGAGCCTTGCCGCAAAAGACAGGCATCGGGATCTACACCTTTCTCAAACGTCCCTACATACACATCAACACCCTCTTTTTGCAAAAGTTGCCCCACCTTCAAAGAAGCATTTTGTCCCGCCGTATCGCCATCAAATAGGAGAAAGGTGCGGGTGACGCCTAATTTTACAAGCTCATGAACATGAGCCTCTCCAAATGCCGTCCCAAGGGCTGCGACAGTATAGTCAAAGCCATGGTAGATGAGCCTGAGAGCATCGAGCTGCCCCTCCACTATGATTGCGTGTTTTTCTTTGATAATGCGTCTTCGGCAGTGGTGAAGACCAAAGAGGATTTTTGACTTTTTAAAAAGTTCAGTTTCTGTGGTATTGATATATTTGCCGCCAAAGGTCTTCTCATCTATTTTTCGCGCAGAAAATCCAATCACATTTCCCATGGCGTCATGTATGGGGAACATGACTCTTTCTGTAAAAAACTCACGGAGCCTGCCTGCACGCTCCACCAGAAGGCCTGCGTGCACAAGAACCTCGTCAGAGAAGCCCCGAGCGTGAAGCACTTTTCGCATGAGTCCTTCTTGTTTTGGAGAGAGCCCTATCGAAAAGCGCTCCAAAAAGGCAAGATCCAATCCTCGCCCATAAAGGTACTGCAAAGCTTTGCCCCCTTCTTCGGTATGTAATAGAAAAAAGGCATAAAACAGACTCGCGTCAAAAAGAGCTTCTTTGATGCGCCCTTTCGAAAGGTGCCCCTCGCGAGAGGATGCCGCCATTTTTTCTAGTGGCACGGAGTATCTCTCGGCAAGATACTCTACCGCATCGGTAAAGCCCATTTTCACATGCTGCATGAGAAACTGAATGGCATCACCATGAGCCCCACATCCAAAGCAGTGATAGTGCGAATCCCCCTTCTGCACCATAAATGAAGGGGTTTTTTCATCATGAAAAGGGCAGAGTGCCTTATACGACGCCCCAGAGCGCTTAAGATCCATGTGCTGTGATAGCACGTCGGTAAGATCAATACGACTTCGTAGTGTTTCTAAACTTTCTTTTGTATATCTGACCATGGCATGCTACAATATTCTGTATGGAACAAATTCACGGAACTGTCCTACACATCACCTATTATAGCGAAGAAAACCATTTTGCAGTGGCAACTATACATGCAAATAAGAAAAAGATTTGCCTAGTAGGCACCATGCCTGCACTGCAAGTGGGACAAACAGTGCACTGCAAAGGGACATGGAAAAATCATCCCAAGCATGGTCCACAGTTTGAAGTCGAGCATGTCGATATCGAAATGCCAAAACATGCCGGCGCCATTGAAAAATTTTTAGGCTCGGGATGCGCTAAAGGCATAGGCCCTGGTTTTGCTGCAAAAATTGTTGCAAAATTTGGGAAAGACACGCTTGATATTATAGAAAAAACACCCGATCGTCTGCTCGAGATAGAGGGCCTTGGAGTCAAACGAAAAGATGCCCTCGCAGATGCCTGGCAGGCACAAAAAACGCTGCAAGATGTGGTAATTTTTCTGCATGGGTATGGCATTAGTAGAACCTATGCACGGCGCATTTTAAAAGTGTATGGAAACGAAGCACTCAAAAAAATCCAAGAAAACCCCTATCAGCTTGCTCATGACATTCCTGGTATCGGTTTTGCCCATGCCGATAGCATCGCCAAACATTTAGGCTTCCAGGACACCTTTCCAGAGCGTATTCAGGCAGGCATCGGCTATGTGCTGAGCGAGCTTGCCTCATCTGGCCATACTTGCTTCCCCATTGACCCCTTTGCTGCAAAAGCACAAGACATTTTACATGTCGATGCCGAGCTTATTCGCCTGCACATTGGACGCTTATTTCAGCAAGGAGAAATTGAGCTACAAAAACTGGATACAGAAGAGTTGTTCATATGGCAAAAGCCTCTCTTCGTCTGCGAATCGGGAATTGGAGCAGAAATTGCAAGAATAAAAAATTCAAAATCTAATATTCGCGAGATTGCTGCTGAGAAGGCAGTGACATGGGCAGAAGCAAAACTGGGTATTAGCTTTGCATTGCAACAAAAGCAAGCCCTGGAACAAATGATACAGGAAAAAGTATGCATTATTACAGGTGGCCCTGGCACTGGTAAAAGTACTATTACCAAGGCAATGCTGACCATTTTTAGAACGCTGAGCAAAAACATTCTCCTTGCGGCACCTACGGGGCGGGCAGCCAAGCGCCTTGCGGAAATCACCAAACATCCTGCTTCGACGATTCATCGCATCTTGCAGTATGATTTTACTTGCGGCAAATTTAAACATAATCGCGACAACCCATTATACCATGACCTCATTATCATCGATGAAGCAAGTATGATCGATACCTACCTCATGTATCAATTTCTCCAAGCGCTGCCCAATCATGCTAAGGTCGTTATTATTGGCGATGCCAACCAGCTGCCAAGTATTGGCCCTGGTAACGTTTTAAAAGATCTTATCGAGTCTCAAAAAGTGCCCACCACCAAGCTCTCAGCCATTTTTCGTCAAGCTAAGGGCTCCCAGATTATTATCAACGCACATAGAATTAATGAAGGGCAAATGCCTCAGCTTACACAGAAGCCTGGTTCCGATTTTTATTTCTTTACGGCAAAAGAGCCAGAAGAAGTGAGAAAAACTATTATTGAATTGATAACAAAGCGCATACCGCAACAGTTTGGCTTTGATGCCAAAAAAGAGATCCAGCTCTTGGTACCTATGCGCAAGGGGTCATGTGGCATTGAGGCGTTGAATCATGAACTACAAAACGCACTCACACCTATCGGTCAGGGCGCAACCATCTTTTCGTTTCGTGTGGGAGATAAGGTCATGCAGCTTCGCAATAACTACATGAAAGATGTCTTTAATGGCGATATTGGAACAGTCATGCACATAAACAGCGCAGACCAGCAGTTGATAGTAGCTATGGATGAGAAAAGTGTGACCTATGATGCGACAGAGCTCGATGAGCTCGTCTTAGCATATGCTGTCTCTGTACACAAATACCAAGGCAGCGAATGCCCCTGTATTGTCATGCCCGTCCACACAGTGCATTTCAAGCTCCTTACAAAAAATCTTTTATACACAGCTGTCACACGCGGCAGGAAACTGGTCTGCCTTGTGGGGACGGGCAAGGCGTTGGCTATTGCAGTGCATAACCAGGAGGTGGAAAAAAGGTATACTGGTCTTGCTCATTTTATGAGAGCATCCTGACGGATGCTCTCATAAAATGGGCAAAACCAGTAAATCAAAACCAGAAAATTAAGACCAGAAAATTACTATGAGCGCAAAATCCAGTTGGGTCAGCCTACAGCATGTTATATTGAATTCGGAATTTATTGATTGTTCCCCAGGTTTCAGATGTCGCTTACGCGAACACTGAAACCTGGGTAGTCGGGCACGGGCACGGGCACGGAAATTCGGAATAATTGATGAATCCGTTGGCCGAGCGGACGCTAACCAAGCCGCTCGGCCCGGAATTTATTCGGAATAGTTGATTATTCCGGTTGCCTTCGCGGACGCTAACGCGCCGCTCGGCCCGGAATCGGAATTATTGATTATTCCCCCGCC
>JABDDE010000103.1 GCA_013287775.1 Chlamydiota bacterium
GAGGGAACGTGGGGTTCGTGAAACGAGTAAAAAAACAGAGCTGCGGCAGCAGCGAAACTAATTAATCCCTATATATAAATCACAAACCACATTATGATGATCGTGGGCTCTTTCATCATACAATTCGAAATCGGTGTGGTAGCGTCGTGTACCGCCCAATTGCTCTGGAGACATGTTCCACACCTGTTGCCAGGTCTGTATGATAACATCGGGCATAGGTGCCGGATTGGTTGTGAATTTCATATATTGCTGCCCAGGAATAATGAGTGTTTGCAATCCCTGGGGCAAGGGAGTATCAAAAGAGGCCACCTCTTCGCCAATAAAATAGGTATATGGACCATGATAATCGCTTTCGTAGTCAGTATATGCACATAATGTGGTGCCAGGATGTAATCGATGAGGGATTTTTTTAAAGATTTGCTCATGGAAATACCGCTGCACTAAAGGCGAGATTCTGGGTTTGGTTGTATTGAACTCTTGTTGATTGCTTGTGCGTACACACATTCCAACTAACTTTATTTGAGGCTTTGTGATTGCTGTCTGTTTCATCTAGGTCTGGTCGCTCCTTTTTACTTGTTAATGACACCAAGTGTAAAATATTTGGAGGAATAACTGCAATGGTGAAATTCATAGAACATTTCCTGTCGGCCACTGTGGGCCACTTATGTTTTGCATTCATTGCTTTTTATATGCTACACTGAGGATATGCATAAAAAACGCACAGGTTACACGATTTCTTCAATTAAAAAGAAGGCACTACCTATTTTAAAAAAACATGCTGTGAAACGCGCAGCGATTTTTGGCTCTTTTGCTCATGGTGCTGCAACCACGAGGAGCGATGTTGATTTTTTAATTGAATACAATGGGAACAACAAGAGTCTTTTTGATTTAGTTGATTTAAAATCCGAATTAGAAGAGACATTGCATCGTAAGGTTGATGTAATTACATATGACTCAATTTATTGGAGAATTCGCGACCGTATTCTCGCTGAACAGGTAGTAATTTTGTGAAAAAAGATCCGATCATGCTTCTAGTGTGAGTTTATTGTGAAGTTTTTCCAAGCTTCACTATCAACACACTGTGGACGCGTTTTTTGCTACTTCGTTTGTATACACCAACTGTAAAGAGGTGCCCTGTTGCATTGGGGGTTGTTCCAGGTTATATATATTTTTTCTACTTTAGGCACAATACGCACTACTGCCTCTTGTAACAGTAAGATCATATCCAAGTGCGTGAATCAATTTTAAAACAGTCCCGATTCCAGCCTGACCCTTACCTTGCATGAATTTGTAAATTGTTCCTCGACTGACATGTGCTTCTTTAGCTAGATGAGAAATTTTACCATGTACTCGAATAATATCCTTAAGGGATAATTTAAATGCTTCTACATCTTCATCAGCCAATGCTTGATTTAGAAAGCTCATAGCGAATTCAGGATTTTCTAGATCTTCCTCTAAAAGTTCTTCAAAAGAACGAAATTTGTCACTCATAATACTCTCCTTTTATAATCTTCTAGGTATTTTTTTGCTTTAATGGTATCACGTTCCTGACTTTTTTATCTCCTTCTCGTTGTGACCAATATGGACCCCACCGCGGTAGCGGTGGAATGCATTAGCCCCGCGTGACTAAGGCCGCACGCTACGCGGGCGGCCGAGGGAACGTGGGGTTTGTGAAACGAGTAAAAAATAGAGCTGCGGCAGCAGCGAAACCTATATTGTTATTGCAGATACATGTTTGTGCCGCTGCTACCGCAGCTCTGTTGTTATTTATGCTCCATAACCCCCACGTTCTCTCGGGCATGCGCTATTAGCGCATGCCCTTCTTCACGCGGGGCTAGAGTCACAAATTTCGCCCCTACCGTGGCTCGATTCTCTACTCTCTTTTAAACGCTGCCAAGAAGGTATTCATTATAGCACCGCGAAGAGCAAGCTCTTCCATTTTTCGCAAACCTGCAATGGTTGTCCCTTGCGGTGAGGCTATCTGCCACTTGAGTACAGCTGGGTGTTGTTGGGATTGCTGTAAGAGGAGCAGGCTGCCGTACAACATGTTATACACAATATCGAGTGCTTTCTGAGCAGGAAAACCCATTGCTATGCCTGCGTCTACCATGGCTTCGACCATGACATAAAAAAATGCAGGCCCTGACCCCGCAAGTGCGGTGAGTGCATCTATTTTATCTTCTGGAAGCCAATAGACCTTCCCTAATACTGTAAAAACCTCTGTGAGGGCATCTTTCATAGAAGACTGCACTGCTTCGCAAGCTGCAACTCCAATCACGCCTTGTCCCAGAACAACGGGTAAATTGGGCATCATGCGCACAATAGTTGCGTGGGGCAGTAGTTGCTTAAGAGTCTGGATGCTAGTCCCCGCGAGCACACTCACTACAAGATGCCTACTGTGCGCTGTATGCTGTATGCATGCCGCGACTGCAGCTAGATTGCCAGGCTTTACTGCGAGAATAATCATTTCTGCACTCTCTACTGCCTCTACAATACTACCACAAGCCATGCCATACCCGTCTTGTGCAAGTGCCTGTGTTTTTTCAATATGGGTATCATACAACAATACCTCATGTTGTTGGGAAGATGTGGCTGCGAGGCGCTTTGCTAAAGCGCCTCCCATGTTACCACAGCCAATAATTGCTATTTTCATATGTGTTTATGTCCTTATTTGATAGTTACCACGAATGATCCATTTATAAGAGGTCAGTTCCTGAAGCCCCATAGGTCCTCGTGCATGAAGTTTTTGTGTGCTGATAGCCGCTTCTCCGCCAAGGCCAAATTGTCCCCCATCAGTAAAGCGTGTGGAGGCATTCACATACACAGCAGCGGAGTCTACCTCTCGGATAAACTGCGCTGCATTGCAAGGGTTTTCTGTTAAAATGCCATCGCTATGGCCGCTTGCATGTGTTTTGATATGGGCAGTGGCCTCTTCTATATTTTCAACCACTTTCACATTAAGAACGAGGCTCAGCCATTCTGTATCCCAATCTTCAGCTTTCGCAAGCCTACAACAGTCTAGCGCGCCCACGCATGCCCAAGCCTTATGATCAAGACAAAATTGGACCCGCTTTTCACTGAGCGCTTCTTGGAGCGCTTGTTGGAGGCGAGGAATAAAGGCCTTTGCTATGGCAGCATGCACCAATATCGTATCTACTGCATTACACACTCCAGGACGCTGCGTTTTTGCATTGAAAATAACGCGCAGAGACCCTTCAAAGTCTGCGGTTTCATCAACAAATAAGTGACAAACACCAGCGCCTCCTGTGATGACCGGTATAGTACTATGCTTACGACAAAACTGCTGTAGGGCCGCCCCTCCTCGAGGGATAATCACATCTATATATTTATCTAGTTGCAAAAGCTCACTTACCTGTGTTCTGTCCCTTCCTGAAAGTAACTGAATAGCAGTAGCGGGCAAGCCAGCATCCTTGAGTGATTGCTGGATGACTTCGATAAGTGCCTGATTCGTATGGAGTGTTTCTGAGCCACCTCGTAAAAGCGCAACGTTTGCAGATTTGATAGTTAAGGCACTTATGTCGATGGTGACGTTGGGCCGTGATTCATAAATCACGCCGAGTACTCCAAGAGGCACTCGGCATTTTGACAACACAAGCCCATTAGGTAATGTTTGAACATCATAGGATGTACCTATTGGATCAGGAAGACGTATTACCTGTTCAATGTCATGAATAATGCCCTCTAATCTATTTTCCAGCGATAATCTCTCTAACAGCGAAGCGTGTATATTCGCTGCTTTGGCAAGGTTAATGTCTTGCTGATTTGCCTTCATAATAGCATCTCGATGACTTTTGATATTTTGAATCAATGCTTGTAAAGCTGTATTCTTCTGTGTCTCAGAAGAGGTGGCCATATAAGCCGCTGCTGCTTTACCTTCGCGCGCTAATATCTCTACACTAGTATTCATGCAAGTATTCATGATTGCCTCCCTATAAATAATGTTCCTACCTGTTTGCCTTCTACCAAATCGATCAACACATTGTGGCGAGTGGCAGAGGCAATAATGGTTTGTATTCCTTTTTGTGCAGCAGAGTGTGCTGCTTCGACTTTTGTGATCATGCCACCAGTTCCATAGGGTGTGGTGGAGCCTCCTGCTGCAGTAGAGATCTCGTTGTTAATACACTGAATAACGGGAATCAGCTTGGCATGTGGCACAACACGAGGATCAGCAGTAAAGAGTCCCTCTTGATCGGTTAAAAGTACGATAGTATCGGCTCTGATTAATCGAGCAACCAAGGCTGCTAAATTATCATTATCACCAACACGCGTCTCTTGAGTTGCCACGGCATCGTTTTCATTCATTACGGGAATGATGCCGTGCTCAAGGAGTGCAGAGAGCATATCTCGTGTGTGCTTTGCTTTCCTTCTGGAAAAATGATCTTTTGTCACCAGGACTTGCCCTACCTGCACTTCAAACAAAGAAAATAATTCCGACCA
>JABDDE010000104.1 GCA_013287775.1 Chlamydiota bacterium
AAGCTTCCACAAGCAAGTTTTTATTAATGTTGGTCGTCCGGCTAAGAATATCAAAATCACGTACTTGCATGCAAAAAGCTCCCATATAGATCTTGTACTAAAGCGCTATCATATGCCCAATCTGGCTCACAGTGGGCGCAAAGAGCTTTAAATAGGGATCAAAATAGAGATTAGAGTATGGCCCCCCTTCTTGAATACTCTTTTTCACCTCGTCAACTTGTCCAGTTGCAAGAGGGCAAACAAGGTTTGGATAGAGGATATGTGGCTGAGAAGCACTCTCAAGGGCATAGAGCAAATATCGTTCAAGTTCTTTACGAGGATTTAGAAAGGCAAGAGGCATCTTTTTTTGGTTTTTGCAGAAATATACGGTGTCTCCTTTGCAGAGGCGATACTGTTCTTGCAAATAGGCTCTTAAGAGCAGTATGGGGTATTCTCGGATGATAGCATCATCGCTTGCGTGCTCAAACAAGATGTGCCCCTCTGTGTGCATCCCTTGCATACTGCCGTGAAGGATGTGTCCTGTTTCGAATTGAATAGCAGGGCAGCGAAAATGGCCTTTACTCACCTCTTCCAAGGCAGTGCAGCCAAGCGAGAGGGTCACATGGATGCTCTCCTTAGGATTCAAAGACCATTTTGTAAATGCCTCTTGGAGTTTATCTCGGGCATCTTCAAGGGCAGATGCTGTCGCCAGTGTCAGCACTCCTGAATAGGCAGAGGCAAATGCCAAAGCCGCCACGGACAAGCTCTCTTTATCAGCACCTAAGTGCCTGCGCAAAAACCCATGAATCTCCCTTTTTGGCAGGTCGACAAGCTTGTCAGAGACGCGTTTTTCTCGATAGGAGGGTAGATATAGCGCTAAGGTATTATGGAAATAGGACTGTAGTGGAGATCTCGCAACACGGCTGAGCTTGGATATATCGACTATTTCTTGAGAGTGGGTTGTGTGCAGTGTAAATAATTTTTTTTCTATATTCTGAAATACATTATTCTCAAGTACCTGCGGCATTTCTCTAGCAAGTGGATGGGTTGTGTGTGTGGTAACTCCTGTATAGCCTTCGCTTAGCATCTTGAGAAGCTCTGTCACCACGCCCGCGGGCATGAGGGTGAGGCGATCTTCGAAGGAAAAGCCCTGATAGCTTATGTAGAGGGTATGTCGGGCTGACTGGCAGGCAACGATGGTGTGGTATTTATTGATACCTGAGATGGCTCCTTCATTCATGCCTATGAGAAAAAGGGCATCTGCTGGGTAGCCTGCGAGGCCATCAAAGGAGCCGAAAATAAGCGTATTTGTAGCCACTTCAGAAAGGCAGGGAGTAGCGGCCACGCATCTTCTGAGCAGGCGTACGGCACCGTTAAATGAGAGCTCTTGGGGTTCATGATGGTATGCTGCCAGTTCGCTAATAGCTTTTTTAAGGGTGTCATCACCTGCAAAAAATTCCTCAGAGAGCATTGTGAATGTGTTTGTCCAATCCTGCAGGCTTCGTGGGGCAGGTCCACAATCCAGCAGGGAAAACAGCAATCGTACCTTGGAGATGGCAGTGCCCAAGCTTTGTGCAAAGACAGGTTCGAGCTCGCCGCAGGTCCAGAGCTCAAGGACTTTGTTTTCAAAGGAAGACCATGACCCTGCATCGCCCTCATGCATATCCCCTTCATAGCCTTCTTGAAGGAAGGTCGTTCGTCTCTGCTCGGCATCTTTGCCCCATCTGAACCCTGCCTCTAAAAATAGGCTTCCAAGTCTTTTGATGTCTTCTTGTGAGAGCGCTTTTGATGAAGAGAGCGCTTGAAAAATTGCCTCTGCAGAAAACCTGCGTTTCGGAAGCTCCAAGAGCGCAAAAAAAGAAGACTGAACTGAGCGCGGCAATATGGGGGTATTTCCGATAAAAACTACCTCTCCAAACACACGCTCGATATATGGCCTGTAGATTTCCACATCGGGCATGATTACTACTGAGCGCTTACCACAGTGTTTCTGAATCTCATCGTATAAAATTTCGACTTCACGAAGTAATGTGGGACAGCTATGGACTTGAATTGATCTATCCTCTACATCGCAGGCAATATAACATCCGCGTCTTCGCACCAGTGTGAGAAGGTCAGTTTGGATATAGTCGAGAAGAGAGGGTTTTCCATCTTGCTTATGTGCCACGGCATCATGGCGGATGCAATCGGAAAATGCAGGATGATCCATGAGAGCGGCCTTAACGACATATTCTTCTTTCAAGGTGGTTGCATGCTCTTCTATGAGGCCATGGAGTACTTTTCCTGGGCTTCCACAGTTGGCAAGAAGAAGGTTTCTGTCGAAGAGGTGGTGTGAGAGGGTTTCAGCTACTTGTCCTCTAGCATGGCGTCTTACACTATTTGCTTGCTTGTCAGACAAAATATCTGCCCAAAACATCATGCAAGGGGAGAAAAAATAACCTATCTTACAAAACTCCGAAGTGGGTTTTGTAAGATAGGAGAACAGCAGTGGTGGCATGTATGAAAAACCAAAAAAGTGCATCATGCATGGGCATGCAGGCGTGTTCGTGCCCGAAAAATATGCCGCAGGCATTTTCCAGCCACTGCTCATAAACCGCTCCCACAGCATATCTACAAGCCGTGTATAGGGCGAAACTATCAGCTCTTTTTCCTCTTTTCCCTCCCAACACCATTTGTAAAAGCGATCTGAGAGACCTATCACAAGCTTATCTGTGAGGCCTTTATAGTTTGAGAGTAGAGTATCATATTCTGAGTTCTTCATACACTGTATGAGTGTATCTTCAACCCATACAGCAATGTCGATATATGAAGGAGGCTTGAATGGCAGCATCTGTTCGATTGCTTCCTGGAGGGTGGTGAGCTTTATAGCGGAATCTGGCCCTAGGCAATCCTGTACAGCTTTTTGCAGGCCAATAGAGGCACATGCAACTATACTGCTGTCATTGACAGCATCTTTAAGCCGCTTTAGGAGCACTTCAATGTGATTACTGACATAGATAAACATATTGCAAAAAACCACTGGGAACCAGCATCATAGATTATATACTGAGGGAAATTAATGGGGCTATCCGAATCAACATCTGAAGGCAAAAAATCGTCAATGGCACAGATCCTATCAAAATACAAAATGAGCTCTTTTGGGCTGTTGAATGTTACACAATTTTTGGGAGCGATGAATGATAATATCTTCAAGCTGCTAATTGTATTTTGTTTTATTCAGGCCGAAGGAGCCGCGGCGAGTAGTAAAATTCTTGCAGCGGTAGGTGCTATCTATGTTATTCCTTTTCTGTTATTTTCGCAAACCGCTGGCATGATGGCGGATAAGTTTTCAAAGCGCAAGATCATGATAGCAACGAAGATCATGGAAGTAGGCATTATGCTTCTTGGCATGGTGGCATTTGGTCTTCTTTCCAAGTATCTAGCCTTTGCGGGTCTCTTTTTACTCGCCTGTCATAGCGCGCTTTTTGGGCCGTGCAAGTATGGCATTGTTCCTGAAATTGTGCCTCGAGAAGATATTTCCAAGGCAAATGGGATTCTTACCTCGTTTACCTATACAGCAATTATTGTAGGCACTTTTTTAGCCTCATTTCTTACGGATATTACCAATCGCCATTTTGTGGTTGCGGCAACATTTTGCGCAATTTTTGCAGTTTGCGGCCTTATAGCGAGCTATAAGATTCAAGACACCCCGCCAGCAGGCTCGGAAAAAAAAGTAACAGCATGGTTTATTACGGAGCTTATTCGCAGCCTAAGGGTGATCCGGCAGGAGCCCTCGCTTTTGAGTGCGGTTTTAGGATCGGCCTATTTTCTCTTTGTAGGTGCTTTTGTGCAGATGAACGTGATTCCTTTTGCTATCTACAACCTTCACCTTACAGATGTGCAGGGCGGCTATCTTTTCTTGCTCACAGCACTTGGTATTGGAGCGGGATCCTTACTTGCTGGCAAGCTGTCTGGCAAGGCGGTAGAGCTCGGTCTTGTCCCCATCGGTGGCATTGGGATTACGGTATGTTGTATTCTTCTTGATTTCTATGCTGACCGCCTCTCTTATGTTATTCCTCTTGTCATTGCCATTGGTGGTTTTGGGGGGCTCTATTTAGTGCCTCTTGACTCCTTTATTCAAGTGATGGCTCCTAATACCTATCGTGGTCAAATCGTGGCAACCACTAATTTCTTTGGCTTTTTAGGTGTGCTCATTGCAGCGGGAGTGTTGTATCTCTTAAGCTCAGTTATGCTTTTGCCCCCGGATCGCGGCTTTTCGGTAGTGGGTATCATTACAGGATGTATGGTGACTGCTATTACCATCTCGATGTCGGGCTATGTCGTGCGGTTTTTTTCATTTCTTGTGGCTCGTCTCTATTTTCGTATTAAATTAAAAAGTAAAGAATGCATCTCACTCAATGGCTCCTCATTCTTTTTTACGCCGCAAAGTTTTTGGCCGTGGGCAATGGTGCTGCTGGCT
>JABDDE010000105.1 GCA_013287775.1 Chlamydiota bacterium
TCGCATAATAATTTACAAAATTAGAGGTCTATTATGTCAACAAGTAGCATACAATTTTCTGCAACTGTGCAGCAAAAACCACAAGAAAATGGCAGTCTCCATGAAGCGAATCCAACAGCAAATCAAGCTACAAATCCAGCAGCAAATCAAGCTCCGAGCGATCAAGCAGTAGTAGCGATAGCCAGTAGAGCACTGCAAAGTAATGCAGACAAGCCCCAGATACTTGCACGACCAGTATCCTCGCCGGCCACAATCGAGCTTGTAAATCGTATCAAGCCACTCATACAAGCATGGCAGGAAAATCAAAATCGTCGATCCGTCGTGCAGCAAATGGACTCTATCCTTACCCCGCTCATTTCAGAACAGCGATCAGATATTGATCAGCTGTTGACGCATACGCAAGGGGCAACGGCTGCTATGAGCGAAATACAGGCAATGCACCTCTTACAAAATACGCTGGTGGCTGCCATTGATGCATATGGGCCATGGCGATTGCAGGGAAGCGTAGAGGATTTACTTCCAAAGGTTATAATTGATTGGATGTTTGCTGCCACTCCTGAACGAGTAGCCTTGTTGCCAGATGCTTTTCAGGTTAGGCTTCAACACAGTGCGTGGGGCAGTAATATGATGCTGCCACTTTTGAACCTCGAGACAGCATATAAAAACCAAGATTTTCGTGCTATTATCACTCTGCAGGGTTGGTGTTCTGGAAAATCGGGCCAGAATTGGATAGCAAGGAGAAAAGGGGCAGTAGAACAAGTAGCTACGGGGTTTGAGTATTTTACTCGTTGTACAAATCGTCTGGCAAATCGTGATGCGCTCTATGCAGAACGCTATACGCTCAGTGGAAAAGAACGGAAAGACTTACTCTTGGTATATCATGATATGTACCGAAAAGGAGAATCAGCATCACATCTGCGCAGTTTTCTTGAACTTCGTAATGCTTTAGAGAATAACGATATAACTAGTATGCGTTGTAATTACGACGGTTTGTCTTCTGAAGATAAAAGATTTTTTGAAAACCAATATTCAATTCCAGTGGGAAAGTGGGTTGAATTTTGGGGTTTATATGAATATTTTGTTGAGTTGCAAGAAAAGTGTGCATTGTCTGCTCACCCAGATTCCAGAGAGACAGGGGAGACTTCTCCTGCCCTTCATATACGGAACACATTTCATGAGTGCAAAAAGCTTGCTAAAGAAATGAGTGAGGGCTATGCTATCCTGTCTGATGCAGTATGGCAATATGCCTCCTCGGCACTTCGTACGGTTATTACTGATGTCAATAGGGCCATAGCGCATGAACTAAATAGAGAATCTTTGGAAGCACAATTAGACGCAGGTGAGAATCTGCAAAATTTCTCACCTGAGCAGCAAAATCAACATATTGCCAGATGTCATGATCTTATCCAAAGAATAGAGACAAATCCTCAGGGCAAGGTTACCTCAACTATATTGGCTGCTATGTTACCACGTTATATGATTGAAACAAAGCTCAGAACATACAAAATGACAACTGAGCGTCTCCGAGGCCCCCTAACCGATACAGAGCGCATGCAAACCATTTGGGACCTCGCAAAAATCGAAACTAGTGTGCTTGCACACCATTTTGCTAAAATCAAAACACACCTTGGTACTCTATATCCAAGTCTCCTTGCTCCACTTCATGCCATTACTTACGAACTTCAGTATGCAAAGTTATTAATATGGGCAAATCAGGATCGTAATTCTGGCATGTATCCGAGTACGATTCTTACCTTACACAACATAGCTACTCATTGTGATGCCAATCATTGTGATGCCCTGCTCACCCAGTTTCGAGAGCACCTTCCCAATTTTAATACGCTGATTCCCAATGTGAGTGAGCTCTATCCGATCCTCCGGACAGATATGGGAGCGCTCCGTCAGATACATCACCTTCAGAGTACACCTCTTACTCTTGCAGAGCGTACAGCGACTGTGCAGAGCATCACTGCCTATCGGGGCAACATGGCGCCCGATCATTTTTCAGGGGTCATCCGGACTCTGAGCATAATCGTTTGCACTAACTCCGCAGCCAAAAATCTATTAAAGGCCATTTATGAAGCAAACCTCGAACTTGCCTGCCGAGGGCTTGCAAGCCAGGACTCAGCTGAACGAAATCGTTCCATTATTGAAATGGGTCAGGCATTGGCAGAAACAGCAAGCATACCACTATCTATCAGGCATGAATTTCTCGAATACCTCAAAACCGCTTACCCTGCCTTTCGAGAGCATGAAGGACAAGTCCTTTGTGTGCAGGTATACGCGCAATACCTCAAACAACAGGAAGCAAATAAAGAACCTCATGCAGAGTTTATCCTGCAATTAGATACACTCATGACACAGATGACTCTTGAGCAGTGCGAAGAGCTAGTACAGGAGCTGTATCCAACTAGACCCCTAAACCTTACTCTGCGTGGGTTTATGTCAGATGTATCCTCAATACAACGCTTTGCTGCACTCGCAGCTACTCCAGAGGATGCGACCCGCACGCGCATTCTTCAAGAAGACATACAGTGTGACTGGATACTAGACCAAAGAGAAGCCTTAGCAGCAAGTCCTGAAGGACGAGATCTACTACGAAAAGTGTTTGCGTATCGCCTTGAACGACTGTGTGACTCATATGCAAAGTCATATAAAATATTATTTAAAATTGGTGATCTCTTAGCCAAAAATTACGAGCTTCACATGATGCTTCGTGATATGCATGTGATAGATAATCAAATAATTGACGATCTGACTGTCACAACTCTTGCAGAAAGGGCCACCTCGAAAGGAACACTACAATGTGTAGCATTTCTTACTCTCTTACAAAAGTATAAAGAAGAGAAGCAAGAGGCATCCCCGGAAGAATATATCCAGCTACAAACGCGCGAGCGTGAGGTGTTTCAAGCACTGAATAGCACTGCGACCTTGATAGGCAAAGAGGACTTCAACACTTTTATGCTGGATCTTCAAACACATAGACCCGACATGCGAGACCTTATTACCGCTCTAAGAACAGAGGAGTTTGCATACAATATGGACTATCGCTTATCTGTCGACCATTATGAGAGAGTGCGCTTCGATGATGTCATTCCACCGCTGCCTGCCTCTATTATAGATCAGGACGGCGCATTTCGAGATGGGTTAATCAATTTCTTTACGGCTCTTCCTCTTGCAGAACTCCAGGCACAGCTCACAACCCCTCGTGAGAATGCTCGTGAAACGCTAAGCACATACATAAACAATGTGATTACCCATGCTCCTATTTCTGGAGCGCCTAATCCTATAAACCAACCTGAAGAGGCTCGGGCATTTTGGGGTAAAATTAAACAAACTATTGTTCATATATTAATATACTTGAACGATGCAGAACAAAAAGCAACTGAGCTGCCACACAATACGGAAGAGGCAAAACAAGTGCGTGATAAAGCACTCACCAATCTGAAAAAGAAAAAAATACAGTTTTTGGCAACGCTTATAGACTCTGTGGGCCATTGTGGAGGCAGATATAAGGCGGATGCGGTGGACCTTTATCAACAAATTGTCACTAATAGGCCGGTTTCTTTTGAGACGGTTATCTTTCGTGAATTGAACAATATGCGCGAGGCAAATGCACGGGTTTTAAGCTTAACAGGCGTAGAAAATGCAGGGGATGAACCGCATGAATTTATGGGCTTTTTGCGTTTAGTAGGGCACGCGCTTGCAATTCGTGGCACACCGAAGGCTGAGGAGCGCTTTGATGACATATACTTTGCGGGCACTCGCATTAACAGAGAGTACGCAAATAATACACAGCGTTTGCGACAACGCTTTGAGAAGATGTATACACCGTTTAATATTATCACATGTATCCAACAAGAAGTGGGTCCTGGTGCTAACGTCGACAATCGCAATCTATTTAGAGACTGGTGCCTGACTAATGTGCCTGTCTCAGTATACTGGGGCGGGGCAAGTGGAAGTAGAGATCTGAGTGACTGGGGCATGTATCATGATGATATTACGAGTATTGATACTGCAAGACAGCAACTTCGCGATCAGCGAAGCCGAGCAGCAGAGCCTTCTGTACAGCGAGCAGTGCTACAAAGACATGGCATCCCTATCGTAGCAAATCAAGGCATAGATGCCGCAATAGATGCGCACGAGGCCAAAATCAAGAAAGAGGCCTATATTGCTCGTGAGGCATATGAGGCGTATCCAAATGATATGCGAGTAAAGCAGGCGTTTATTGCCAAGATACTGGTCCAGATGGGTTTGTTCAGTTCTACTGCATCCTCGTAAACTCGGAGCAGTAGAATACATTATTTATCTTACACAAACGCCATGATATGAATGGTATGATTGTTTACCCAATGCGTGGAAGCGCCATAGCCT
>JABDDE010000106.1 GCA_013287775.1 Chlamydiota bacterium
TTCAAAAAAAGAAATTCGTTATAACACAATGTTAGAATATCTTGTGGCTGGTGATATTAGTAAATTTACAGAATTGTTTGAAGAATTTGTTATTACAAGTTTTGGTTTTTTTGACGTTGGAGATCGAAAAGATAAAAATCCAGAACCGGAAAACTTTTATCATGCATTTGTCCTAGGCATGCTTGCAACCCTGGCCGGGACCCATTCCATTACATCTAATCGAGAAGCCGGGCTTGGGCGCTATGATGTGATGATAGCGCCGAAGGATACCACAAAACCTGCGCTCATTATAGAATTTAAGAAGGTTAATGCAAAACAGCATGAAACGCTCGAAATTGCAGCAGCGAGCGCCTTACAACAAATTGCAGATAAACGGTATGCTTGCGAGCTACAACATAAGGGCTATACGCATATTATACCGCTGGCCATTGTCTTCGAGGGGAAAAAGGTATTGGTAAAGCAATAAATAACGCCATGTACGACTTACGAGCTGTTCGAATTGCAAGGATTTATTTTAATCTGCAAGAATTCGCGCTCTATCGCTCTTAGCCCTGCGTTTGCTATACAACTCATTACCCACCCTGCGTAACAGATCTTGTAAATCAACCAATGTATGGTTAATTTCATATAATTCTCCTATGGCACCATGTAGTCGAGATGGGATTCCGCTTAACTCAAGAGAGGGAAGCATGCCATGTGAATCTAGATCTATAACTAACGGCCCACCTACAAATGTCTGCAAACGCTCTTGATAATCAAATAACTCAAAGATACAAGTTCTCATTCTAGTGCGCAATGTACGAAGCGCCTCTGTGGACTGATAACGAAATACATAATCATCTACGTCTCGGAGCTCATTGGCTTCAGCCGCAACCTCGGGTCGCAGCGGTTGTGGCGGGGACAATGCTACCTCATTGACTCGAACCGCAGTATTTTGAAGAGACGGGGCCATATTATTCCCTTGCTCCTCTAATACCATGGGCAAAATCTGAGACGCTCCGCTGGTCCGATTTATAGGAGAGGGAGTTGGAGAAGCTGTCCTCACTTCATCCTGCATCCCACTTACACTTAATGACATACCGATTGTGGACATAAATACCTCATTATAATAAATTTTATAGTTTATAATGTCAATTGTATACCAAACCAGATATTATTACAAGAAAGATTTTGTTAATTTTGTGTTAATTGTGAACGACCATATTTTTCATTCTCTTCATTTTAGTTATTTTTATTTTTAATTTTGCAGCTTCTTGGCGCTATAAGGCAGTTGCTGCACTAAAAGAAATTCGCTATCGATTGATTAGGCATTAGCTGCGTCAAAAACTTCTCCACAGGCATGCAGAGAACATTTTTATGAAGGAGTTGCTCAGTGCCACGGTAGAGGTAGAGTGCCTTTGCCATAGGATAATCGGTGAGAAAGGTTTCAAGCGGTTTCAAATCGTGCAAGTTGATTTTGGAGCTATTCTTCACCTCAATTGCAAAAATGCCTTGTGAGCCATATACCACAAAATCGACTTCCACCTTAGAACGAGTACGCCAAAACCCAATCTCATGCTTGTCTGTACTATAATCATTCCATGCAAGAAGATGCTGTGCCACAAGGCCTTCTAGAGCCAATCCATCAATTTCTTCTGGGCGATCAAAGGGGCCGCAAGGCCTGAGCGCACGAAACACTCCTGCATCGAAAAGGTAGAACTTAGGATGTGTCGTGAGCGCACGCTGGGCTCGTTTTGAAAACACAGGCAGCTGAAAAGCTAAAGAAAGCTCTTTTAAAATTTCTATGTAATTTTCCACCGTCTTGCGCTTGACTTCACAGTCATTTGCAATATTGGTAACATTGAGCTCGCTTGCATGTGAAAAGCTTATGGTTTCTAAAAAACAAGAAAAGCTTTCAATATTGCGAACCAATCCCTCAGCTTGAATCTCTTCCTGGAGATACAACCCTACATACGCTTCGAGAGACTGTTTAGGATTCTGACTTGCGAGAAGTAATGGCAGCAGTCCATGGTGCAATGCGTTATGCAAAGAAAAATCACTTCCCAATTCTGCCGCCATAAACGGATGGAGCACACACTTGAGTGCGCGTCCGCCCAGTAAATCAATATTACAGCGCTTGAGCTTTCGAGAATTTGATCCCGTTAAAATAAATTGCCTTCCTCTCCCCTGTTGTTCTTCTATAAGCGCATGTACCACTGTCAATAAGGAAGGAATTTTTTGCACCTCATCAATAACGATAACCTGTTTCTCAGGATTGCCATGAACGATCTCAAAAAGACGCTCTGGACGTGCGCTATAGCTTCTGAGTATATCTGGGCGGAGTAAATCAATCCACAAAGCATCTGAAAACACCTTATGAATCAAAGTAGATTTCCCTGTCCCTCTTGGCCCAAACAGAAAAAAACTCTGCTTAGGTGGGCAAAATAATCGCTTATAATATTTCATCGTATTGTGAGCTACTTACAAAATTCCGATTTGGGCCAAAATTCGCGCTTTTGCCATTGGTTCAAAACTCTTCACAAGTCGCCTACTCGCTGGAGTATGTCGACTTGTGAAGAGTTTTGCATGAATGCCAAAATCATCGAATTTTGTCTCCAAAGCGAATTTTGCAAGCAGCTCTTGTAGTAATGGCATCACAAATGCCATTTTTACAGTCATTTTGGCATTTCCAGTGCCATTTTGTCAACTTTTTCACCCAATTGACAAAAATTTCTCTTTTCAGGTAAAATTTTCTGTAAAAAAGGAGGAAATCTTCGCAACACAAGCTATTACACAAGAAAGAGATTCATTTTCATCGCGGCTTGCATTTATTGTAAGCGCTGCAGGGTCTGCAATTGGCCTTGCTAACATTTGGAAGTTTCCTTACATTGTAGGTCAATACGGTGGTGGGAGCTTTATTTTGTTATACCTACTTTTCCTTGTATTGGTAGGGATTCCTGCATTCATTTCAGAAATTATTATCGGTAAAACGACGCACAAACCTCCGTCAGCTGCTTTTGAACAACTGGGAAAAGGTAGTGTCGGATGGAAAAGGATTGGCGCGATAGCGTCTTGGACAGGATTTATAGTCAGCTCTTTTTATAGCGTTGTTGCCGGTTGGATTTTAGGGTATTTTACCCAAGCACTCCTTGGCAATCTTGCTCAAATTGATACTATTGCAGCTGCGCATATTCATTTTCAATCGCTCATACAAAACCCTCTGTGGGCACCTGCATTTCAGTTACTATTCATGGCTTTGAGTGTATGGTTTTTGTTAGGCGGCTGTCGACGCGGTATTGAAGTGTGCAATAAAGTCTGCATGCCGCTGTTTTTTCTATTATTGTTTATCTTTACTGGATGGGCATCGAGTTTGCCTACTGCTTCAGAGATAGTCTCTTTTTTCACTTCATTTTCTGTGAAAAACATCTCAGCTGTTGCAGTGATTATAGCCTTGGGTCATGCTTTCTTTACATTAAGCATTGGCCAAGGGACGCTTATTACCTATGGTAGTTACCTACATCGCCAAGAAAAAACGCTCTTGTCTTCTCTTGCTGTCGTTGCCGCAGATACGCTTGTCTCTCTCTTGTCTGCTTTTTGTATTCTCAGTGTAGTATTTGCATCTCACAAAGAAATGAACTTCGGCCCAAGTCTTATATTCGAAACACTTCCAACCATCTTCTCACACAGTCATTTTGGAACGTGTATTGTAGCCTTCTTTTTCTTTTTTGTCTTTATTGCAGCACTCACCTCACAGGTATCCGCTTTAGAACCACTTATTGCGCATCTCAATATAACAAAGGGAATAGAGCGCAAAAAAGCAACCTGTATGGTTTGCCTTGGCTCATTTCTTTTAGGCATTCCGAGCGCTCTTTCGACCAGCCTTTTGCAAGATATGACATTTTTTGGTCATAACTTTTTGGACAGCATCAGCTTCATTACTACCTCTATTCTTATTCCTGTGTGTGGTTGCGCAGCGGTGCTCCTCGTTGGGTGGCGTTGGGGTATGAAAGCAGCGCTGCAACAGCTACAAGTACATGCCCCTCTTTTGCGCTTCTATTTTATCACGACCATCAAATATCTAGCTCCAATACTCATTATACTTGTATTCTTACATGTCGTTGGCGCATGGAATGGGTAAGTGGGTAAGTGGTCGATCCCCCTGCGGGGGACCGACCACGAAATAAATTCCGGGCCGAGCGGCGCGTTAGCGTCCGCGAA
>JABDDE010000107.1 GCA_013287775.1 Chlamydiota bacterium
CGGTAAGTGAAAGTGAAGAAGAGGAAAGTATGGGTGCGAGTTGCTGAACTACTGCAGGTATGCGAAAAATATCATGTAGCGGATGCGTCTCATCAAAGGATCGACATTGTGGTGCTGAAGCTGACGATGTACTAAGCATAAATACCTCAATATTTTTAAAAATTATATAAAATAAATTGTATCACATATACTTAATTTTTGTAAATGTGAAAAAACGTGTAGACGTGTAGAAATAGAAAGGATATAGACTGCTGAATATACGTGATACCATACGGCGGGAAATCAATACACTCCGTGATCATTTTGCTGAGCAACAGGATATCTACGCAGCGGCAGCACAGGACCTGTCAGAATAGAAAAAGCAATTATTACAAGATTTACTTACCTTTATATTGCGGCTTGATTCTTAATCTAACACGATGTGCGCTTTTCAGAAAGGAAAAGCACACATCACATTAGTTTACATATTAACGGCTACCAGCTCACGCTGTGCGTCAACGCATAATTGAGTAACTGTCTGCGTAAAATCTTGCACAACAAGCTTTCGATATGCATTTCTAAAATCTTTTGCACCTTCCAATAATGCATCGAGGACAAAAAGGCGAATTTCTCGTTCAGTGGTTACGGAAATATGTGCTATTTCATCGCCTTTTTTTTCCCATTTGAGAACAGCTGCATGTGTAACTCCAAATATATGCGCAAATGCTTCAAGTGTTAACGCGAAATATTTTCTTATAAACCGAATCTGATTCCCAGTCAATGGTGCAGGAATATGACAGAGCGACAAAAGAACCACCTTTTGGAGCGCGTTATAATTAATATCTGGTGTCCAGATGCCGCGTACTTCACACATTGGTACATCTATTAATATTACGTGGAAACCAAATCCAGTACAAGTATATTTCTTCTCAATTTTTCTTTTTTTCATGAGTTTTATTTTTCTATATAAAATGCAGTTATAATCAACATATCATCTTTGGTGGTTATATAATCATTGTAACTCATTCACATTTTTAATACAAGAAGGGGTTATTCTGAGTTATTTGTAGATAGGTGCTGCGATGCAGCGAGGGAACCGGGCTATACATATTTCGGCCTTAAAAGGCCTTTTCTAAGGTCCGTAGGACCGAAATTTCGGCCCTACGGGCCTTTACCAGGGCTATGGCCTGGTTTCCTACCAATCCATGGCTTCCCCATTTCGGTCCTTGGACCTTAGAAACACAGCCCAGACCTTCCTCACCAACACATCAAGCACCCCACACGCCTCTGTCAAGCTCTCTCTGTAAGCTCTTCTCCTGTGGCTCTCCCTGTAAAAAAAGCTCCCCAGACCTTCCTCACCAACACACCAAGCCCCCTCCACCCACACACACCCACAAGCCTCTGTCAAGCTTTCTCTGTTAGTCCCCTCTGCAAGCTCTGCATACTTGCAGCAAGCTTTTTGTTGGAGATAATTTCCTGAATGCTAGGACGGAAACGATAGGTCCAATTCTGGTCGAGAACAACGCCCGGAATGTTAATGCGCTCATCTTCTGGTGTATCCCATGAAAGCTTTGGAAAAAGATTCAGATACTCTTGTAATAAGTTGATGTGAAACATGCTATTTGAGGCATGGCTGTCAGCAAGCATTTCATAGCGCATATCGTAAGAAAGTGGCTCTTGTAAGGCTTTAAGATCCCATTTTTTAAAAGCACAATATGCCCTTGCATCATCGTCACCATTTTGCCACCAGCCTGATAGTGTTTCTGAGTCGTGTGTGGAAACGGTTGTCATGCTGTCTCTGGGATAGTCACTCAGCGGTATATAACTTTTATCCGTGTCCCAGCGCCGCTCCCAGCGCTGTACTTTGGTTCTTGGAATGCCTAGCTTATGTAGCGACTTGCGCACCTCGGCCGGTACGGCACCAAGATCCTCACCAATAGGTATCATGGTAGATGCGCTGAGAAGCATGCGCATACATTTTTCTCCTTGAGAGAGCCATTCTTCTTTATTTTGCGGAATAAAAAAACCCTCTCTGGCTGTCTTCCCGTGGGGGATAGCCCAAATACGATAAAAGCCTACAATATGATCGATACGATATAAATGATAGAGCTTCTGAGCAACTCGTAGCCGCTCTTTCCACCACTGATACCCACACTCTTCTGCTTTTAGCCAGTTGTAGATGGGAAAGCCCCAATTCTGTCCTTCACTACTATAAAAATCAGGTGGAGCACCAGCCGCATACTCAAGATGAAATAGCTCCTGGCTGGCCCATACATCGCAGCTATCACGACTTATCAAAATAGGAATATCGCCCTTGAGATACACCCCATGAAGCTCGGCCACCCACTTTACCTTTTCCCACTGCGAAAAGGCTAAAAACTGCTCCATCTTATGAAAACATATTTCTTTTTCAAATTCTTTTTTAAAAAGAACAATAAAATCCTCGTTGGGATGCATTGCATAGGATCCAAAATCCCACCATGGGTGCTCGTCATGAGCCATTTTCAGCACCTTAAAGAGTGCATAATTCTCAAGCCATGTATTTTCACTAATAAATTTTTGGTATTCAGGAAGTAATTCAATATGCTCGAAAACCGTATCAAAATAGAAGCGAAGAAAATGTTCTTTATGACAGCGTACTTGATTATAGGAGAATCTTGGACCAGATCCAAATTCTCTCAATTTATTAAGTGTTTTTTCAACACCAACTACCTTCTCGAGAAAGGGAAGTTTTGCGATAGAAATATACATAGGGTGCAGCGCATTGGCAGAAATGGCGTTGTAGGGGCTAGGATCGCACTCTGAATCATTGAGTGGAAGGAGCTGAATAACATCAAAGCCAATGCTTTTACACCATTCAATAATAGGGATAAGATCTAAAAATTCGCCGCAGCCACCGCCTTCAGGATTGCGCAGTGCAGAAAGCGGAAGCGCAATTCCATGATGGGGCTTCTTTCCCATTTCTTCTAAACGATCTTTATGTTCCAATGTAATTACCTCGCGTCATTGAAAAAAATTTAAAAAATCCCTTCGTGGGTGTTATTTTTGTCATTATTACCTCATGAGTCCAAAAATGCCACCAGGCTGCCCAGTCTTGCCACCAAAGGTAAGCTCGCTGCCCGTAAATGAAGGCACCTCGCCTCGCTGGATGGCGCCATTCCAGAGCAGCGCTTTTTGCGTAAATTGTCGCAGAAAGTCGCGAAGTTTTAGGCCATTTACTTCTTCAACAAATAACGTATCGGAGAGTACCAGGGATTCATTTTTTTTACTAAATGCAAAAATACCATTTCTTGGCGGTGGCAGGCCATTGGCTTTCAGCGCTTCTCGGAGCACATTTTCTCGATATCGTCCTGCCGGAATTTGCCCCAAATCAGTTGCGAGCAAGAGATACTCACCTCTTTTATCCAGCTCCATCTGCACCTGAATACCATTATTAAACTTAAGGCTACATGCCCCATTCTTATCGGGCTGCAGCTTTACCTTAAAAAGGCCTCCTAGCTCCTCCAGAAGCATCCCAAACTTATCTGTGATCATTTTTCCTCACCTTCTTGATCCTCATCTTCTTCATCCTCTTTTTCTTTTTCCTCCTCTTCTTTTTCTAAGAGTGCATCAAGCTCTTCCTCAAGCTCTTCTAAGGCTTCAATGATAGCATCATAGAGTTCATTTCGGTGATCGACAGAGCGATACAGTTGATGGAGTGCAACCTCTCGAATTGCATCCCGAAGCTGGCTAAACACAATAATTTTTGCTAATATCCACTTTTCAATACCAAGCTTGCCAGCAGTCTGAAGCACCTTATCGCCACTCGGATAGCGCTCTTGAAGAAGCGTCACAAACTGGCGCGAAATGGCCTCAAAGGTCATCTGTTTTGGCACTTCTAAGCCATTTTTTGCAAATAAGTTATCAATAAGACGCATACGCATGCGAAAAAATTGATACACTCCCAAAATAGCCTGCAGCGAGCGCACTTCATGCAGTAGCGTGTATAAAAGCCCTGTGGCAATCGATGGCCCTTGTGATTTAAGATCAGTGCCAAGAGAGTGAAACAGGAAGGCAAGCACCTTGCGAAGATCCTTATAGGCATAGCGATCAGCGAGCTCAATAAAGAGCGCTACAGGCTCCCTGTGTGTTCCCGT
>JABDDE010000108.1 GCA_013287775.1 Chlamydiota bacterium
CCTGATGAGGCTACAGGATATTCTCAGCACCAAGCAGACCAAGGCACGGATGACTTTGATCGACATATTAGTCTCGAAGTCACAAGCCACGAATTCCAAGTGCTCAGACAAATAGAGCGCGCACTTGAAAAAATTCAGGATGGCACCTACGGCGTCTGTGATATAAGCGGTGAAGAAATTCCAAAAAAACGCCTTGAAGCTATGCCATACGCCAACACCACTGTAAAAGCCCAGGAAAAACTTGAAAAGGGACTTATATAATTTTCATGCGCTGGATGGTAGCCATTGTCGTTATACTGGTGTTTGCGTGTGACATCCTCTCAAAGCAGGCTGTAGAGCAGTATTTTCTTAACTCTCCCACACCGCGGGCGCCTATTATGCTATGTAGTAATTTTTTTGGAATTGATGTCGCGATCTCGCCTGCTATTAATACCGGTGCTGCGTGGGGGCTGTTTGCATCATATCCAAAGCTGCTTGCTTTTTGTCGTATTCTATTTATAGTGGGCCTTGGGGTGTATTTATATTATGAAAAACCTCACCCATCGTGGTATTTTCCTCTCGCCTTGATTATCACCGGCGCGATAGCTAACGTGATTGATTTTTTCCTCTATGGCCATGTTATAGACATGCTTGCTGTCACGTTTTGGGGATATCACTACCCTATATTTAATCTTGCTGACAGTGCCATTTTTGTGGGCACAATGGCTATTTTATGGATGTCACTGCTGCAAAAATCCCCATCCACCTAATTTGCATTGGCGATGAAGTGCTCTATGGCTATATTTTCGGCTCCACATGGCCTTATCGAAGAGGCGCTGCATGCACGCCTTCAAGAGAAAAAAATTACACTTGGAACCGCTGAATCCTGTACAGGAGGCGGCTTGGCAGCACGACTCGTAAAGCTTGCAGGCGCATCGTCATATTTTCAAGGCAGTATTGTAGCCTATTCCAATACTGCCAAAATAGAGCTTCTGCATGTTCGCCGAGAAACCCTTGAAGCGCATGGAGCCGTCAGTGAAGAAGTTGCCCGAGAAATGGCTGAAGGGGCGCTTCATCAACTGCATACTACAGCTGCAGTAAGCGTAACAGGTATTTTTGGCCCAAGTGGAGGCTCTCCCCAAAAACCCGTAGGGACAGTGTGCGCGTGCATTATAGTGCCAAATACTGCCCCGCAAACATGGACAATGCACTTGACAGGAACTCGCGAAGTGGTTATGGAAAAGACTATTAATGCGGTACTCACAAAATTATTTAAAAATTTAACACTATGTATATAACTATTATATCTATTCTCGTTGCCCTGCTCTTTGGCCTTACCACCTCTACAGTCCCCTTAGAAAATATGCCTCTAGTAGAAGGCATGGTGGTGGCAATCGTAGGTTCTTTCTTTCTGTTGATCAGTGCACTTGTCAAATCACTTATCTGGCCAACACTTGCGACCATAGAGGCAGAAACTATTCCAAGATCTCAGGAACTTTTCTTAAAAGATCGTCCCATTTATGCCTATCGCCTGTATATTTTCATTTTTTCCCTTTATTGCTACTTCATTGTATTTACAACCACATGGGGAAGCAATTTGGCGGTGGTACATTACCTCATTGTCTTCTGGATTGTGCTTTTTGGGTTGGCCTGCGATGCTTTACGCCTATACATACAACGAATGATGCACTATAGTCATCATATTTTTCTTTTAGACAAAGTCGTGCATGAATGCTTACATGCAGTTGCCACAGGTCGAGAAACAGAGGCGTATGAATGGATAGATAATATTATAGAGGCAGCTACCAAATCGATGCGCAAGGGCAGCTTTCATACCGCAAGCTATGCTCTTGAGCAGGCACTCGCAATAGTAGAAGGCTATGTACCAGCCTTTCAGAGATCTCTCAGAAGCCATCCTATAGCAACTATCGAGACATCACTGCTCGATCACGTAAATTCTCTGTGCATCTATCTTGCAAAACGACTTCAGTGGGTATTTGAAGAAGCATTGGATGAAAAAATGGATCCCGTAGCCGAGGATATCATCAGCATTTATGGCAAAATCAGTCTGCATTTTGCACGGTACAACCCCTCTCTTGCTCATGTGCCACTCCAATTCATAGAAAAATGCGCCCAATATGCGCTTGTTACAAATCATGACGAAATAGCCTCACGAGCAGCTATAACCCTCAGCGAGCTTGTTAAAAATTATATCACATTATCAAAAGAAAAAGAAGAGTCTTATAGAGAACTGGTTATGATCACCTTTTCCCATCTAGAAGAGATTACCGATGCAATTTTCAAGAAAAACCGAGAAATCAATCCAGCTCTGCTCATGCAGCCCTTCGCTGAGGTTGCAGAACTTGTTGGCAGCGAGCAATATCAAGCTTTCCTCGATCGTGAGGCCATCCTGGAGGCATTAAAGCGAATCCTCACGAAATTCAACGCACTCGATATCATCATGACCATTACTGGCCCCCAGTAATTTTCATTTTTCCTACCACAAAATTCTGTCTTCCGGTATACAGAGCTTATGACAGAACAAAACCTAGATGTACAGGCCGATATCCTCGTACAAAAGATCCGGCACTATCTTATTACCATGTTTGGCAGAGTCCTGGAAGAGGCCGATGAAGATGAATTTTATCGATCATTTTGTTATGCCATTCGGGAAGAGATCATGATCAACTGGCAGGCTACTGCTGAGACATGGACAAACAAAAATACGCGCATGATCTTCTACCTCTCTATGGAATACCTCCCAGGGCGGTTTTTAACAAATAACATCGTAAACTTAAACAATCAAGAGATAGTACTGCGCGTCTTAAAAAAAACCAATCGCTCACTCGATCAACTCATTCATCATGAATATGAACCCAATCTTGGCAATGGTGGTCTTGGCCGGCTTGCCTCATGCTTTTTGGACTCTCTTGCAACCCTCCAAATGCCTTCTCGAGGCTACGGACTACGCTATCAATATGGCCTTTTTGAACAGCAAATATGGGATGGCGTACAAGTAGAAAAGCCCGATCTATGGCTTAGAACTGAAAATCCTTGGGAGTTTCGCCGAGACCTTCGCAAACTCTCTGTACAGTTTGGCGGCAATCTTGTAAAGGATACCAATGCGCTACATGAAGAAGTATATGGACTTGCCGATTACGATGAAGTCTGGGCAATGCCCTATGATATTCCCATACTAGGCTATAAGGAAACGCATGATTTTTCTGTTGTAACCCTCAGACTCTGGAGTACAAAAGAATCGCCACGTAACTTTGAACTGCAACGATATAATGCAGGCCGTCTCGATCAGGCCGCAGAAAACACAACGCTTACTGACGTGCTTTATCCTAGTGATGTGACAGATGTAGGCAAGAGAATACGCCTTAAACAAGAATTTTTGCTCGCATCTGCATCGCTTCAAGATATCTTTCGCTACTATTTTGCGACGCATACGGATATATCGGAATTTGCCGATAAAATACGCATCCAAATAAATGATACGCATCCCACAGTCTTGATTGCAGAGCTCATGCGCATTCTCACAAAAGACCACAATATGGCATGGAAACAAGCATGGGAAATCACACAAGGATGTGTTGGATATACAAACCATACCATTCTTGCTGAAGCGCTGGAACAATGGGATCAGACGCTTTTTCGTACCCTCTTGCCACGGCAATACCATATCATCGAGCGTATTAACCTCGAATTTTGCAACATCGTTCGCACCCGTTTTCCTCATGAAGAAGATCGTGTGCGAAAACTCTCTATTCTTGAAAATGGCCTTGTGCGCATGGCAAATCTTGCCATCATTGGCTCTCATAAGGTCAATGGGGTTGCGCAAATTCATAGCGATATTTTAAAAAAGGTGACCTTTAAGGGATTTTATGAGCTCTTTCCTGATCGCTTTGTGAATGTAACCAATGGAGTGACCCATCGGCGGTGGCTCTTAAACTGCGATCCCGATCTTGCCAAGTTTATTACAAGCCGTATTGGAAAAGGCTGGATTTGTAACTTTAGTGAAATTGCTCGCCTTGCAAACTTTGCCGCTGATCCTGCAAGCCAAAAAG
>JABDDE010000109.1 GCA_013287775.1 Chlamydiota bacterium
CTGAAAATAGAATTCATATTATTGATTTTGAATGGGCAAAATTCGTAAATGAAACTATGCCTCTTCCCTCAGGAATCAGCCTCGGTGGTGGCCTGAGCAGAATCTATACCCGCATTCCAGAGCAGTTAAGAGAGCGCAATTCTCAGAATGCCCTTGTTCCAAAATATCCCAATCTACAACTGTCTAGTACTGCCACAGCACAAGAAAGATTTACTCACTTTCAAAAAATGGAAAGTTATGTATGCGGCTGTATACTTGCTGTACTAACTTTCGGTCCACTCACAAGACCATCGAGATCAACAACTTTAGAAAGCATGAATGTATGGGATTCGATACAATTAGAACACATTGAGGCGTTTGTGAGGGAGCATACCCAAAATCTGCCCGATACTCCAGCAAACCGTACGTCTGATCAGCATGTCCTGTTTATCATCCGAAATCTCATGGCACACGAGCCACAAAACCGCTGGACAGTCTCTCAAGCAGCTGCATACCTACAGCAGTAACGTTAAAAAATTATAGAGCCTTTTTTACAGGGAAAACTACAAGAGGCATGTGTGGTGCTTGACGTGCTGGTGGTTACGGTGTGGAGGGCTTTTTTTTACAGGGAGAGCCACAGGAGAGAGCTTACAGAGAGAGCTTGTCAGAGGCGTGTGTGGTGCTTGAGGCTTTGGTGATAAAGGTTTGGGCAGTAGTGAGATTAGAGAGAAAGCTAAGAGATTATTATCTTACAAGCTCTCTCTGCGCTCTTCTCTTGCAGCTCTCCCTGTAAAAAAAGCAGCCCAGAACATAACCACCAACACCTCAAGCCCCCCCTAACGCCTCTGACAAGCTCTCTCTGCAGCTATTCTCCTGTGGCTCTCCCTGTGAAAAAATCTCCCAATATTTGTGGCTTTCCATACCGTCAGATCCTGCATCATCTCTGTGATCTCCTCTAAACTCCTTGTTCTCTTGCTACCCAAGACGTTAGCCATTACTTAGGGGTAGTGGAATACTGCCCCCATCTAGGATGGCACGCCTGAAATGCGTCGCGAATATGGTTACTATTGAGGTGAGTATAACGATCGGTGCTGGCGATTTGGGCATGGCCAAGCATTTCCTGAATGATACGAAGATCAGCACCATTATTCAAAAGATGCGAGGCAAAAGAGTGTCTTAGGGTATGTGGAGAGATGTTTTTTGTAATTCCAGCACGCCTCGCACACGCCTTAATAATTTTCCATACTGCCATGCGCGAAAGAGGACGGCCGCGCTGAGAGACAAAAAGCGCTTTATTCCTATCGCTTTCATAAAGCGAGCGCTGTGTATTTAAATACTGATCCACCGCTTCCACCGCACGCTTGCCAATGGGCACTATCCGCTCTTTACTCCCCTTGCCCATCACTTTCACTTGCTGTTCGTCAATGTCATACAAAGAGAGATTGCAAAGCTCAGAAACTCGTATCCCAGTAGCATAGAGCACTTCAATAATGGCCATATCGCGAATGCCGGTTTTGGGATCCATGGATCCGGCCTTCAAGAGGGCTTCTACTTCATCGTATGAGAGCACTTCTGGAAGTGTCTGCCAGAGTTTTGGCGACTCTAATAATGCCCCCACATCTCGCTGTAAGATAGCTTCTCGTTTCAGATATTTGAATAACACCTTTATGGCAATAAGTGCTCGGCATCTGGAGCTACTTGCATAGTGCTTATCATGCATGGAGGAAAGATAGGCTATAGCATGCTGGGGAGAGACTTTTTCTATGTGAGAGCATCCCTCATGCTCTAAAAAGGCAAAAAAGGCAGTAATATCTCGTCCGTATGCCTCAACGGTATTTTTTGCAAGACCGCGCTCAGAGCGCAGGCAGAGTAAAAAATCATGCCGTATGCTGGCAAAATTATCGGACATTTTGTACGAAGTTGAGAAGCGACTCTCCCATTGGGAAGGCTTCAGCTTCTCCCTTACCATGAGCTGCACGATAGAGAGTGATAAAGCGATCTGCGAGCACTTTGCCAAGCTGTACACCTTCTTGATCAAATGAGTTAATCCCCCAGATGAATCCTTGAAAGGCAACTTTATGCTCGTAATAGGCAAGTAAGCTTCCCAGTGTATAGGGAGTGAGTTTTTTACCCATGAGTAGCGAACTAGGAGTATTCCCAGGAAATACTTTATTAGGATTGGCATTTTGCTGTCCTGTCGCCAGGGCAACTGCCTGAGCCATAACGTTCGCGAGAAGCTTTTCTTGAGAACTTGTCCCCTTCCATTCAAAGTCAAGGCTATCTTGCTGTGTGGCAAACGCTATAAACTCAATAGGCACTCTCGTCGTTCCTTGATGAATCGATTGATAAAAAGAGTGCTGTGCATTCGTACCAGGCTCTCCCCATATTATGGGGCTTGTCTCAAAGCTAACGGCTCTCCCCTCTTTGTCAATACGCTTGCCATTGGACTCCATGTCCAGCTGCTGTAGATGCGCTGGAAAGCGACTCAGGACAGTAGTATAGGGAATGACCGCCACAGTTGGCATGTTTAAAAAATTGCGCCGCCAAATGCCAAGAAGAGCAGCAAGTAAAGGCAGGTTTTGCCGAGGATCAGAAAGCGTAGCAATGCGGTCCATATCATGCGCGCCTCGCAAAAGCTCCATAAAGGCATCGTAGCCCACCCCAAATGACAGAAGTAACCCTCCAACCATCGACGTGGCTGAATATCGTCCCCCAATAGAATCCCACATATGAAAACAGCGCAGATATCGCTTTGGGTCATCCATGGGAGTGTTTGGCATAGTTACCGAAATAAACTGCTTACAAGGATCAAGCCCCTCCTTAATAAAGGCGTCGCGTACAAAGGCTTCATTGGTTGCCGTCTCAAGCGTAGTACCTGATTTTGATACTACCACCACCAAGGTCTCGGCAAGATTTGCAGCACGGAGTGTCAGCGCAACATCGTCGGGATCAATGTTACCAATAAAATGGACTTTTCTATCCGTTCGTTGATAAAAGGCAAGTCCCTGAAAAAGCGCCTTAGGACCAAGCTCCGAGCCACCTATGCCTATAAGGATCATCTCTGAAAAGCGTCGCTCGGTATCGACTTTCTGTATAAACTCTTTAAGTTTGGTAAGTTCTTTTTTTACTGCCTCGCGTATTTCTGTGGTAGGCTTATTGTTATCAAAAACATCACGAAGTGCGGTATGTTGTACAGCGCGCTTTTCACTGTCATAGCCATGGATTATATTCACAATCTCGCCATTTTGCATGGCCTGCATTTGCTCAAGGGCATGGCGCTCAGCAGCAAGCTCAAAGAGCTCTTTCATGATAAGATCGTTGACGCGTTCAAAGGCATAAAGAAGCGATAATCCTGCACCCGATGCCTGCATGGTATGAATGCGTTCAGCTGTAATTGCGCCTTTTATAGTAAGATCAAAGGGATGCCTTGCTAGGCGTGTAAGAGCCTGGTAGGCTATGGTAGTATCAAAGGGGTCTGTATTTTCTTGCATACCTCATGTATAGTAGGATGCATAATAAATGTCGACAGTTTTTTTATTTTTTTTCAATAGCTGTCACTCCTGGACCACCAAAAAAATGCTTCACAATTATCTACGAATAAGAAATAATGAAGGAGAACATTCCCGTCATGTGCACATGACGTACATTACAAAGGACACTATGCGTAAGCTTCCTATTGGTATTGATGATTTTAAAAAAATCATATCAGAAGATTATCACTATGTTGATAAAAGCCTATTTATCAAAGAAATCCTTGATTTTGGATCAGAGGTCGCACTTATCACCCGGCCCAGGCGTTTTGGCAAAACACTGAACCTCTCAATGCTAAAGTATTTTTTTGAAAAAACGCCCGACTCCACAGCCTTCCTTTTTGATGGCCTGGATATAGCAAAGCATCCAGAATGTATGAAACATCAAGGGCAATATCCTGTTATTTTTCTGACATTTAAAGTTGTTAAGGGAGCTACGTGGGATTCATGTTTTAATAAAATAAAAAAGCTCATCGCTAATGAATTTCGTCAGCATAACTATCTCCTTGAAAGCCCTGTCCTTGATA
>JABDDE010000110.1 GCA_013287775.1 Chlamydiota bacterium
GCTGCGATAAGGAAGATTACTCCGCACATTGGTGTAAGGGCGATCCATGGTGATAGCGCCTCATGTTTGAGGATGGTTGCGATGGGGTAGTAGACGACGCAGGCGATGGGCAATACAAATGTCAGGAGGCTGCGCAGGGTGGTATTGTAGATCGATAGTGGATACTGGCCCATCTGAAGCCCGCCAAAGGTGGTAATATTCATAAGCTCCAGGGTTTCTACGGTCCAAAAGGAGATGGCTGCTTGGATGACAAAGAGTCCATAAAAAAGGCAGGCGGTGCCAAGGATACATGACAGGATAATCAACACATCGTGGGATAGAAGGGGTATTGAAAGCTCTCGAGCACTCCACACGCATACAATGAGGCCTTGCATAAATCTGCCAATGCGCATAATTTGCACATCTGAGGCAGCGAGCTGCATGAGTGGACTTATAGGGCGCAGGAGCACGCGATCGAAATCGCCATATTTGATCATCTTCCAAAATTCATCAAATCCACGTGCAAAGGTCTCTGCAAGGGCAAAACCCATATGGATGATGCCATAGATGATCCCCACTTCAAAGAGCGACCAGCCTTGGATGATGTTAAAACGGTCAAAGAGCACCCAAATACCCAAAATATCTACTAGCGTCCCTAGAAAATGGCTCACTAGTAACATCAAAAATGAAGCCGGATACTGCATTTGCGAACGCAAAGAAACAGCGATAAGTTTAAAAAATAATTTACACATCTATGAGCCTCTGTATAGGGCAGCAATGGTCTCTTCGATGGGGGGATTTTCAACGAACAAATCTACCACTTCATACTTAGAGATAATGCGCTGGATAAGCTCAGGGGCAGTAATGAGATCTGGATTGAAGTGCAGCCATAGGCGATGGCCTTCGCGCTTTACAACCTTTGCAACACTTTCATCAATGACAGTATGTTCATGCCGCATATCTACCACGAGGCGCCTCTGTGGGGTTATTTTTTTTCTGAGAAGTTCAAGAGGCCCATCAAAATCGATACAACCGTTATGCAAGATAATCACGCGGTTGCAGAGGGATTCAATATCATCCATATCATGGGTTGTCAGCAGGACGGTAACCTTATTTTCTTTATTCAACCTTGCCACAAAGTCACGTACAGCCAGTTTGCTGATGGCATCGAGGCCAATAGTAGGCTCATCGAGAAAAAGAAGTTTTGGGCTGTGAAGGAGCGAGGCTGCAAGATCGCAGCGCATGCGCTGGCCCAAGCTCAGCATGCGTACAGGTACATGTAAGAGCGGGGCAAGGTCTAGTGCAGCGACGAGTTCATCTTTGGCCCTTTTGTAGGCGCAATCGGAGATATCATAAATGGCTTTGAGCAGTTCAAAGGACTCAATAACCTGCAGATCCCACCACAGCTGGGTTCGTTGCCCAAATACCACGCCAATGTGACGTACTGTCTCTATGCGATGCTGCCAGGGCGTTTTCCCAAATACACTTACAGTACCACTATCTGGTACCAAGATACCGGTAAGGATTTTAATTGTGGTGCTTTTGCCAGCACCGTTCGGGCCTATATAGCCGACGCAGTCGCCTGTTGCTACTGCAAAAGAGACATTATCGAGCGCTACCTTCGTGGAGTATTCACGCATGATCAAGGAGCGGCATCTCTGCCAAAACCCTGTATGATGTTTTGGAATACGAAACGACTTGCAAAGAGAGTGGACGGAGAAGAGAGACATATGTAATGGGGTGTATTCTCTAGCATGGGCTTTGCCCATGCTAGAGAATAAAAATATTTCACACCAGTATACCAGAGTGATAATATTTCTTGCAATTTTTGGTGATTTGGTGATTTACGCCTTGTCAAAAAATCAAAAAATCGCTATAATGGTTGGTAATTTAATAAGTGAGGTTTTTCATGAGTATAGGTACTAATATAAGTACAAGTGTAGATACAACAAGGGCAGCTCGATCTGCCGATAATAACCTGTGCGCTCGTATAACGACGGGTTTAGCAAGAAGTGCAAGGCGCATAGGAGCCGCAGTAATGACGCCTATAAATATGCTCAGAGAGCTATTTTCGACAGAAGGAGTGGCAGAACGAGGGCGGTTTTTATACAGTGGCCGACAAGCTGCATATGAAGAATTGACGTGTAGAAGAAATGCTACTACTGTGGCAGCACAGCCCGATAGTGTAATGACTGGAGTGAATGAGGCAGCATCACAAGGGTATTTAGTTTCGTCACAAATGAGCACTGTATTAGTAGCACAGGCTCATAGTGTGAATGAGGCAGCATCGCAAGTGCATCTCGTCTCATCACAAATGAGTACTACAACAGAAGAAAACACACCTGCGCAACAGGAATCTCAGAATCCTTCTGTAGATGCCTTACAGGCTGAACTGGAAGTGGCTCATGAAACAAATATAGATGCAAACCAAGATGAAGATAGCATTTTTGATACTGATCTGACTAGCGTTATTTGTGAGATGATTGCGGAAGAAGAGTCTGTCAATACGTGGGTAGAGGAAGAGTCAGGGATAGCAGGCTATAAACAATATATGGGTGAGCCGGTGCAACAAGCAGTGCAACAAGCAGTGCAAGAAGTAGAGCAACAAGCAGAGCAAGAAGTGCAGAATCAAGAAAATGCTCTACCACAAGCCTTGGCTACAGCAAGACACAAAATACGCCTCGCAAGGAAGCTCCCAGCAGATACGAGGGAAAAAAGAGCAACGCGTCGCAGCCTCATTCGGGAAGCAGTCCTGAGTATAGAAGCACATGTTGGTCAGAGAGTGCGCTTGCCACTAAAAATAATCCAAGCGGAAAATAAGATTGATAAAGCACGAAAGCTGCCTGCCAATACGCCACAACAAAGAGTTGAGCGTAGAAGCGCCATCCGTGAGGCATCTCTTCAGCTTGAAGCACTTTTAGCGAGAAGGTAGGGTAACATACCATAACCTTTGGTTATGGTATGTTATTGAGTGGGCTTGCTACTCAGTGCCAATACGACGGCGTTTACCTGGTTGTTCGGCTGCATATGATTGCGTTGTTGTTGGTTGTGCTTGTTGTGTTGTTGATTGTGAAGGTACAGATGGAGTTGTGGACTGTGGAAGACGATTTTCAAGCTCCCGAATCCTCTCTCTCACCGCGAGGACTTGGTTTGTGAGATTTCGTACTTGTGTATTTGGTGGTTGGTTTGGCTGTTGTAGTTGGTCTATTCGTCTATTTGATTCTCTTACAATCCACTTCAAGCCTTCTAAACACGTGCGATACTCGTTGGAGAAGCGGCGAGCTGCCTTAGTTGTTGCAGTAGTTGCAAGCTGATTTGCAGCCTCAGTTCGCTCTTGCGAAGTACTGTTTGGATTTAGCATAGTGTTTGAACAATCATCCATTACATTGTTGTCAGTAACATCAGCATTCTCAAGGTTGTCTAGTGCAGTATTAGCATTGCCGCAGAGGGTAGGTATGCTATTAACTGTTACTGGTTGTTGCCGTACCTGCTGTACTTGTTGCAGTACATTATGTAACATGCTTGTTTGAGTGCTACTTGATTGCGATGACGTTTGCATGTGTTGTGGCTGAAACGAAAACGACGTTGCTCTTACAGCATGGCGTCCTCCAGTTTCTTGATTAAAAGCATTTACTACTGTGTTTACTTGTGTTTGTGACGTCGCGTTCATTAAACGAGAACAGAGAGTGTTGATAACTCCACTTGTTTGCTGACTAGCAGTTCTTACCTGGGCTGATGTCACACCGCTGTTTTGAGCTAGAACTCGTTGCAATGACTGAGTAACCTCAGTATTGGCTTGTTGTGCTACATTTTGTGTATTATTGACAGACATTATTACCTCCGATTTATTAAATATATTTTTCACATTATAATATAATATTTTTATATTATAATTTTATTTATATAATATTTTTATTTTTTTTGGAAGAGGATTTTTTGATAATTTATACGAGGTGCGACTTTTTGCTGTTGTTGCCCTTCACCCACGATTCGCGTAAAAAAACGTTACAGTTTGAAACTATTCTTCGCACGAAA
>JABDDE010000111.1:0-3829 GCA_013287775.1 Chlamydiota bacterium
CCCACCCAGGGCTTCGCCCTGGGCTATACATATTTCGGTCCTTCGGACCTTAGAAAAGGCCTTTTAAGACCGAAAGATGTATAGCCCAGTTCCCCTACACCTAAAATAACAGGAGATTCCATCTGTTTTATGGAAGGGCAACGCCCTGGGTAGGCAACGAACGCCCCGGGCTATTTTCGTCATGAGGCATTTTCCTACGGAAAATGCCTCATGACGTCGTCACTGCTGCACCTGTTCGATGGGTGTGCTAGCTCCGACCGCATGCCTGTGAAGAGAGCCTGTCCAGAACGAAAGGAAGATGCAGCTTACAATAAAAATAACGGCAAGCCAGCCTGTAAAGCGCTTTAACACTTCTGGGGTTGACGTCCCAAAGAGCGAATCACCACTGTCAACGCTTCCAAAACTGCCTCCAAGGCCGCCACCTTTACCCTCTTGTATAAGAATGGTAGTGCATAAAAGAAAACACAAAAATAAAAAAAGCGCAATAGTGAAAAAATATAAAAATGTCATGACTGGACCTCACCTATAATGGTTATTAAAGTATCTGGATCGAGAGAAGCTGACCCAATGAGCAGGCCATCAATATCCGGCTCTTGCAAATATGCTCCTGCATTGTCCTTCACAACCGAACCACCATACAGAATTGCTGTTTCTGCTGCTACGTCTGCATTCACTATTTCTGCCAAAATCTCTCGACAAAGCGCTGCTACTGTCTGCACATCTTGGGGTGTTGCCGGCTTGCCTGTACCAATAGCCCAAACAGGCTCATAAGCAAGTACAAAAGCCCCCACCACATCTCTTAAGCACTCCGTGAGCTGCTCTTTGATAACCGATGCTGTCTTATTGTCTGCACGCTCATCTCGCGTTTCCCCAATGCACAAAATAGGCTTGAGGCCCATAAGGGTTGCACGCTTGACCTTCTTGTTAATAAATGCATTGGTCTCATGAAATAAGCTGCGTCGCTCAGAATGGCCTAGAATGACATATTCAGCTCCAGCGTCTTTGAGCATTGCAGCTGCAATCTCACCCGTAAACGCACCTTCAGAGGCATCATTCATGTTTTGCGCAGCAATAATGATGTTAGTTCCCCTCGCCTTATCGGCACATGGCTTTATTGCCGTAAAGGGTACGGCCAAAACCACCTTACAAGGGGCACTTAAGGCAATAGGAGTTAGCCGATCGATAAACTGCGTGGCTTCATCGATCGTCTTATACATCTTCCAATTACCTACTATCAATGGGGGACGTTTTGACATTGCTTCACTCACATGCCCTATAATACAGGCTTTCATTTTTTTTTGCAATCTGTATACTATAAGGGCATGACAATTACTACCCCTATTGTCCTGACGGTATCACAACTTACCCAGGCCATTAAATTACAACTTGAGTCTACATTCCCCCACGTACTTTTGAAGGGCGAAATTTCGAACCTCAAAGTACAGACGTCGGGACATATGTATTTTTCACTCAAGGATGAACAGGCGCAAATTGCCTGCGTCATGTTTCGCCTCGACCTTATGAAAGTACAGGTGCCCTTAAAAGTGGGTGATCAGGTGATTGTCAAGGGCGAGATATCGGTTTTTGCCCCCAAAGGCAGCTACCAGCTCATTGTCCGCGAAATTACCCTCCTCGGGCTTGGTGAGCTCCTTTATAAACTCGAACAGCTCAAGCAAAAACTCCACGGCCTTGGCTGGTTTGATCCTGCACGAAAAAAACGCCTTCCCCTCTTCCCCAAGCGCATTGGCGTTGTCACAAGCCCAACTGGCGCTGTGATTCGAGATATTATTCATGTGCTCACAAGACGTTTGAAGGGCTTTCATCTTATTCTGAACCCTGTTCGTGTGCAAGGCGAGGGTGCAGCAGAAGAAATTGCCGCTGCCATCCATGAGTTCAACCAATATGACCTTGCCGACGTCATTATCGTAGGCCGCGGTGGTGGCAGCGTCGAAGACCTCATGCCTTTTAACGATGAAAAGGTCGCTGCAGCTATCTTTAAAAGCAAAATTCCTATTATCTCCGCTGTGGGCCATGAAACCGACACCTCCATCTCTGACTTTGTTGCCGACGTACGCGCTCCAACCCCTTCTGCTGCAGCAGAAATCGTGAGCTTCGAACAACACGAAGTCCTTCTGAAACTCAGTAAAGCCCAAAAGCATATCCAACAAATTGTTGTTAATGCAATCATTTCACTGAAACAAAAACTTAATCGCATTGGCAAGCATCCCCTTTTTCATTCTTCAGAATTTTTACTTCGTGAGTCTATGCAGCAGCTCGATGGCTGTAAAGAGCTGTTTGAGCAGCATATGCGAAGCAGTCTCTCCAAATGGCGCTCGGATTACGTGCGTCTAAAACGTCTCCTCGAGGCTGCTAAACCTGAAGTGCGGTATCTTGAACAGAAAAAACGCCTCCTTGCTCTTGAAAAAAACCTTAATACGGCTATGGGAAGAACCTTACTTGAAACGAAAAAACGCTTTTTGAACAAGCACTTTGAAAGCCAACTCCACCATCTATGTATGCGCGAGATCTTGCAGAAAAAAATGCGTCTCACGCAGCTTACGAGCCATTTACAGTCAGTAAACCCTAAGTCACTTTTGCAAAAGGGCTATAGTATTGTCTTTTCTGAAAAAGACAACTCTGTTATAAGCTCTATAAAAAATGTAGCAAAAGGACTCAACGTAAAACTCCTCTTTGCTGATGGTGAAGCCACAGCGGAGGTAGAAACAATAAAACCATATGACAACAGCTGAACATACTTTTGAAAAGGCTTTCGAGCGTCTCGAGGCCATCTTAGAAACCCTGAACTCAGGCCATCCAACGCTTGATGAGTCACTCAAACTCTACGAAGAGGCGGACAAGCTCATTGTCTTTTGCCAAAAGAAAGTGGTCGAAGCTGAGCGAAAAATTGAAATGCTCATGAAAAACAGAGAAGGCGCACTCATGATAGGAGCAGATCAAAAACCGCTCACTGCAGAACTGCCAATGTAGAATCATGTGCGAATTTTCCTTTCGGAAAATTGCACATGACGAAAATGGCGCATACCCTAAATGTGAATAATAGTCATGATCATTGCCCTCTTTCCTAATTTCTCTAAGCCTGAAGCCAAAGAATTAGCCGCTGGTATTACCAAGCTTCTTACCTCAAAAGGCATTACTGTTATTGCTCCAGAGGTAGAGGCAAAGGTCTTGGGAGTGGCTCCCCTTTCTAGCCAAGATCTGAAGTGCATCGATTTTGCCATCTCCATGGGCGGCGATGGCACTATTTTGCACCTCTACCATCACTATCCTGAAATCGAAGCGCCACTTATTGGCATTAACCTCGGCAGCCTTGGCTTTTTGGCAAATGTTCCTGCGACAGAAACATATCAGTCCCTTCAAGACATACTTACAGGCAACTTTCACGTCCAAAATCGACTCATGATAGAGGGTGAGAGTAGAGAACACGAACCTTGTTTTGCTATTAATGAGATTGCCGTCCATCGTGCAACAAACCCCTGCCTTGTCGATCTTGCTGTGTATGTCGATGGCATGTACCTTAACACGTTCTCTGCCGATGGTATTATTATAGCCACTTCCAGCGGTTCAACGGCATACTCTCTTTCTGCGGGCGGCCCCATTCTCACCCCAAGTCTTGAAGCTTTGGTCATCACCCCTATCTGTCCGCACACAACATCCTGCGCCCCTATTGTGCTTATGCCAAAACAATCTATTGAAATAAAATATCTTAACGACTACGAGCCTGTGGAAGTAAGTTATGATGGTATCTCTACATTTACTATGAAGACTAACGAAATCCTGCAGATACGCAAAGCTGCCAAAACCTTCAAGC
>JABDDE010000111.1:3839-3950 GCA_013287775.1 Chlamydiota bacterium
GTATTTTCCCAATCACGACTACTATGCAACGCTGCGCAGTAAACTCAACTGGACAGGGTCTCTTAAATAACCAATATGTCATATGCCATTTTCCTTCGGAAAATCGCATAT
>JABDDE010000112.1 GCA_013287775.1 Chlamydiota bacterium
GCCTTCTTCTTTGATGAGCTGGTAAAGATCATCATAGTCAAAATAGCCATGCACGCGGCCCACACGGTCTCTGAAGTGGAGTTTTCGCAAGTTGCCTACATCATCAAAGCCGCCACTTGGAATCAATAGTTTCCATTTTGGGGCGTTGATTTTACGTGTACGGCCTTTTCGATCGTAGACATACTCCACAGTACCGGCATTTTTAATCAGCGTGCTTTTTAGAATCTGCTCACGGAGGTCAACATCGTTGTAGCGGTGTTGATACAATGTTTGACGCTATGCGATTTGGGTAGGGGGATATTTCTACTTAACGCCTACAATTTGTACTTTTAATTATTGAAAAAAATATAATAACCATGTATAGTTAATTTAAAAAATAAAAATATCAAATATTGAGGTGCATTATGACGCAAAATATACAGCCTATACCTATGGAACAACCACGTATAGAACAAGAGCGTGAGGCAGTAGGGCCGCAGCAGCAAGCAAATCTTCAGAATCAACAACTCGCACAGCTGATGCAGCAGGTTACCCAAATGCAGGAGCGGATTGCCCAACTAGAACAACGGGATGCTTCTAAGGAACTGCGGCTTGTGCAGCAACAGCAGACTATAACTGCACAGAATGAAAGAATACAGGCGCTTACAGCGCGTACTGAGATAACCGAGCAAGCAAATGAATTATATACGTATATTGAGGCTACGGATATGTCTGAGCATCATTTCACGGAACATACTTTTCTGATAGATAGTGTGAGCACAATGTCTGAAAGCGAACTTAATCGAGTACTGCGTGAAGTAGAAAGACGCACTCATGCACATGTAAAGCCATCTCCATCACGGGACGTAATGCAATCGCGTTTTACTACACTACGCACACAAATTCAAGAGTGCCGGCGTATGGAAGCTGCCATACGTGTTGTCGACAGTCTTCAGGCTTTAGATGCCGATGACATACGGCCCTTGCTGTTAAAGGGCCAAGTGCCGGCGTATATAAATCGACTAAGTAGCCAGCGTGCATCAAATGCAGAGTGGCAAATAGGTGCTTCGATATATACTCCTTTTGTCCAAAACCTGAATTCGCTCCAAAATGCTTCTTTTGAGTTTGCTCCTAATGTGTTTTTTACGTTGACTGCTGATGAGCGGCGTATTGCGAAAAAGTTGCGTTCTGATTTTGTGCGTGGAGATTTTGTGCGGCAAATCCTATTTGATTCTATAATACTTATAGAGGATTGGCTAGAGAATAACATATCTACTGATTTGCCTAATATCATGGGTCAAGGGTACCCCCATAAAGATATAGTAAAAGAGGCCTTCCGTATTAAGAAACAGCAGTATCAAAACGATAACGCCCGTATGTCGCGATTGAATGCGGCCGAAAAGTTCTATACTCATGCCCAAGCATTACGCTGCAGTGCGAACAACCGGTCTTTTCTGGACTACGCACGATTAAATAATACTCCTCAATTACGGGAGCTTACGGCATCTGTTTTACCATACATGCAGCTGACCGGGCTCAACCAATACAATACGTTGATGAACAATCTTTTCTCTTATAAAGACGCCATACGTACTAATAATGGAGAGGAGATGAACCGAAAGTTACGGATAATCTTAGGTGATATTCGCAATATTAGTCACTCTGATCCAGCTCTTGAGGCTGCTCTTGTACGAGACTGTCTAACTATACTAAAAGAGCAGTTTCAGGAAGAGCAGTTTCGGGCTGTTTTTTCTGGAGCTGCTGAAATAGCGACTCTTTCAATGTTGTATTTTCATAAGAAAGACCAAGTTGGAGAGTATGCTCGTGGGATGAGCAATCCCGATCGTATTCAAGATTTGAGACCAAAGTATTTCATATGTGAGCATCTCTTAGCCAACCTACACAGTACAGCTACTACTGCTGTACAAAACATAGACCCTTCACAAATACAAACCGTACTGCAGGAGGCGACTACCTTGCATCCGAATGGCCGCGCGTTTATAGAATCCCTTGTCCCCTCTGCACGATATACGGTGAATGTGCAGCATTATACCCAAGTTTCTGTAGACAGCGCTCTGCGTGGGCGCAGTCCTGCTTCACTGCAAGTAGAGCCACCACCTCAGCCATCCGCAGAGCTGAGAAACAATATTCTTCAAGCATTGGGAATTACCACACCACCTCCAGCAAATGCAGATTTTAACACAATTAGTTCGATGTTTTTACGTGCTCTTCCCCCTAGTGATCTCAGTACTTTAGAGGGACTGTTTAGACCATATGCTGATTTCTCTATCGACCGAGTAAAAGAAAGTTTAAAAAAATATTATATTTCTTATTGCAGTCGAGAAGGAAGCGTGGCTCCCACAGAAGAGCAAATCACACAATATGTAAACTTTTACCTAGCCCCCTCGTACCACATGCGACTTGCGGACAGTATGACTATGCGATATTGCGGTCCTGATATTGACATACTTGACATGTGGGTTATAGAGATACTGAGCATACCCTTTAATACATTATGGAGTCAGTTTGGTAGAGATTTTCCTATTAACCAAACAGAGCTTCTTGAACAGCATAAACGAGAAGTGCGGCAAGCACATCCATCCTTAAGTAACGAAGAGGTAGAGCGCCGTGCGCAGGGAAGGCTTGAACTTGGCTATCAAAAGTACTTGAAGGATGCTCTTGGGACATTATTACGTAGGATACGCAATAGAGAAGCCTTTGCAGGAACACCGCCTCCAGAGACAGAAGCATTGGGTATCTATTACACTGATCTTAAAAATGGACTTTTGTCTATTATGCACACCATAAATAACTTAGGTCCCACTCCCCAGGCACAAGAGAGACGAGACCATTTCATCACTGAGCTTTTACGAGCAGCGCAATACTGTGGGCCCAGGATAGAAGAAACCGTCCAGGACTGCTATAGCGAGATTGTACAGGGTATTGTTCCCACATTTGAAAATAGAATTTATAAAATACTTGACCAGTATCGTATTCGGCTTTTAGAGACTTTGGCACCGCCAGGGCCGCAGTCTGTACATTACGTCACCAGTGCAAGGCGAACCATTGGTCAAGAGCTTGGCATTTTTGGTGCTGCCCGAGCGGCTCAGCTCGGAGCTGATCCCTTTGCACATTTGGGTGGGGAAGTAGTGCGCATCCGGGATGTTGCACGATTTCATGCTCGATATACCCCTCATGCTATTCATGAGGAGCTCTCTTTTGAACTTAACCAGGATTATCGCCTTCGCAATGATGCCATACAATGGCTTGCTGATCATATACCATCAAACTGGACTTCTCAAAGAGTAGAGCAAGCACGGGCACGGATTGGAGCGCTCCGAAATGAGGGAAGAAATGAGACTCAGATACGAGCAAGCCTTGAGAGTGAATTTCAGATTACTATACGCCCGCAGCGTACGTTAGAACAGGCAATTGCAGCCAACCATCCAGGAAAAACAGCACTTGCCGCACTCAAACAAGCCTTGCCACTCATATCACGGCCACGATCTGGAGAGAGTGAGGCTGCAACTCAAGAAAGAGTGCGCCAATATGTTGCTAATCGTGGTTTTTCCATAGCTTCGAACCAAACGATACAGGAGGCACTTGCTGCTCGCGAGCAAGTGATACAGCAGGAAATAAACACTATGCTTACCCAAGTGCAGGCACTGCGTAGCCAAGGCAAAAATGATGGCAAGAATGATATGACTATTGCAGGGGAAATACACATTGATTTTGATCCTGGGCAAACCATCGAAGAGGGACTTGCAGAGGCTCGTCGATACGAGTACATGGAAAGGGAAATACTGGAGCCCACTACTGAAAGAGAAGAGAGAACGCGCATTAAGCCACAACAGGTCTACAGGCTCTTGGAGGGCTTGCAGCCGTGGCCTATCCTGCAGCCGCGCGCTCATTCATAAAAAATGCGCAAGCACCTCTAGCTCTACGCGGAGCGGC
>JABDDE010000113.1 GCA_013287775.1 Chlamydiota bacterium
AGCATTCTCACGAGGGGTTGTGAGCTGTGCTTGGAGTTCTGCAAGAGGAAGATTCGTAAAGAAATTGATTAACCCATCTCGAAATGCACCGTCCTGATCTAGGATAGAGGCAGGCAGCGGTGGGATCACATCATCGAAGCGCACTCTCTCATAATGGTCGGCAGATAAGCGATAGTCCATATTGTATGCAAATTCGTCTGTTCTTAAAGCAGTAATAAGATCTCGCATGCTGGGCTTATGTGTTTGAAGATGCAGCATAAAAGTATTGAAGTCTTCTTTGCCCATCAGGGTCGCAGCGCTATTCAGTGCTTGAAACACCTCACGCTCGCGTGTTTGTAGCTGGATATATTCTTCAGGGGATGCTGTTTGCTTTTCTCTTTTATACTTTTGTAATAAAGTAAGAAATGCTATACATTTTAGTTTTTCTTGTGATTTGACGTGGGGATACCTTTGTGCAAGAGTTATGAGAACAGCATCGTCAATTATTTGATTATCTAGCACATGCATATCACGAAGCATTATATGAAGCTCGTGATTGGCGGCTAAGATTTCGCCAATTTTAAATAATAGCTTACTTTTATTGCCTTCATTATGTAGATTATCGTAGACCTCTTCTGTAAACAAGTAGTACTGGCGTTCAAGGCGATATGCAAATACTTTTCGTAGTAGATCTCGCCCTTCAGGACTTGCTGCTAAGGCATCTTGTTGGTCTAGTATCCAGTCAAGCCGTGTGTCTTTCTGCCGAATGTGCCTGCGCTCTCCAGAAGTAGTTGAGGGTGCAGCGGAGCGTTGTATTGAGAATATAGCTGACATATCGTAATGCAGACCAAGGTTTAGCGGTCTAGTTGGATACAGCTCTTGTACTAGCTCTTCACACTGCTCAGGCGTCATCTGTGTCATGAGTTTATCTAATTGCAGAATAAACTCTGCGTGAGGTGCTTTATTTGCTTCCTGTTGTTTTAGGTATTGCGCATATACCTGCACACAAAGGATTTTCGCTTCTTGTTCCCGAAGGGCAGGGTAAGCGGTTTTGAGGTATTCGAGAAATTCATGCCTTATAGGTAGTGGTATGCTTGCTGTTTCTGCTAATGCCTGACCCATTTCAATAATGGAGCGATTTCGTTCAGCTGGGTCTTGGCTTGCAAGTCCTCGGCAGGCAAGTTCGAGGTTTGCTTCATAAATGGCCTTTAATAGATTTTGGGCTGTGGAGTTATTACGAACGGCTTGGCTCAGGGTCCGGATGACCCCTGAAAAATGATCAGGTTCCATATTGCTCCGAAAAGTATTGATGCGCTGCACAATTTCTGTACGCTCCGCAAGGGTAAGAGATGTACTCTGAAGGCGATGCATCTGATGGAGCGCTCCCATATCTGTCCGAAGGATCGGATAGAGATCACTCACATTGGGAATCAGCGTATCAAAATTGGGAAGGTGATCTCGAAACTGGATGCGGAGGGCTTCACACTGATTGGCATCACAATGAGTAGCTATGTTGTGTAAGGTAAGAATCGTACGCACACACATACCAGAATTACGATCCTGATTTGCCCATATTAATAACTTGGCATACTGGAGCTCGTACGTAATAGCATGCAGCGTAGTGAGAAGGCTTGGATATAAAGTACCGAGGTGTGCTTTGATTTTAGCAAAGCGATTTTCATCCATGCTAGTTTCGATTTTTGCGAGGTCCCAAATGGTTTGCATGCGCTCTGTATCGGTTAGTGGGTCTCGGAGACGCTCAGTTGCCGTTTTGTATTTTCTGAGGGTTGTTTCAATCGCATCACTTGGTCGCATACCAGTCAATATAGTTGAGGCAACCTCGCCTAGAGGGCTTGTCTCTATGCTGTGGATGAGGTCATGACATTTGGCAATATGTTGATTTTGCTGCTCAGTTGAGAGATTTTGCAGATTCTCACCTGCGTCTAATTGTGCTTCCAAAGATTCTCTATTTAGTTCATGCGCTATGGCCCTATTGACATCAGTAATAACTGTACAACGTGCCGAGGAGGCATATTGACATGCTGCATCAGACAGGATATCATAGCCCTCACGCATTTCTGTAGCAAGCTTTTTGCACTCATGAAATTCAAACAGTATTATAGGGATATAACAAGACTCCCCCCTCTCTCCGAAATTTCGGTGAGCATACTGTGCACACCGGTCTTGCAAGAAACTAAAAGATTGATATAAAACCCAACATTTCATCCACTGTCCCTCTGGAATTGAATATTGATTTTCAAAAAATCTTTTATCTTCAAAAGACAAGCGTTCAGAATGTATGAGTATCTGCATTGTGTTGTTCTCCTCTAAAGGAATACCAACGCAAAGAAAACTCTCCAGAGTTGATGCTGCGTCCATTCCCTGGTACATATTATTGTATATCAAGAGTAAGTCTTTACATTCTTTCCCACTGAGCGTATAGCGTTCTGCATAAAGCGCATCACGATTTGCCACACGATTTTTACAATGAGTATAGTACTCAAATCCCGTAGCTACTTCTGTTACTGCCTCTTTTCTCCTTGCTATCCAATCCTGTTGGCATTTTCTAGTACACAAACCATTCAGACGAATAATACCCCGAATATCTTGGTTTTTATATGCTGTCTCGAGGTCCAAAAGTGACTGCATCATAGTACGGCCCCACGCACTACCCCGAAGCCTAACTTGAAAAGCATCTGGCAACAAGGCTACCCGTTCAGGAGTGGCAGCAAACATCCAGTCAATTATAACCTTTGGAAGTAAATCCTCTACGCTTCCCTGCAATCGCCATCTCTGATATGCATTAATGGCATCATCCAGCGTATGTTGTAAGAGGTGCATTGCCTGTATTTCGCTCATAACAGCCATTGCCCCTTGCGTATGCGTCAACAGCTGGTCAATATCTGATCGTTGTTCTGAAATGAGCGGGGTAAGGATAGAGTCCATTTGCTGCACGACGGATCGACGATCTTGATTTTCTTGCCATGCTTGTATGAGTGGCTTGATACGATTTACAAGCTCGATTGTGGCCGGCGAGGATACTGGTCGTGCAAGTATCTGGGGCGCGTCTGTATTACTTTGCAGTGCTCTACTGGCTACCGCTACTACTGCTTGATCGCTTGGAGTTTGGTTTGCTGCTGGATTTGTAGCTTGATTTGCCTCAGGCAGACTGCCATTTTCTTGTGGGTTTTGCTGCACAGTTGTAGAAAATTGTATATTACTTGTTGACACAATAGACCTCTGATTAAATTATTATGTTATTCATTTTATCAAAATAAACAAAAAAATGCAAACTTTATGAATTACACTTTGTAAATTAAAATTCGTACAGAATTTTCCTATGAGCCCAAAATCCAATTGAATTTTGGGCTCATAGTTTACGCACCTAAGAAATTGAGGATGCAGTAGAATTGAACAAACCCATCTGGACCAGTATCTTGGCAATAAACGCCTGCTTTACTCGCATATCATTTGGGTACGCCTCATATGCCTCACGAGCAATATAGGCCTCTTTCTTGATCTTGGCCTCGTGCGCATCTATTGCAGCATCTATGCCTTGATTTGCTACGATAGGGATGCTATGTCTTTGTAGCACTGCTCGCTCGGCAGAAGGCTCTGCTGCTCGGCTTCGCTGCTCTCGAAGTTGCCGTCTGGCAGTATCAATACTCGTAATATCATCATGATACATGCCCCAATCACTCAGATCTCTACTTCCGCTTGCACCGCCCCAGTATACTGAGATAGGCACATTAGCGAGGCACCAATCTCTAAATAGATTGCGATTGTCGACGTTAGCACCAGGACCTACTTCTTGTTGGATACATGTGATAATATTAAACGGTGTATACATCTTCTCAAAGCGTTGTCGCAAGAGCTGTGTATTATTTGCGTACTCTCTGTTAATGCGAGTGTTGGTAAAGTATATGTCATCAAAACGCTCCTCAGCC
>JABDDE010000114.1 GCA_013287775.1 Chlamydiota bacterium
CATTGCCCGCAAGATGCCCCACACCTGCTTGTACATACACGTTAGTGAACACTCCTGCTGCACGCAGCCGATCGGCATATTTCTGCCCTTGGCTTCTAAATGGATCTTTCTCGCCCAAAATAACCAGAGCTGGCGGTAGATGCGACACATCCTGAGCCATAAGCGGCGAGGCATAGGGGTTCTTGACATCCTCCGGCTTTGTGATGTACTGCGCAATATACCATCGTTCATTATCAAGTGCATCGCCTTGAGGTTTCATCGATGCGCCATCCGTAAGATCAGTAATAGGATTAATCAATACCTGCAAATCAATTTTGGGACCCTTTTTATCTCGGTCCATAAGACATAATGCTGCTGTCAGATTGCCGCCTGCACTGTCGCCAACAACTGCTAAGCGGGCCGGATCTCCATGAAATTCGCCCCCATGCTTAACCACCCATAGGAGCGCATCGTAGCACTGCTCTAAAGGCAGAGGAAACTTTCCTTCTGGCGCAGTGGTGTATGCCACAGACACCACCAATGCCTTCACTTCTTTACATAGGTAGCGAGCCAAATTGTCATGGGTCTCTAGATTCCCTGCCACCCAGGCTCCTCCATGAATGAACAAAATAATAGGCAGATTCTTTGCATCACTCGGCGTGTATATACGCAGCGGCGTCATGCGTGTATCACTATGTATCGTCACATCCTTCACACTATAGACATCGGGTTTCTCAGCAGGAATTGCTAAGGTCTTTTCATTATAAAGATTTCGCACCTCATTTGGCTTCATATCCCAAAATGATTGTGCAAAAATATTTCCAGCAAGTATAAGAGAACTTGCAAGCACTGTTTTAAACATATGTCCTCCTTACATGATTAACAAACATACTTTTGATAATATTTCTCGATTTTCAATGCAGCTATCTCTCACAGAGATAGGCGTGGGCTCATTTTTGCATGCATTTCGCATCCCTTTTTCGGGGTTTTTCCTTTCGCTCAATCAATGCTTTGTGCTGAACCGTGCCCTTTTATCACACGGATTCCCCACGTTCCGTGCAGGGCGTGCGCAAATGCACACGCCCGCTCTTCACGCGGGGCTAACCACTGACCGCCACTACCGTGGCGGAGCTGCCAGTTCCATTAAATTCCCTAAAGGATCAGTCGTACATAACGCGTCGTTCTCTATTCCCATCTTTCTCCCAATGACCATCTCGAATACAGCAGCTATTCTGAAAACACTCAGCCCCTACGGCAAAAAATTCATACCCATGCTCGCCATATCCATGCAAGGCATACTGTTTACCCTTGGAACCATAGTATGTGGTCGCAACATAGTGGGCAGATGTGTAGGCTCACTGCTGCTAAGCTTTTGGCCTATGGTCCAGCCCCTTATCGTCTTTTGGATTATTTATGGCTCCTTGCTCCATTCTATGGCTGATTATTACACAAAAATCCTGGCAAAGTTTCCCATAATCCAGCACCTGACCATACAAAATATTGTTGTTATATACATTGCTGCGCACATGCTGTTGTCAGTAGCCGTATGCCTACTAGCATCACTGCTACCATCACGAGTCATCGATACCTATGATCGCTTTCTGCTATCGTATAGCTCTCTCAAGCCACAATCCTCCACTCCAGCTACTACATTTCTTTCCCGAATACGAGGCGCTTGTAAGGATTGTATTTCACCCATATTTATTCTATCTTTACTATCAGTTGGTTTTTTCTTGTATGCTACCCTCAACTCGTTAGAGGCATTTTTTCTCTCATTCTTTCGTATTATCGCTATTGCCTTTGTCACGTTTTTCGTACTGCGTAATATTTCGCCAAAATGGTGTATACGCTTTTTCTCAAAGATCTTCTTCTTCAAGAGGTACACCCCTTACGTAGAAGAGGTTATGCATCGCATCCAGGGAGTCTCAGCGCTTCCGTCCGCACCCCACACAGCGTCTGGATCCGCTCACACGTCAGCGGCAAGTCCATATCAATCCATTCATCTTTCCCAGTCAGCTCCTTCCTCGCTTCCTTAATAGCTTGCTTGATAGCTATGTATACAGAGGCCCCAAGCGTTAATGACGACTCCGCAAATGATTTTGATCCCCGCACTGCCTGTTCTTCAGCAAGCATCTCTATAGCATCTCTCTTCTCATCCACAGGATGCAAGCGCACACGAAAATCAATAGGAATAGTCTTCGAACAGGGCGGTTTATAACTCCAGATGTTGTCCGTAACCAAGCGCCCATGGACATCATAGATGAGCTCTTCCGTCGTTGCAAATCCAACACCCTGAATGAAACCACCCTCTAGTTGCCCAATGTCGATAGCTGGATTTGGAGATCTGTTGACATCAGAGACTGCGTCTGCTCGCAAGATCTTGAACTCGCCTGTTAACACATCGATCTCCACCTCTGTTACGGTGGCCCCATAAGCGAAATATAAGAAGGGCTTGCCTCGAGGGTTTCTGTGACTTGGGCCCTTATAATGAGGGGTCTTGTACAGCTCTGACACACTGAGATTCACACGCTGAAACCATGCCTGGAAGACAATTTGTTTCCACAACTGCCCCCACTTCGTGCGCCACCCTTCGATGCATGCATGGGGAGTGAATTGCTCTAAATCACGGCAAAAATCCTCCAGCCGGTTTCTGAGTATGCGGCATGCTTTTTCAACAGCTCCACCATTGAGATCAAAACCCATCGACGCAGCTGTTGCAGGGCTGTTAGTAATTGAGTTGGTGTTATTGCCCCCTATGCGAATGTATTCCAAAGGAATGCCTAATGTCTGCGCTGCAAGCTGTGCCAATTTGGTGTGTAGCCCCTGTCCCATCTCCACACCGCCCTGGTAAATAAACACCGAGGCATCTGCCATGTTTACCGTCACAAGGGCGCTCGATGAGTTGAGGGAGCCTCGTGGCTCTGTAAAGCCGATTCCATGTTTTTGTGGCACCATGACAATACCGCGCTTTCTCCATCGATTTTCTTTATTGAATGCCTCCACACTTTCCAGACGCTTTTCAAAATCCGATGATTTATACAGATCATCCCAAATCGTGCGTATATTACAGAATTTTAACTCTTGCCCATAGTGCGTGACATCAAAATCCTCTTGAGTGCCATTTCGGTACATGTTTTTATATCGGATCTCTTCGGCAAGTACTTTGCGGCCCAATTTCTGACTTAGCTGAAAGGCCACATGTTCAATAGCATTTTCAACAATTGCCCACGCCTGTACCACTCCGAAGGTGCGCATTGCCGTATTGCTTGCTTTGTTCGTACGATATACAGTACCATTGGCTTGCATGGTCTCGATACTGTAGCATTGATCGAGGTTTAATAGCGTTGAATCCATAATGGCAAATGAGGAATCGTAGGTATCACCAGCATCAGAGCACATATCAATGCGCAGGCCCTTGATAATCCCGTCCGAAGTATATGCTACGTGGTACTCTCCCAAATAAGGATGCCGCTTGCCCACCATGTGCATATCTGTCTCGCGATCATAGAGTAGCCGCACTGGTAAACGCAGAGCATACGCTGCAACCGCTGCCTGTGCGCCCACAATATTCGCTCGATGTTGCTTGCCCCCAAACCCTCCTCCAATCT
>JABDDE010000115.1 GCA_013287775.1 Chlamydiota bacterium
GCTCGGCCCGCGCGCTAGCGCCGCGGCCTTCACTGCACGCGGGGCTAGAGCTGCATTTCGCCACTACCGTGGCTCGGTTCTGATTGGTTACAAGTTTCTTTAAGTTGATACCATATAAACTGCTGTAAATAGGTCCAACTAGATTGTGCGCTCATAGGTATTTTCGTTAATTTGTAATTTTTAACTATTTTAACTATTTTAACTATTGAAAAAAATATAATGATCATGTACAATTGTATTAATAAATAAAAACATCATTAATATTGAGGTGCATTATGACGCAAGATATACGGTCTATACCTATGGAACAACCACGTGTAGAACAAGAGCGTGAGGCAGTAGGGCCGCAGCAGCAGGCAAGTCTTCAGAATCAACAACTCGCACAGCTCATGCAGCGGCTTACCCAACTAGAACAACGAGATGCCTCCAGGGAACTGCAGCTTGTCCAGCAACAGCAGACTATAGCTGCACAGAATGAAAGAATACAGGCGCTTACAGCACGTGCTGGGATAACCAAGCAAGCAAGTGAGTTATATACGTATATCGTGGCTACGAATATGTCTGAGCATCATTTCGCGGAGCGTGATTATCTAATAGATAGTATTAGCAGAATGTCTGAAAGTGAGCTCAACCAAGTACTGCAGGAAATAGAAAGACACCCTGCTGCACATGTAAAGGCATCTCCATCACAGGCCGACATGCAATCGCGCTTTACCACACTGCGCACACAAATTCAAGAGTGCCGGCGTATGGAAGCTGCCGTACGTGTCGGCACCCTTCAGGCTTTAGGTGCAGATGACATACGGCCTTTGCTGTTAAATAGCCATGTGCAGGCGTATATAACACAGACGTATGTAAATCGACTAAGTAGCCAGCATTCATCGGATGTACAATGGCAAACAGGTGCTTCGATATATAATCCTTTTATTCAAAAATTGAATTCACTCTATACGGCGATACAAGATTCGCAGAATGCTGCTCCTGCTGATCTATTTTTTACGTTGACTGCTGATGAGCGACTCATTGCGAAAAAGTTACGTAAAGAATTGACGCAGGGAATTTCGCCTATACAATGGGACAGAATGATACTGATAGAGGATTGGCTAGGAAGCGACGTGGGTACTAATTTGTTGAATATACTAGAGCTTATAGGTCGAGGGGACTTACCGCTTACAACAATAATGGAAACGGCTCTTCGCATAAAAAAGCAGCAGTATCAAAACGATAACGTCCGTATGTCGCGATTGAATGCGGCCGAAAAGGTCTATACTCATGCCCAAGCATTATACCGCAGTGCACACAACTACTCTTTTCTGGACTATGCACGATTAAATAACACTCCTCAATTACAGCAGCTCACGGCATCCATTTTACTACAAATGAATAACGGACCGCTCAACCAATACAACACGTTGATGAACAATCTTTTCTCTTATGAAGACGTCATAGGTACTAATAATAGAGAGGAGATGAACCGAAAGTTACAGACAATCTTAGGTGATATTCGCAATATTAGTCTCGATGATCCAGCTTCTGAGGCTGCTCTTGTACGAGACTGTCTAACTATACTAAAAGAGCAGTTGCGGGATGTTTTTTCTGGAGCTGCTGAAATAGCGACTCTTTCAATGTTGTATTTTCATAAAAAAGACCGAGTTGAAGAGTATGCTCGTGGGATGATCAATCCTGATCGTATTCAAGAATTAAGACCAAAGTATTTCATATGTGAGTATCAGTTAGCCAGATTACACAGTACAGCTACTACTGCTGTACAAAACATACACCCCTCAGAAATACAAACCGTGCTGCAGGGGGCCGCTGCCTTGCATCCGAAAGGTCGTTCATTTATAGAATCTCTTGCCGCCGCTGCACGATATACGATGAATATGCAGCATTATACCCAAGTTCCTGTAGACAGCGCTCTGCGTGGGCGCAGTCCTGCTTCATTGCAAGTAGAGCCACCATCTCAGCCATCTGCTGAGCTGAGAAACAATATTCTTCAAGCATTGGGAATTACCACACTACCTCCAGCAAATGCAGATTTTGACACAATTCAGGCGATATTTAGAAGCGCTCTTCCCCCTGGTGATCTTAGCACTTTAGAGGAAATGTTTAAACCATATGCTGGTTTCTCTATCGACCAAGTAAAAGAAAGGGTAAAAAAATTTTATCTTGCTTTGTGCAGCCAAGAAGGACGCGCGGTTCCCACAAAAGAGCAAATCACACAATATGTAAACGATAAGCTAGACACCCAGTACCGCAAAGCGCTTGCGGAGAGTATGGCTATGCAATATAGCGGTCCTGATATTGACATACTTGACTCGTGGGTTTTAGATATACTGAACATGCCCTTTAATACATTATGGAGTCGGTTTGGTAGAGATTTTCCTATTAACCGAACAGAGCTTCTTGAACAGCATAAACGAGAAGTTCGGCAAGCAAATCCATCCTTAAGTAACGAAGAGGTAGAGCGCCGTGCGCAGGGAAGGCTCGAACGTGGCTATTGCAAGCACTTAAGGGATGCTCTTGAGACACTACTACGTAGGATACGCAATAGAGAAGCCTTTGCAGGAACGCCACCTCAAGGGACAGACGCATTGGGTATCTATTATACTGATCTTAAAAATGGACTTTTGTCTATTATACATGTCATAAACAACTTAGGTCCCACTGCACAGGCACAAGAGAGACGAGACCATTTCATCACTGAGCTTTTACGAGCAGCGCAATTTTGTGGGCCTAGGATAGAAGAAACCGTCCAGGACTGCTATAGCGAGATTGTACAGGGCATTGTTCCCACATTTGAAAATAGAGTTTATAAAATACTAGACCAATATCGTATTCGGCTTTTAGAGACTTTGGCACCGCCAGGGCCGCAGTCTGTACATTACGTCACCAGTGCAAGGCGAATCATTGGTCGAGAGCTCGGCATTTTTGGTGCTGCCCGAGCGGCTCAGCGCGGAGCGGATTCCTTTGCACATTTAGGTGGGGAAGTAGAGCGCAGCCGTGATGTTGCGCGATTTCATGCCCGATATACCCCTCATGCTATTCATGAGGAGCTCTCTTTTGAACTGAACCAGGATTATCACCTTCGCAATGATGCCATACAATGGCTTTCTGATCATATACCATCGAACTGGACTTCTCAAAGAGTAGAGCAAGCACGGGCTACGATTGCAGTGCTCCGAAATGAGGGAAGAAATGAGACTGAGATACGAGCAAGCCTTGAGAGTGAATTTCAGATTACTATACGTCCACAGCGTACGTTAGAACAGGCAATTGCTGCCAACCATCCAGGAAAAACAGCACTTGCCGCACTCAAACAAGCCTTGCCACTCATATCACGGCCACGATCTGCAGAGACAGAGGCTGCAACTCAAGAAAGAGTGCGTCAATATGTTGCTAATCGTGGTTTTCCCATAGCTTCGAACCAGACTGTACAGGAAGCACTTGCTGCTCGCGAGCAAGTGATACAGCAGGAAATAAACACTATGCTTACCCAAGTGCAGGCACTGCGTAGCCAAGGCAAAAATGATG
>JABDDE010000116.1 GCA_013287775.1 Chlamydiota bacterium
GTGCGAATAGTGCTCTTAGATAACACAATGGATTGTAGGGGTGATGGGCGTGATTGTTCTGCTCCAGTAGGCCCATGCAATCGAACCAAATCATCATCAATCAGATATCCGTTCGTATATATAAAGTTTTGTAAGTTTGGAAATTTTGATGGCTCAAGGTAGAAGCTTGCAAAATCAGTACCTGATATATTTATGGTTTTGAGGTTGGTAAAAAGTTCATAGGGAAATGTAGCTCCGTAATTGAAGGGACTCAGCCCAAAAGATGGGTAAATGGTGCCATTATGTTCTACATGCGCTGTGGCTTTATCCTTAGGCAATTGCAGGTCAAGATATTCTGCAAATGGTGCATGTTCTCGAAGTTCTTTCCATTCAGCTTCAGCAGGCTCTCTATCTTCAATGATTATTTTTTGAAGAAGCTCTGAAACAATGATGTCTGTATCATCAGCATAACGGCTCACAATATTTGCTATGTCTTGTGGGAGCCATGCAGATGCAAGCTCCGTGTATTGTGATAAATGGGGTGTCATAATAAATGTGTGTACCTCATGTATGCTTTTCCTGCGGAAAAGCATACATGAGGTATATAAAAATACTGTTAATTTCTTATGTATGATTCTAGAAAGAATTTTATCTGTATATCGTACATAATAACGAAAGTATACCAAAAATTCGTATTAATTGCAAATTCATGGCCTTGGCCTATGCAGCAGGTTAAGGATTTTAGCATGACAAACCTTATAGCTAACAAGCCATGGTTACTTTTTTTTACAGGGAGAGCGACAGGAGAATAGCTGCAGAGAGAGCCTGTCAGAGGTGTTAGGGGTGCTTGGTGGTGTTGATGGTTACGGCCATGGTTGCTTTTTTTTACAGGGAGAGCCGCAGAGACCCGCGACGGGATGGGATGTTCGATGCATTTTTTCGCTGAAAGCGAAAAAGCCCAGACATATAAAAATAGGCTGACAAATAAATTTGTCAGCCTATTTTTATATGTCTGGACTTCAACGAGCATATGCTCGTTGAAAATGCATCTTTGGTGTTTCTTATAAGCCCATAATAATCCCTTAGCTTTCTCTCTAATCTCTCTGCCCAGACCTTTATTACAAATGCCTTTAGCACCCCACACGCCTCTGACAAGCTCTCTCTGTAAGCCATCTCCTGCAGCTCTCCCTGTTAAAAAAATGTGCCAAAGCCTGTGAGAGCCATGGCCTTAGCCTGATGCAAATGCTGCCGCAAAAAAATGCTTCACAATTATCTACGAATAGGAAATAATGAAGGGGAACATTTTTTATTGGTCAGTCGCTCCGTACGGAGCGGCTGACCGACACAAGGATATACTATGCGCCCACTTCCGCTCGGCATTGATAATTTTGAAGAAATTATATCACACAATTATCACTATGTAGACAAAAGCCTGTTTATTAAAGAAATTCTTGACTATAGAAGCAAAGTGACACTTATTCCCAGGCCACGGCGCTTTGGGAAAACACTCAATCTGTCTATGCTTAAATATTTTTTTGAAAAAACAGCAAAATCTCATGCTTCGCTCTTTGATGCACTTGATATAGCAAACCATCCTGAATGTATGAAGCATCAGGGCCAATATCCTGTTATCTTCCTTACGTTTAAATTTATTGAAGGAGAGACATGGGAGATAAGTTTTGAGAAGATGAAAAGACTTATTGCCAATGAATTCTGGCGCCATAAATACCTTCTGAAAGCTTCTTGCCTCGGTAAACACCAAAAAAAGGAATTCCAACAAATTATAGAACTGACTGCCTCGGACACCGCATACGAAGTAAGCTTAAGAGATCTCACCTCATATCTAGCACAGTATTATAATACAAATCCTATCGTTTTGCTTGATGAATATGATGTGCCTATGCAAAATGGTTTTAAAAATAACTATTATAATAAAGCCGCACAATTTATCCGCGGATTCATCGGTGATGGGTTAAAGGGGAATGACTTTCTTAATTTTGCTGTTATTACTGGCTGCATGCGCGTTACCAAGGAAAGTATTTTTACTGGTCTCAACAATCCTCGAGTATGCACCTTGCTCGATGACGCGTATTCTGATAAATTTGGCTTATTAGAGAGAGAGGTAAAAGTACTCTTAAAAGAATGCGAAGCTGCAACATGTCAGCAAGTGTGCATGGAAGAAATTCGAGCATGGTATAATGGCTTTTCGAGCGGACCCCATACTATCTATAATCCTTGGTCAATTATTAGTTTTATTGATAAAAAATGCAAATTCGATTCGTATTGGATAAACACGAGTAGCAACGATATCATTAAAAATCTTATCAAAAATAGCAATGAAGATGTGAAAGAAGAGATCAGTCAATTACTTCAGGGAAAAACCATTGACAAACAGGTGGATGAAAACATCGTATTTGCTGATCTGGGCAAGAAAGAACCCGCTCTATGGAATTTCTTGTTATTTAGTGGCTATCTTTCCTTCAAAAATTTACGGCTTGTTGGTACCCACCGTCATGCCGATTTATTCATCCCCAACAAAGAAATTATATCTATCTACGAATCAACCATATTAGGTTGGTTTTCAAGCACAGAAATTCGTTATAACGCAATGCTAGAACATCTTGTGAATGGCGATATTAGTAAATTTACAGAATTATTCGAAGAATTTGTTATTACAAGTTTTGGTTTTTTTGATCTTGCAGATCGAAAAGCTGAAAATCAGGAGCCAGAAAACTTCTATCATGCTTTTGTTTTAGGCATACTCGCAACTCTGGCTGGGACCCATTTCATTACATCTAATCGAGAAGCTGGTCTTGGGCGCTATGATGTGATGATAGTACCAAAGGATACGACAAAACCTGCGCTCATTATAGAATTTAAGAAGGTTAGCCCCAATAAGCATGAAACGCTTGAGATTGCAGCAGCAAGCGCCTTACAACAAATTGCAGATAAACGGTATGCTGTGGAGTTACGACATAAAGGCTATATGCGCATTATACCGCTTGCCATTGTCTTTGAGGGGAAAAAGGTATTAGTAAGGGAGCAAACTGCAAGCATATAAATACGTGACAAGGTATAATGAATTCACGCCATGTGCACTTTTCCTGACGAAAAAGTGCACATGAGAAAATAGAACATGCACAATGTAAGCAGAACCTTGGAAATCTAATGGAACTGGCAGCCCCGCCACGGTTAGTGGCGGCTGTGGTTAGCCCCGCGTGGAGCCCATACTTTACCACACATCTTTAATAGTGGCGTAAACCCAAAGGCTGGAGTGATGCCAACTTAAAGAAACTTGTAACCAATCAGAACCGAGCCACGGTAGTGGCGGAAGCTCATTAGCCCCGCGTGCAGTGAAGGCGCAGCGCTAGCGCGCGGGCCGAACGGAACGTGGGGTTGGGAAACGGGTAAAAAAAACAGAGCTGCGGTAGCAGCGACACACAAATGTATCTCCAATTATGTGCCT
>JABDDE010000117.1 GCA_013287775.1 Chlamydiota bacterium
CAGTGCTATTCAGTGCTTGAAACACCTCACGCTCGCGTGTTTGTAGCTGGATATATTCTTCCGAGGATGCCTCTTGTTTCTCTTCTTTATACTTTTGTAATAAAGTAAGAAATGCTACACATTGTAGTTTTCCTTTTGCGATGACCTGGGGATATCTTTGTAAAAGGGCTGTGAGGGCCACATCGTCAATTATTTGATTATCTAGCACATGCATATCACGAAGCATCATGTGAAGCTCGTGATTTTCGGATAAGAGGTCACCAATGAAAAATAATATTGCATATTCTTCTCTTTTATTGTGTGTACTAATGTTCATTGTTTCTGCATATGAGTTATACAGTCGTTCAAGGCGATACGCAAACACTTTTCTTAATAGATCTCGCCCTTCAGGACTCGCTGCTAATGCATCTTGTTGGTCTAGTATCCAGTCACACGGTATGCGTTCTTTAAGAATGCACGTGCGTGTCGCATCCTCTGGGGTAGCTGCGAGTGCACCAAAGCGTTGTATTGAGAATACATCTGACATATACCCACGCAGAGTAAGGGTTAGGGGTCTAGTTGGATACAGCTCCTCTACGAGCGCTTCGCACTGCTCAGGCGTCATCTGTGTCATGAGTGTATCTAATTGCAGGATAAACTCTGCATTAGGTGTTTCATCCGCTTCCTGTTGCTTGAGGTATTGCTCGTATACCTGCACACAAAGGACTTGTCCTTCATGCTCTCGAAAGGCAGGGTAATTGGTTTTGAGGTATTCGAGAAATTCATGCCTCATAGGTAGTGGTATGCTTGCTGTTTCTGCTAATGCCTGACCCATTTCAATAATGGAGCGATTTCGTTCAGCTGGGTCTTGGCTTGCAAGCCCTCGACAGGCAAGTTCAAGGTTTGCTTCATAAATGGCCTTTAATAAATTTTTGGCTGCGGAGTTATTACGAACGGCTTTGCTCAGGGTCCGGATGACCCCTGAAAAATGATCAGGTTCCATATTGCTCCGAAAAGTATTGATGCGCTGCACAATTTCTGTACGCTCCGCAAGAGTAAGAGATGTACTCTGAAGGCGATGTATCTGATGGAGCGCTCCCATATCTGTCCGAAGGATCGGATAGAGCTCACTCACATTGGGAATCAACGTATCAAACTTGGGAAGGTGCTTTCGAAACTGGGTGAGCAGGGCATCACACTGATTGGCATCACGGTGTGTTGCGATGTTGTGTAAGGTAAGAATCGTACGCACATACATGCCAGAATCACGCTCCTGCTTTGCCAGTATTAATAACTTGGCATACTGGAGCTCGTACGTAATAGCATGCAGTGTGGTGAGAAGGCTTGGATATAAAGTATCAAGGTGCGCTTTGATTTTAGCAAAACGGTTTTCATCCATGCTAATTTCGATTTTTGCGAGGTCCCAAATGGTTTGCATGCGCTCTGTATCGGTTAGGGGGCCTTGGAGACGCTCAGTTGCCGTTTTGTATTTTCTGAGCTTTGTTTCAATCGCATTACTTGGTGTCATAACAGCCAATATAGTTGAGGCAACCTCGCCTATAGGATTTGTCTCTATAGGATTTGTCTCTATTCTTTGGATGAGATCATGACACCTGGCAATATGTTGATTTTGCTGCTCAGGTGAGAGATTTTGCAGATTCTCACCTGCGTTTAATTGTTCTTCCAAAGATTCTCTATTTAGTTCATGCGCTACGGCCCTATTGACATCAGTAATAACTGTACGAAGTGCCGAGGAGGCATATTTCCATACTGCATCAGACAGGATATAATAGCCCTCACGCATTTCTGTAGCGAGCTTTTTGCAATTATGAAATTTAGACCATATTCCGGGAACAATAGAAGCCGCCCTCGTCTCTATGAAATCTAGGTGTACATACTGTGCGCAGTCTTCTCGCAAGCCATCAAAAGATTCATATAATTCCAAAAATTCCATCCACTTTCCCTCTGGGATTGAATATTGATTTTCTAAAAATCTTTTATCTTCAGAAGACAAATAAGGGTAATGAGAGCGTATATCCTCAAAATTCTTCTCCTCAACTGCACTACGAAAAGCGAGGAACCTTACGGGAGTTAATTTTGGCAGCATCAAGGATAAGTCTTTACATTCTTTCGCACTGAGCATATAGCGTTCTGCATAGAGCGCATCACGATTTGCCACACGATTTGTACAACAAGTATAGTACTCAAATCCTGCAGCTACTTCTGCTACTGCCTCTTTTCTCCTTGCTATCCAATCCTGGCACGATTTTTCAGAACACCAACGATTCAGATCGATAATAGCGCGAATATCTTGTTCCTTATATGCTGCCTCGAGTTGCAATAGTGGACACATCATATTACTGCCCCACGCACTATTGTGAAGCCTTGTTTGAAGAGTATCTGGCAACAAGGCTGCCCGTTCAGGCGTGGCAGCAGACATCCAATCAGTTATCACCTTTGGCAATAAATTCTCTACGCTTCCCCGCAATCGCCATGGCTCATATGCATCAATGGCAGCCTCTAGTGTATTTTGTAGGAGGCGCATTGCCTGTATTTCGCTCATAACAGCCATTGCCCCTTGCATATGCGTCAACAGCTGGTCAATATCTGATCGTTGTTCTTGAATGAGCGGGGTAAGGATGGTGTCCATTTGCTGCACGACGGATTGACGATTTTGATTTTCCTGCCATGCTTGTACGAGTGGCTTAATACGATTTACAAGCTCGATTGTGGTCGGCGAGGATACTGGTCGTGCAAGTATCTGGGGCTCGTCTGCATTACTTTGCAGTGCTCTACTGGCTATCGCTACCACTGCTTGATCGCTTGGAGCATGATTTGCTGCTAGATTTGTAGCTTGATTTGCCTCAGGGAGACTGCCGTTTTCTTGTGGTTTTTGCTGCACAGTTACAGGAAATTGCGTACTACTTGTTGACATAATAGACCTCTAATTTTGTAAATTATTATGCGAGCAATTATACCTGCGCAGACACAAAAACACAAACATAATAAATTAAAATTCGTACAGAATTTTCCTATAAGTGCTAAATCCAATTAGATTTTGCGCCGACACCATAGTTTACGTGTCGCTGCTACCGCAGCTCTATTTTTATTTCATGCTCCATAACCCCACGTTCCTTCGATCGCACGCAATGCGTGCGCTCTTCAGTCACGCGGGGCTAATGAATTCCACCGCTGCCGCGGTGGGGTCCATATCAGCTAGAAGCATGAGCAGCGGCATACGCATCAGGCTAAGACCCAATGGTATCAACTTAAAGAAACTTGTAACCAATCAGAACCGAGCCACGGTAGTGGCGAAATGCGGCTCTAGCGTGAGTTTATTGTGAAGTTTTTTTAAGCTTCACTGTCAACACACTGTAGACGCGTTTTTTGCTACTGCGTTTGTATACACAACTGTAAAGAGGGACTCTGTTGCATTGGGGGTTGTTCTAGGTTATACATATTTTAG
>JABDDE010000118.1 GCA_013287775.1 Chlamydiota bacterium
TGTGCACTTTTCCGGTAGGAAAAGTCGCACATGGTGTTAACATTATGAATCAATATTTAAGCCTGGTTCCAGCTCGAGTTGCAGCTCGATTGCATTCCGGGCTCCTTCTTCGAGAAGGTCACGTCTTGCTCGTAGTTCTTCCGCATCATCGCTATCAGCTTCAGAGACACGCAGAGCTCTTTGTGCTGTGTTCGTGAGAGCTGCCACAGCGCTGTTACTTATTTGCTTGATTCCTCGTAATGCAGGAGCTGCCCCAAAGTAGAGAGCAGTTGCACCGACAGTAGCTAATGCAGCCGTTGGATGAGCACTTATTGCATTGACGACAGTTTCTCCAAGATAGAAAGCACCTGTCAATACACCTGTTCCAATGAGTGCAATGCCACATGCAGCATTATCTTCCCGCTTCACTAGTGGTTCCCAAGTAAGGCAGTTTGTTGTGGAACCTGTATGAGTACAAGTTGTTCTGGCGGCACTCTGCTCACAAATCGCGTTTGTGAGCCGAAGTCCCATTGAAAGTATAAAAGATGACATAATTTACCTCATATTTAATGATTTAAAAAACAAATAAACGTATCTTAACTTAATGATACATAAAGATTTTATCAAGATTTAAAACAAAAAGCAATACAAATAATACAGCTTTCGTCATATGCGAATTTTCCGTCTAGGAAAATTCGCATATGACGCAAAATTATACAGTACTTACTGGCTCGATGACATAGGTCACATCTTGTGGCACTGGACCAATATAGTTATAAAACCGTAAATCAAGAGGTGTGTGTCTGAACACTTTCATCTTGCTACATGCACCGTGTGCAGCAATGATTTTTGATTGAGGTGCGTACCTGGCAATGAAATTTGCGAAGTTATCGCCCATCTGTGTACCTCTTCCTGTTTTGCAAGAGTCTAAGACAATAACTGAGCCACCTGGCAGGCACGCAAGATGCCTGATGACCTTCATTCTATCAGAGTTGAGGGAAAGGTCACAATCGCTATCATTATGTAAGCTAATACCTGATGCAGCACCATGGCCACTAATCATGAGAAGATGAACAGTTGCTTTTGCCAACACTTTTTGTAAAGTATTCCAGAACGTGTGTTCATTATTGATGTAGCGTACTTGAACGTTGTATCCATCTTGCAATTCTCGAACATCTCGCACAAAGCGTTGAGGGGCAAAAGCTCCTGTCCCCTCATCTGCCACCAGAACGAGTGCTTTAGGTAAAGAACTATTTTGTATCCAATTTACAGCAACATCTGTGCGCCCTAATCTTCTGGCAAGCTGTATATCCGTACAAGAGAGCGGTTGTTCGCAGGTGTTGAGTAGCTCGGGAATGGCCCCTGCCTTCACAAGGGTAGTGCGCTCTTCATGGGTAAAGTGTGAAGGCACTGTCTGCCTTGCTTGGTCAAGATCGGCAGTTCTGGCGATATTTTCTAGCTGTTGAGAGCCATAGTAAAAAGAAAGAAACTCAATGGCTTGAATAATGCGGTAGGCATGTACAGTATGGCCATGTTGTTCTAAATACTGTTTTTGTGCATGAACAATGTCTCGTATGTCAGCGATAGTAAGAGATAGCGAAGCGTTCCGTATTCCCTGCAATGTTGCAAGTGCCTCATGTACAGGCACATGATTGGCAATGAAAAATAGCTCACTTTGTGTCGCGTGACCCGCAAGCTGTTCCAAATAGGGGACAAGGGCATTTTCTATATTTGTAGCAGTATTTATAATATGCCCCTTTGTACGAGACTGATGAAAGTCTTCTACATACTGCTTTACACACCCAAGAGTTGCAAAAAATCGCATGTGTGTTACGGGATGCTGTAACTGAAAACAGCGGACTACCAATGATATGTTGGTAAGAGCGAAAATGACAGAGCTGCTGCGACTCGGGAGTATATATGTCCTGAAAGAAAGCCTGTGCTTGAGAGCGACACTGCTCTGTAATAGGGACAGCGCTGCTGCGCAGTTGTTGATAGAAACTGTGCCACATGCTATCAAGAGATTCGCTAAAAGTATGCTGAGAATATGACTCAGAAATTGTTGGTACCATGGTTATTCCTCCTGTAATAAATCGAAAATGTTGTTAATTTTTTAATAAAAGTGTCGCAGTACAGTATATTCCTCAAATATTAAGAAATTATAAAGAGGTCTATGGGCGCAAAATCCAACTGGATTTTGCGCCCATAGTCATTCTTTGTCTTTGAGAGAAGAACTTTTTGTGTGTTGTTGATTTTTAAAATGTCTTTTTGTTTTTTCAATTGATTATTTATTCTTGCTTGTGTTAATATTTTGTTTAAGGAATAAAAAATTTATTTCTTTTCTGGTTGTGTATACAAAATCCAACTGATTTTTGCATTAACAACCTTGAATGATTGTATTAAAAATAAATAGAAAAACTAGGAGAAAAACCTTATGATGCCCTTAAATGTTTACCAGCCGTCTGAGTTGAGGTCAACCCTGCCTAATTACATCCCTTTGGATATAACTTCAATAGTCTCTCAATACCACTTTGATCAAGAATGGGTAGACGCACAACTTGAGAGTGCAAAGAATGGTGAAGAGTGTCTCGCTTTGCTTGACCGACTTACTAATCCAAATGTAGCAGCACGTACATTCGATTTTGAAAAGATCAAGTTTAAACCGACCGGTGAATTCATCAATCAAGTGTTTCAAAAAATACACAATTTGCGTGAGCAAGGAGTGTTATCAGACCTTAAATAAATTATTTTTTCTGAGCGAGTAATCGAATCTATTCTAGATAATGTGTCGTGGGAAGAAAACGAAGAATATGCGAACCGTATTTTCTCATTATTAACAGGTGGGATTCGTATCAATCGTAAGCCGACGGAACAGGACAGAGAAGCTGCGAAAGCGCTACAAGAGGCATTTACAAGTGATGATTTAGTAACTGCTCTTGTTAGTAACGCAGTGGATGGATGTGCTACAGCGTTACGAAATGATCCAGCGACGGCTGCCATCAGTATCAGTGATAATGATGTAAATGAAGCTAAAAGTTCTCTGAGGGACCAAGCCAAATCTGCTCTTGTTGCTACTTGTACTTTAGAAGTAGTTTTTCAACCTACGTTAGAAAATTTTAAAACAGAATGGCCATCTTCTTCTGGCTACGCAAGAAAGAATCTGTTAGAAAACATGCTGAATGTTTGTGTGGGCTTAGCTGCAGCTACAATGCCGTCCTCTTCCAATGCAAGCACGTCTTCAAATACAGTTTCTGTCTCCTCCTCATCTTCAAGTTCTGTTTCTAGCTCTTCTTCTCATGCTGCTTCTAATACAAGCATCTCTGCAAGCTCGAGCAGTTCAAGCTAAGAGGCATTTCGATGCCTGAGCCCGACTACCCAGG
>JABDDE010000119.1 GCA_013287775.1 Chlamydiota bacterium
AGCAGCAGCTCAAGTTCTGTAGCTGCTGATAACATACAGCTAACAAGACTTGCTATGTCGATCATTGGAAGCCCATCACCTTTATCAGAAGAGACAAGCAGTGAATCTGGTTCTACTCGGTCATTTCGATTCGAGGTAAGGCTGTCTGGAGTGCCAGTAACAGCACTGAGTAATGTGCCCGCTTTTCAAAATATAGATAATCTATTGGTTACTGTTACAAGACTATTTAAAGAACTTCGTCCCTCACTGGAAAATCAAGAGGAGGGGTTGGAAAGAATACTCATTGAAACTCGCTATTATGAAATACGTGAAAGAGCGATTCGCTCACTTAGACAGCGAGCTGCAACTCTCAGTGAGCAAGAGTATGCAGAGGCGCTCAGCAGGTTAGGGGAAACATCCAATTTTCATCCTGACGAATTGGACTTACCAGTACGCTACAACCTTGTGGATGCCCATTATAGAAGAGGTGCTGTCGAACCTGTATGCCCTCAAGATGATATTTACAATGCACTCGGAGAGTTCCGTCGTCTTATAGCTGTATTGTATTTACCGGCAGCAAATGTTGCTGAGACGATACGCTATAGGCCCGATGTGCTGTGCACGTTAGGGGAGCGCTTTGGGATTCCAGGAGCCAATATACTGCAGCTGCAAGACAGGCAAGAAGTAGACCCTTATAGAAATTTAGACTACTCGTTTAATCAAGAAAGGGATATTATTCGCTTTTTAGGGTATTACAACCCAGCCTCTATCGTTACATGGATACGAGATGTTGTGAATACAAACCCCCAGCTACAAGCATTTTGCAAAGAACAAATTCGAGTGCCTGAAAGCTGGACGCATGATGAGATGGATGCGATATGGGTGCGTGCTAATTGGTATCGTGTTTTTAATGTAACCGATCAGAAACGATACCTTAGGAACTGCGCAATTGCATGTAAAGAGGGACAATCAGTTGATGAAGCCATTGAGGCGCGGAAGTTGCCGCGATCTAGTACAGAAGAAGCTGCTATTCGTGATGCTGTCAATACAATAGTCACTAGGCGTAGGGAAGAAACCGAGCAGCGTGTAAATGCGTACTTAGCAAGTCGAGAGGCCCCTCAACAAGAGCGTGTGGATCAAATACGTATAGATGAAAAACAAAAAACAGATCGCGAGATCCGACGTGTTTTGAAAACGCATGGTATTTGTTGGGTCGCAGGGTCATATGAAGATGCCATTGAAGTGCAATGTATGTACTGGAGCAACCGAGAACTGGCTACTGCACAGCAAGAGGTGGCAAGATATCGTAGGCAAGGACTTACAGAAGATGCAATTAAAAAACACCTGCAAGAGCGGGCCCTGGTAGTACCTTCAGGGCTGACTGTGGCGGAAGCAGTGGCTGACATACGGCGGGCGCAGTATATCGAACAAGAAATGTGTGATGCCCAAGGCAAAGTGACTACTAAAGCAGTTGCTAATATGCTCTGCGCTTTGGGTGTGTTTACACCTGCATTTGAGTTTGAAACAAGGTCAAGCTCTTCTTCATCAGCTCCCTCCTCTACCTCGAGTGGCTCATCGCGTGCCTCTAACTCCTCCGCCCCAAGTCAGCAAACAGGGCTTATCTCGTTTCTCCCAAGCTCTAATGCATTATCGAATTCTTCTTCGCTGTCAAGCGTAAGCGTATCTTCTGTATCGAGTTCCTTATTGAGCGCTTCCTCCCTCCCTAGCTCTTCCATATCTAGTTCTTCCATATCTAGCACTTCAATCTCTAGCCCTTCAATCTCTAGCCCTGCTTCTATTGCAAGCTCTTCCTCTCAATCAAGCTCATCTATATCTTCCATACAGCGAGCAATACTAGTGTCTACTTTGTGCACCGCAATTCGTGCCCAAAGTGCCACCATTAACATAATTGATGATGCGAGCGTCAGAACACAGGTGACAGCTACTACGCGATCAATGTTTACGCCGGCACTGCAACAGCTGAGGACTCAAAAAACAGCCGTAGATAGCCTCCGAGAGAGGGGAGATGCGACGTTAGCAGAGGTGGAGGCAGAGTACTATACTGACTACAAAGACCTTGTGGACGCGATTCGTGTAGTGACGAGGGGCAATACCCAAGCAGAATATGCTGACTTTATACAAGCACTCAAAACGGCTAATACCAATATGCAGGCTACTATTGATGCAATGGATCTTGAGGTGCGCTATGACTTTGCGCCAGGGCACTTTCTTGATGCGTATCGTATAGCACCAGCGCCTGAGAATAACCAGGCCAATGCGCTTCAAGAAGTGATAACGGAAATAACAAAAGCGATAGATGAAACACCTGCATTTTCTGATATCCAGTTCTTGCGCAGTACCTTTGGGCATATATATTACTTCCTTCAAACACCCAATGAATATCGTTCTATTTTGTTGGGAGCGCTGAGGTGTTGTATACAACAAATCCAATCCAATCAAGATAGTAACGAAAAAAACCATATTCTGGCTATAGTTGCAAAGCTTAAAAGGCTACCTCCACGTAGTCCACAAGCAATGCATTTGATTAGGACCTTTTTACAAATTGTCTACACCAATAAAGTGCATCAACCAGATGCTGAAGATAGAATAAAGTCATTTCGTTCCTTATCTCTGCTAGGGCAAGATTACATTATAGAGAAGTTACGGGCGTATAGAATGAATATTCTCGCACTGCAAAGGCTGCCGTATGAATCTACAAATAATGGCAATGCGATAAGGGCAGTAAATAATGCCAGCACACAACTCAGCAATGGGAATGAATCATTGGTATCTACTAGTGACTCTGATATCCGCCGTGAAGGTGCCCGCTTTAAAGGACAGTATACTCCTGTAACCGTGATACAGCGAATCTTCGATATGTGCGCATACGATGAGGAACTTGAAGAGTACTGCCAGGCAGCGCTGCGATCACCATCGCAGCCAGGCATGATTGCCGAGCGCAAAATCACCAAAAGGGGCATTGAGCAGATGCTCGTGGATATTGGTGTGCTCACGCCCGCCGCTCGTTAATGTGATGCATTTCTGTGTTGCAACCCCACGTGGAGCGCGGGCGTGCGCACCGCGCACAGCCCGGGGGCAGCGTGGGGCTAATGAATTCCACCGCTGCCGCGGTGGGGTCCATATTGGTCACATGTTGCCCTTCAGGCAACATGTGGGCGGCACTGCGTAACCCAGGGCGATGCCCTGGGCTGTTGCAATTGTTGCCCTTCAGGCA
>JABDDE010000120.1 GCA_013287775.1 Chlamydiota bacterium
CTCTGGGTGCTGATGTGATGATTGATTACACCAAAGAAGATGTCACACAGAAAGTAAAATCTATGTACCCTAATGGTGTTGATGTAGTTCTAGACTGTGTTGGAGGCAAGGTGTGTGAAAATAGTGTTCCTCTGGTGAAGAAGGGTGGGTGCCTTGTAAGTATTGTGAACTTCAATGCAGCTCAGTACCAAACAGCTGATCTCAAAGCCGGCTCTATTTTTGCAACTGCCAACGGGGAGCAGCTCACGGAAATTGCACGCTTATATAAATTAGAAGCACTTTGTCCTGTCACTCTTACTGAATTTAGCTTAAACGATGCAAAACAAGCCCACGAGCTTATCCAAACAGGGCATGTAGAAGGCAAGATTGTCCTGAAAATTATATAAGTGAAACATGAAAATTGTATTTTTTGGCACACCGGAATTTGCCGCTAAACATCTGCAAGTACTGCATACTCAAGGGATTGATATTGCAGCAATTGTCACTAAGCCTGATACCCCACAAGGAAGACACCTCGTGCTTCAGCCTCCACCTGTGAAGGTGTATGCGCAAAAGTACATGCCCCATGTGCCCCTATATCAGCCTGAAAAGTGTTCTACAGCCGAATTTGCAGGAGTTCTTACTTCACTGCATGCCGACCTCTATGTGGTAGTTGCATATGGCGAAATTATAAAACAAAACATACTCGACATCCCTCGCCTTGGCTGCATTAATGTGCATGGTAGTCTTCTTCCACACCTTCGTGGGGCTGCTCCCATGCAACGCTGTTTACTACAAGGAGATACAACCAGCGGCGTGACTATTATCCAGCTTGTGCTTAAAATGGATGCTGGAGATATGCTCCATCAAGGAAAGGTGGCAGTCCCCCCTAATATGACCCTCCCAGAATTAGAGAAGGCACTCATCGAAGCAGGCTGCCGCTCTCTCTTGAAAGTCCTTACAGATTTTGAACGAGCAGCGGTTGTACGCACCCCCCAAGATGAGACAAAAGTAACATTTGCTCCAAAAATTACGCCTGCAGAGTGCTGTATAGACTGGAACAAGCAGGCTTTGGTGATTCATAACCTTGTGCGCGCAGTGACACCACATCCGGGTGCATGGTGCCCCATATATGTGCGTGGGCAGACAAAGCGATTAAAAATACTGCGCTCAGAATGTGTTGAGAGCTGTATAGGTACACCTGGTACGCATGTCCAGTACTCCAAAAATGAGCTCCTCGTATTCTGTGGGAAGGGCGGCCTCAGACTACAGGAAGTACAACTAGAGGGCAAAGCCGCTATGCCTATTGAGGAGCTCCTCAGAGGCCTGCCCTTAGATGCATTTACATTCATATGTTAATGCCATGTGCAACTTTTCCTTGCGGAAAAGTGCACATGGCGTGAAATAGCGCCAATTCATTTTCAGCCTTAAGTGGTCTCTCTAAGGTCCGAAGGACCGAAATATGTATAGCCCAGGGTGCAGGAGCCCCGAAGGGGCGACTAAACCCTGGGTGGCCGGCGACAGGCCTGGCCAAAAACAAAATATAGAGGCCTGAAAGGCCGACACATTAGTTATGTTAGGTATTTTTCTTGATCAAGAGACATCGGGACTCGATAGTTTAAAACACCGAGTACTCGAAATTGCGTATACTATTGTTGATTTAGCTACGGGCGAGAGTCTGGCAACCTATGATGCCATCATCGCACAGCCTCAAGAGGTGTGGGCACAAAGAGATCCTAAAAGCATTGCCATTAATGGGTTTAGATGGGATATGCTCTGCACAGGAAAAAGCGAGCAGCAGGTGCGTGAAGATATTATCGCTACCTTTAAGCGCGTCGGTATACAGCGAGGCAAGTCAGTATTTATTTGTCAAAATCCATCATTTGACAGAGTGTTTTTTTCACAAATTATAGATCCCTATGCACAAGAGCGTCTCTTTTGGCCCTATCATTGGCTCGATTTTGCATCGATGTATTGGGCTTTAGAAATACAGCGCTGTACGCAATCAAAGGAGCCGATACCTGATGAGCTCAAGCTTTCTAAGGATTCTATTGCCAAAGCCAAGCAGCTGCCATCTGAAGATCGCCCACACAGGGCCATAAATGGTGTACGGCATCTTCTTCTGTGTTATACGTCGGTAGTGGGCTTTCCAGGGCGTGCAACATGAAAACAAAAATCATGGGGATACTGAATGTCACCCCCGATTCCTTTTACGCTGAATCACGCCGTGCGGATGTTGCCTCTGCGGTAGCTCGGGCCATGGAGCTCGCACAGAGTGGGGCAGATAGCATCGATATAGGAGGGGAGTCAACACGTCCTGGGGCAAGAGAGGTATCTGTCGAGGAAGAGATTAGCCGTGTCATCCCAGTACTGACAGCTCTTCAAGGGGAGATGCGAATACCTATTTCCATCGATACCAGAAAGCCAGAAGTTGCAGCTGTTGCCATCCAGCATGGTGCAACACTCATCAATGATATATCTGGCTTTTCAGATCCACAAATGCGAAAGCTTGCTGTGACTGCCGGCGTCGACGTGTGTGTGATGCATATGCAAGGCACACCTGAAACCATGCAGCAGCACCCACACTATCCCCGAGGCGTTGTGCAAGAGGTGTATGACTTTCTATGCAAGCGTGCGGAGTGTCTTATAAACGAGGGGGTCGAGCCTAGCCGTATTATCATTGATCCCGGTATTGGGTTTGGCAAAACCGTTGAAGATAATTTTGCCCTTATAAGGCAGTGTAAGGTATTTATAGCAACGGGATTTCGGGTACTATATGGAATATCAAGAAAATCATTTATCAAGAAAAGTTTAGAAAACAGATTAGTGGAGGAGCTGCTGCCTGCAACCATTGCCTGCAACACGTTTCTCGCGCTTTCTGGGGTAGATAGTATCCGAGTTCATGATGTGCAGGCCCATCGTGATGCTTTGCGCATTTTAGAGTTGTGTTATCCCTAGAAAGCGAAAAGCCCCGGTATACACCGAGGCAGGACGCCGATCGGGAACTCCCGATCCTTGTATCTTCATTATACACAAAACAAAAATATGTCAACACAATCGGAATTTATTGATTGTTCCCCTAGTCTTCAATGCCGCTTCGCGGCATGAAGACTGGGGTAATTGATCGGAATTTATTGATTGTTCCCCCAGTCTCCCAGTCGCTCCGCGAGCGCTTCGACTGGGGTGATTCGGGCACGGGCACGGGCACGGGCTC
>JABDDE010000121.1 GCA_013287775.1 Chlamydiota bacterium
GCAGTGAATAGTTTCAAACTGTAACATTTTTTTACGCGAATCGTGGGCATAGGGCCGAAATATGTATAGCCCAGGGTGCAGGAGCCCCCGCAGGGGCAACTAAACCCTGGGTGGCCGGCGACAGGCCTGGCCAAAAAACAAAATAATAGAGGCCTGAAAGGCCGACATATTTTGTATATCCTATACCCTGTTGTTGCCCTTCAGGCAACATGTGGGGGGTAATCGTTTAACCCAGGGCGTTGCCCTGGGCTGTTGCAATTTTGGCCCCTCAGGCAACATGAGGTCATTTTACCGCTCAGAAACGACAATGCCCTCCAGGCACAGAAATTGCCCACCCTGTTCTAGAGGCAGTTTTGCCAATTGCTTCTGATATTGCCTTCTCCGCTGCTCTACTATGAGATATCTGCTCCGTAAAAATAGTTAGTACGCGGCCTTCCTTTTTTATCTTCACCATAATCTTCCCATGCGACCCAAGAGCACGTCCAGTGATTCTTGTGATCACAAAATCAATTTCTCGGTGCCCATGATGACTTCTTTTATGCACTTGCATATCGAAATGCAAGCCTGATACACGATGTGTTCTCATGATAGTTTTCTCCTGTTTTTGTATATTCGCCTTTTGGATTGTATATTAGTCACCGATTATTTTACTACAAGTAAAAAGCAAAAACCTATGGATGCAAAACATAAGTGGCCCACAACAGGCCTGGCAACAGGTGTGGAACATGTCTCCAGAGCAATTGGGCGACACACGACGCTACCACACCGATTTCGAATTGTATGATGAAAAAGCCCAGGATCATCATAATGTGGTTTGTGACTTGTATATAGGGATTAATTAGTTTCGCTGCTGCCGCAGCTCTGTTTTTTTACTCGTTTCACGAACCCCACGTTCCCTCGGCCGCCCGCGTAGCGTGCGGCCTTAGTCACGCGGGGCTAATGCATTCCACCGCTGCCGCGGTGGGGTCCATATCAACTTTATAGTTACAATTTTTTCTTACGTTGAAAATCTGATTCGCGACGTACCACAGCCTTGGACAGCAATGGCTTTTGCTCCATAATAATACCTTGAGGTTTCGGTATCTGACCTTCTTTTGAAAACGGTGAACATACAACATGCGGCAAATGCGTCACATACATGACATTGCCAGGAAGTATTCCCTCTCTTTGTAAACAATCTCGAATATAACATAAAAGATTTAATTTACATACGATTTCATCATAGCGCTGGCGACATGAGTTGTAGGCCTGTTCGAGTTGTTTTACAGCATCACGGCCTCGCCGTTCATTATCTTTGAGCTCATCTACACGATTGCCCATTGCCTGATCGCTCACCAAATGAAGTATCATAATATGCTGCAAAACTGCAGCCAAAATAGGTTCTGAGCAGTCGGAAGAGGCAGCAATTTTAAGAGTCTGTATTTTTTCTTCAACTAGCTGTTTGAGTTGTAAAGCATGATTTGCAAGGGCATGGTATTCTCTACAAAACAGCTCACACTCATGGTGCAGTACAATCCAATTGGGAACTTCAGCATGAGTGATAGCACTCAGCTGCGATAGAATTCGCTTATACAGCTCCCCTGCCTGTTGCAGGTGCTGCGTAAGCTGATGGTGAAGGATATGTCTGGAATCAACATTAGCATTTTTTCGCATATTTCATATACAATTGGTTTCCTTGTGTCAGCCTTTCAGGCCTCTATATTTTGTTTTTTGACCAGGCCTTCGGCCTGGTCACCCAGGGTTTAGTCGCCCCTTCGGGGCTCCTGCACCCTGGGCTATACATATTTCGGTCCTACGGACCTTAGAGAGGCCGTTTAAGGCTGAATTAGATCCCCGGCGCTCCACTTACATTGCGCATGCTCTATTTTCGCCATGTGCACTTTTCCTAAGGAAAAGTCGCACATGGCGTCAACTTTAAGAACAGTTACTTAAAAAGCGCTCTTCGACATTCTTCCAGTTAATCACTTTCCAAATAGCCTTCACATAGTCTGCACGAACGTTTTTATACTGCAAGTAATAGGCGTGCTCCCATACATCAACGCCAAGAAGAGGCACAAGACCTTTCGTGCTGAGTGGATCTTGATTATCACAACACATAATCTCGAGTTGTTTTTTTGCCTTATTGCAGCCAAGCCATGCCCAGCCAGAGCCTTGAACAGCAACCGCTTTTGCACTCATCTCGCTTATCAAGGCATCAAGAGAGCCAAAACCAGCTACAATTGCATCATGCAATTTCCCCTTCTCAAGGTTGCCTCCACCCTTTTTCTCAGAAATCAAATTTGTCCAGAAGATTGAGTGATTGACATGTCCCCCACCATTAAACTTCAGTGCGGATTGGAGCGCAATCATTTGTGCAACATCTTTTTTTGCTTCTGCCTCTGCATACTGCTCTAGGGCTTTATTCAGATTGTTAACATAGCCTTGATGATGCTTCGTATAATGGAGATTCATAATCTCCGCCGATATAATAGGCTCGAGCTCGTTAAAGTCATAGCCTAATGGTGGCAATTCAAATTTGAGAACCATAATTACTCCTTCGTTTATTTCCCATAGTATACCATGGGATATTTCTTTGCTACGCTTCCGTAGGACTTTCTAGCGCAAGGGTCAGTACTGGTATGGTGGGGCTTTCATTAAAGCGGGCCTTGGCTTCATCATAGCTTTCTTCGGTGATCACTTGCGATGAAGTACCATTTTTCTTATCACGCCCCATATAGCGAAATGCATCCCCACTAAATACGCACGTGTATCTTTGCGGATCTTTTGCAAAAATTTGCTTTTTTTCTCCAATGTGGAGATACACAACAATTGCCTTGCGTATACCCTCCGTCATGTTCGGCGCATTTTTGAGACGGGCGCGAATGCCGGGATCCTGAGAGAGTTTCTGCACGAAAGAGTCGACCAGCTGCAAGCCCACTGCACGCATCTCTGGAACCGATAAGTGATGTGCTGTCGCAAACTCTAACTCATATATCGCACGCATCCCATGCACACAATACATTCCCCCTTCAATATAAAAAACATGAAACTCCTTTTCCATTTCTTTTCCATAGCGAACGAGCGTATTTATCGAGGGCAGCGCTGGCATATCCGTTTGCTTCACCATAGGCCTACAGCTCGTGAATAGAAAAAGGAGCGCACAAAATTTTA
>JABDDE010000122.1 GCA_013287775.1 Chlamydiota bacterium
GATTGATTACAAGTTTCTTTAAGTTGACACCACTCCAGCCTTAGCCTGACGCCATACTTTACCACACATCTTTTAGTCGTTGTGACCGATATGGACCCCACCGCGGCAGCGGTGGAATTCATTAGCCCCGCGTGACTGAAGCGCGCACGCATTGCGTGCGATCGAAGGAACGTGGGGTTGTGGAGCATGAAATAAAAACAGAGCTGCGGTAGCAGCGACACCCATTTGCCGCTACCACGATGCGTATCATTGCTCGATTTTTTAATTTCGTTATAAAAAAATTGGACATTGACGAATTTTTCTCTTGCATAAAAATCACAATCCAGTTACGTTTTCACCCCACGTTCCCTCGGTCGCACGCAATGCGTGCTCTCTCGGTCACGCGGGGCTAGAGCACAAATTTCGCCACTACCGTGGCTCGGTTCTGATTGATTACAAGTTTCTTTAAGTTGACACCATTGAGCTTTAGCCTGACGCATATGCCGCTATCACGACGCGTATCATTACTCGATTTTTCACTTTCGTTATAAAAAAATTGGACATTGACGAATTCTTTTCTTGCATAAAAATCACAATTGCGCTACGTTGTTTGTTTTCAGCTGAAAGGAGAGTTGTATGTTCCATAAGTTATTGTACCTTTTCGTTTTTTCTGTATCTTTTCTCTATTCCTCTGCGCCAAGTGATGTTATTCCACAGGCACTTGTGGGTGGCTATGTCGATGCCGTCAGCGGCGACTTCGTCGACTGCGAAGATGATTTTACACTTGCATCCATAGACACACTTTCTTTGGTAAGATCCTACTCAAGTAGCTGGGGACAGTGGCGACTGCTTCCACACCTCATCCTTACCGACGGCCGCGTGCATAAATCCCACACTCGAGTGGCTCACGCCTTTGACAGCACCGGCACTCCTTTCGAGTGCATCCGCAAACACCATGCATCGCACTACAGCTGCCGATTCGAAACACCCCTTCCCAGCACCGCGCGGCAGCATGCATACTTTGCTGATAATAGCGCTCAGCGCCATGACGACCATTTTCTCGTTACGATGCCAGATGGCACTCTAAGGTCATACCATAAGGTCTCTGCTGCACAGTGCCGTCCATTGGGGCCACTATCTGTGCCGCTGCAAGAATATTCCCTGAGCGATAAAGACTATTTTCGTCTCACCTCTGAGCGCCTGCCATCAAATAATAAACTCCTCTACCATTACACCAAAGAGGGGCACCTGCAAGCTATAGAACTTGTTGATAGAAAAGGAAAATCCTATGCAGCACTTCTCTTTCAGTATGCAGAAAACACGCTCACGGTTATCTGTAGAGCCTCAGGCAATGAACGGCAAATCGCTGCCTACCATTGTAAAGATGGGGTGCTCACATCTGTCACGAGGGCTACAAAACCCAATATTGCCTATGCCTACAAGAGCATACAGGGTAAGATGTGTCTTATAAAAAAGGAGCTCCCAGAGAATCGCCATGTCCGCTGTGACTACGACGACGCTGCAAGGGTTGTGGAGCTTTCCTCGCCCTCATACCATGCCCCCATCTACACCTTCCGCTATGAACAAGGCCGTACTGAGGTCACGGATCCGTTTAATACCGTAGCTCGCTTTTCTTATAATGGCGCTCTGTTGTCAGCGATAGAATATTTTCAGGGTGGCTCCATACCACTTCGTAAAGACACTTTTGGCTGGAATGCTCCTGATGCAAACAATGTCCAGACCCTACGATGCTCCACCCTGAGTGAGCCCAATGCAAACACCTCATGGCGATGCATCCATGCCGTTCGCTATGCGTATGACAAAAAAGATACACAACACAGTATTCGTGAAGAGATCTACAAGGCTTCTAGTTCTGATGTGACTGCTGCGATTCAGTTTGATGGGGGTGGCCTTCCTACTGGCGATAATAAAAGTAGCATCATCACTACCTATTCTACAGAGCATCCTTGGCACCTGCGTACCTATGAAGATAACGCCGGCACCTCTATACACTACCATTATAGCGATACAAGCAACCGACTTACTGAAAAACTAACATTCAAGAATTCGAAAATAACACAAAGAGAGTTTTTAGAATATGATAGTGCCACAGGACAGCTTGTAAAGGCGATACAAGATGATGGTGAGTCAAAATCGAAAGAGAATCTCTCGGATGCTACTGTACGGACAATACGAAAAATCACGCCTCGTCGCTTTCTCGCACAAGATGAGGAGATGGTTGCAGAGCAGCGCTATAATCCCAAAACCCACAAGAAATGCTTTGTCACCGGTCAGCGTACCATCTATGATGCCTATGGCAATAGCATCAAAACCATCCTCTACAGCACAAAAAAGAAGCAATCAAAAGTAGAAGAGTTTGCCTACGATGACCATGGCAACTGCACGCACTCTGTAAACCCTATTGGTGAAGTAACGCTCTATCACTTCGATATGAACGATAATTGCATCCAGATAGAGGCCCCAGGTATTACTGTCGACCACACTTATGATCACGCAGATCGCCTCACTGCTACTGCCAAAAAGTATGCAGAAGGGAGCATCGTCACCACACGAGCAGCCTATGACGCATTCGATCGCCTTGCCTCTTCTAAAGATCGTTATGGCAATGAAACGCAATATGCGTATGACGCATTTTCCAGATGTACCGGCATTAGTTACCCCAAAAACGAAACGGGATTTTGCCTCCGTGAGCAATTTGACTACGACCTTCTCGGCAATTGCCGCACGTTTAAAAACCAAAAAGGAGAAGCTACATGGTATCGCTACAACGGTAATAACCAGATCATCTCTGTACGCCATCCAGACCTTGCTGTGGAGGAATTTTTATATAATAAGCAAGGCAGGCTTCGTCGCAAACTCAATACAAATAATACTGCCACCACCTTTACTTATGATGATGACCACAATCTCAAAAATATCCAAACACAGCTTATTGGTGGAGACAACCGAGTCGGTCAGAAACTCTCTAGCATAGATGTTACCTATGCTGATAAAAAGCCTATAGAGACAACAAAAGAACATGGCAAATCAATAACCAGAACCTATGATCGCTATGGCCGTCTCAAATCTCAAATCGAAGCCAATTCCAAATCTAAAAAAGAATATCACTATGACACCCTCCACAGGCTG
>JABDDE010000123.1 GCA_013287775.1 Chlamydiota bacterium
TAACCTAATACTGCTAAAGTGCGTGAGGAAAACAGTTCAGTTAGAAACCCCGAGATGGGCTCAAGTGCATTATGGATTTGTTTTCGGTGACGGTGGGTTTTTCAACAAGTCTATTAACATTTCATAGAGTTTATCAGATCTCTGAGTTTGAAGCTTCATCTCTTCTTCCATTCGTTCTCTTTGGAGTTGTAGCTGTTTTTCCCTTTGAACTCTCTCTTTCTCCATTTGTTCTCTTTGGAGTTGTATTTCTTTATCGGTACACTCTCTTTGAAGTTGTATTTCTTTATCGGTACGTTCGGTACGCTCTTCTAGACGTTTTATATCTTTCTCTGTGCGTTCGGCTTGCCGTTGAAACTCTTCTTTTGTTTCTTGTCTAGACGCCCTTATTTCTTTATAAAGAAATGCCGTTGAGCCAATTATTGAACCAATTATAGAAACAAATAATCCGAAAAATTGTGCTAAATCATTCATGTTCTTTTCATCCTACCAGGTGAGCCTGACTTCTGATCACGAGTCAAAACTCTCCCCCTACACTATAGCCAGTTACCAATTTAAACAAGTGGCTTTTTTGCAGACGAAATATCTAAATGGCGCATACAACAGCTCATGAATCATCCTGGCTTTCGAGGTGCAGCTCGTCAGACGGTCCTTGTCGCACGTCAAGCAACTCCTCCAAATCTTCGTGTTCATCCAATATACCATCAAAATCCTCATCTTCGATAAAACCAGCTGAATGAAGTGAGATCACCTCTTGTTTGTCTCGTGCTATTTGTTGACGAATACCTTCTAATTCTGATGTATTTATCTCGCCTGTACCCCCCACACGGTTAGCATGGGCCCGCCATTCCGTGCGTATGATATCAGGCCTTGATCTTATTTGTTGTATTTGCTCTAATTTAATCTCTACACGCGTCAGAAGTTGCCGTGCCTCAACATGGCTTGGATTCAGCTCTAATACACGTGTCAAATGTCTCTGAACTGCTTCTAATCGCGGCTGCCATGTGCTGCACGTATCTTGAGTAGCCCCTCTAAACTGCTCTGGGCACCCTTGAAGAGCTTCATGACTCGCCTCCATTAATGCCACAACATTATCGTCGACAGGCATCTCACCTCTCACTCCTTGTCTTAAAGTAGGCGTCCCATTAAGGATACTCCAGGTATATTCTTGTCCTAAAGGAGTGTTGCTACGAATCGGAATCTGAATAAATGCATCACTAGGATGTCCTACATCTTCTCGAGTCAGTAGAGGCATTGCGCGTCTGAGATCCCTCAGTGAATTTCTAGGAAGAGACGATGGAATAAGACCTGGAAGTGCTGATGGTGCTGGGGAAAAATTTTCATGACGGACCATCATTCCGCCCGCTTGATATGCAGTTTCCATTAACTGTTCCAATATGTTGTTATTAGCTAATCTCCATTCATTTACCCTTTCAGGTGGAACATCAATTACACTGCCGCCTAGCATTGTAATTCTTATACCGCAACAATTTGCTAACGTCCCAAGAGCTGTATTATTGGTATGAGTGGTCGCATTTTGCCCTGATGGACTCATTACGCGTACCGGTTGTTGTGGAACAGACGCAGCCGACCCAAACTTGGGCAAATCCTGTATGAAATCCCCTCGCCTCGATGGAGGACATGTTGAACCCATAATTACCTCATAAATATTATAATAAATTATTAAACTCTCTTCTTCCTATTCTTAATATCATTATAATTAAAAATTTTATTTTATTAAAGAGACAATTTTCCTCAATCGGAACTTATTTCCCATTTTAGATAACGCCTAAGGGGGAGCCACAAAGTGGCTCCCCCTTAGGCGTTATCTAAATCGCTTAATTTTATTCAGCCCATTAAGTGCTGCCACCCGATATCCTTCGGCATAGGTGGGATAATTGAAAACTTGGTCGATGAAAAAGTCGATTCTCGCATGGAAGTTCATGGCTACCTGTCCAATATGGACCACTTCCGTCGCTCCACGGCCTATGATGTGCACTCCTAAAAGCTCAAGTGTATCGGCATGAAAGATGAGCTTGACAAGACCCACATTAGAGCCGTCAATATGCCCACGAGCAATTTCGTAGTAATAGGCACGGCCGACTTCATAGCGAAAATTGAACGCCTTCACTTCTTCTTCGGTGTAGCCGCAGGTCGAAATTTCCGGAATGCTATAAATGCCCATGGGGTAGACTGCAGGGAAAAGATGCGTCTCGGCACCAAAGGGATGCCGGGCTGCTAAGCGCCCCTGCTCCATGCTTGTCGAGGCAAGGCAAGGCCCGCCGATAACGTCACCTACAGCATAGATATGCGGCACCTGCGTCTGGAAAAGCGCATTCACAGGAATGTAGCCCTTGGTATCAATTGCAAGGCCTGCATTTTGCAGCTGCAGGGCGTCGACATTGGCAGTTCTGCCGAGGGCATATAGCAAAATTTCCGATTGCGTTGAAGAGCCATCCTTAAAGACTACTTTTGCAATATCCCCCTCGCGCCAAATTTTCTCTGGCTCTTTATTGGCCAGCACCTTCAAACCAATTTCTGAGAGCGCTGTCTGTAGGTGCATTCCAATCTCGCCATCAAGAAGGGGCAGGATGTGATCACGCTTATCCACAATGGTCACCTGCGTCCCAAGAGCAGCAAAGAAACTTGCATACTCAGAGCCAATGATACCACCGCCAAGAACCAGCATCTCCTTAGGCACATGATTGATTTGTAAAAGCGTCGTCGAATCCACAATTACTGCCCCATCAAAGGGTATCTCATGGGGATTTCTTGGCTTCGAGCCCGTGGCGATAATGATATACTGGCTATTTATCTGATACTTAATGCGAAATTCATCATCCATCACAATCAACTGATGCGGGTTTTCAAAACGAGCCGTCCCACTTACCAAAGTAATGTTATTCTTTTTAAACTGCCTGAGCACCATGTTTTTCTCTTCTTCAATCACTTTGTGCAGCCTAAAGTTTAAATCAGAAATAGACACTTCTTTAATAGGGCGATCTTTTGCATAAAAACTGCGATTATTAAAATCAGTTAGGTTCAAAATAGCCTCACGAAGC
>JABDDE010000124.1 GCA_013287775.1 Chlamydiota bacterium
TATTGGGTGAACAGTCATGTCATTGAAACATACATAGATTCTTGCAAAATTATGACCTACACAAACGCGAAAAACCATTTTCACTTTTAATGCAAAGAATAGTTTCACAATGTAACATTTTTTTACGCGAATCGTGGGCGGTGGGGTCCATATCAACTAGAAGCATAATATGTTACGCGTTTTCCTTAAGTTGACACCATTGAGCTTCTTTGGTGCTTCTTATAAGCCCATAATAATCTCTTAGCACTCTCTCAATCTCTTTGTCCAGGCCATAACCACCAACACCCCCAAGTCCCCCTAACGCCTCTGACAAGCTCTCTCTGCAGCTCTTCTCTTGCAGCTCTCCCTGTAAAAAAGACTCCCCAGACCTTCTCCACCAGCACATCAAGCACCCCACACGTCTCTGGCAATCTCTCACCGAATACGAAAATCTTGTCGTAAAAATAGCTGATGCACTATACTCGGCGTGAATTGGGCACGTTATACAATAAATACTAATCTAATATTAAGGAGTATATCATGTCAGCTATAAGTCCCAGATCTGTAAATTCGAGATCTATCCCATTAGATCATACACGTATTTTGCGTGCACCGCCGGAGCCACGTCAGGCATCAGTAACTGAGCGCATTCGCGCCGTGTGGCAAGCCATTCCTACGGTACTGCAAATTGCTATCCCGATAGTTGCGGTTATAGGAGGTGGGATAGTACTTGGCAGTATCCTTCCAAGAGGCGTGGTGCACATGTTGAGTACTGCATCCCAGATTCTAGGAATTTTCGCGACGATACTTGGGTTAATTGTTGGAGCTTTAGGTCTATCTAATTCAGGCAGGGACAATCCCGGTAAGCTCATACCTCTTGTGAGGGATGAAGCCCTCGCGCTGTGCATAGCAACTCTCAAAAGAGAGCACTCTACAGCCCACTGTGAACAACTGCTGCAGAGATTACAAACCCTTGCAGATACCTTTGAAAGAACCCTTCCCCCACTCACAGATACTTCTCGCTCAAACGATAGACTCTATCTTGAACACCTCTACTTTTCCGAACGTGCAGATGTGGTTGCCGCCCTGAAACAGGAAATGGCAAACATGTCCACAGCACGGTATAGAGACATGATCAGGGAAATAAAGCAGACTGCTAATCCTGCTATGCAGTCATTTATTAATGATATCGATATTGAAGTACAATATACCATCGCTCCCACGCATTATCGAAGAGGGCTTATTGAAATTGCAAATCCCGAAAGGCCTCGAGAATATGCTGGAAGAGTCAATGCACTCAATGATATAATAGAGCAATTTGCAACACTTCTTGCCGTGAGAAGTGGTAACCCTGAGGCTCGAAAACTCCATGACCTTGCGTTTCTTCATAATAATTTTGCAAGTGAATGTGAACGATACGGCCGTATCTCTACGGTTGAAGAATATCATAGGGAACTTCGTGCTAAACTTGCACACTATGTCTCTAAGGTTCGTGCTCAGTGCAGTAGCTCCGTGCATTATCAGGGTATTGAAAATGCATGCCTACAAGTGCTTGTAAAGCTGAGAAATACAGCCTCTCCTGAAAGAGAGCGGCTGACATTTGCCTTCGTAAAAAACCTCATATTAAACGCAAATCACTGTCTTCTTGCACATGATGAAGCAGCTATGAAAAGCTATCAGGAGATATGCCTCCAACAAGAGGCAACACCACAGGAGAAAATCTATAATGAGCTTGCTTCCTATCGATATCATATCGTAGAGTCATATCTTCCCCCAGCAAGTGTAGAAACTATCGTGGTTGCAAGAGAAATTGTAAGACAACTTGGAGCTGAGTTTGGTCTTCGTGGCAGCTCGCGTATCCATGCCCAAGATGCGGCAGACATGGTGCGGTTTACAGGTATGGGAGGCGATGTGCATGCGGATAGAGAACGGATACGTTTTCTTGGCTATTACAATCCTGCAAGTATCCTGCATTGGATTGCGAATACTATCGATCAAGATTTAGAACTCAAAACCCTCGTACAAGAGGTATGTAGAGCCCCTGCTTCATGGACAAATGATGAGATTAATGGCATCCAGCAAATGATTAACGGGCTGCGCAGCGCAGGGGCAGACGATACAACAATTCGGCAAGAGCTCCAGCAGCACAATCAGATCAACTGTGATCCTACCATCTATCCCACCGTAGAAAACGCAATCGACGCATATAGGTTGGGGCTATACACTGCAACTTTGTATGACGAGCAGGGTAAGTTCACACAAGGGACCATCTTACAAACGCTCGTCCATCTGAATGTTCTACAGCCTCCCTCATAACCACACAAAACTTAATGTGCTTTGTGATTCCAGGCTGTTACAGCAGCCTGGGTATTGTGTTGGCATGAGGTAAGCTGATCAAAAGCGGTCTGTAGCTCTTGCAATAAAGCTGGCATTGTTCCCATTGCATCTTGTAATGCAACGGTTGCATTTGCTCGACGAGTAAAAGCAAGAGTTCGATCTTCTTGTGTGTGCGCTCTATTTATTTGTGTACTGAGTTGGTTGATTTCTTCTCGCTTACTATTAATTCTCGTAAGATTCTGCGCAATGAGATCCCTTTTTTCCCCTACTTGCGCGCGTACTCTGCTCTCTGCATCTCTGCAGTGGCGTATGGCATTTGCTGTCTCAGTTAACGCTTGCACATCATCAGGTAATACCTCTATCGGTAGCGGAGAAATTGGTATTACTATGGGAAGTGTGGATGCTAATAGTGTTGCTGCAGAGTCCGATAGGTTTTGGCTCTGTCTTACTGCCGTTAACCATGGCAGCACCACTGGCCCGTGGCCCCGATACTGAGGTGCCGGTATTTGCCGTGGCGGTGCTGGGACCAGTGTTGGAGGTGGGATTGCGGCAGATGAATAGTCTGGCTGCGCCGCTGGAGTAATGTGAGA
>JABDDE010000125.1:0-2318 GCA_013287775.1 Chlamydiota bacterium
AAAAACCACATATTGGACATATTTGGACATACCTTCATTCCGCTGCGCGACATGTTTTGGCCAGGACAAGATCCTGTTTTTGCAAAGCGCGTTTGTTTTAACAAACCTCACTCTGTGATGGTAGCCGCAAACTCCATTATGATAGGAGCATATGAAGAAGCGCAAATTACCCATCTTTTTGCGTACAATATGCAAAACAGCCGACTTGTATGGGGAATAGAGCTGCAACGAGATAGTGATGAGGCATCAATGTGCCTCGCATCGCGTCTGACACCACAAGGCGTGGTTCTCTTGCATAGGGGTGGCTATCTACGAATACTTAATCCTCAAACCGGAGAAGAGCGCTATCATGTCAATCTTCCTGCAAGGCACAATGATCCTGAATTCGTTACCTTTTTCGTGACTCCTGAGGGATTTTGCTACTATCTTGCCGAAGATAACGACACACCCGTGTTATTTGGCGCCAACATACAGTCAGGGACTTGGGACCAGCGTTTCCGTATAGAACGGGCAGGAATCTTTTTTGAGCTATTAGGCAATTGCATACAAGGCGTTTGTAGCTTAAACGAACATGTTATTATAGAACCTACAGGTATAAGCCACACTGTCCCTAAACGTGAGCGTATGGAACAGGGAGGCAAAGTCTATGAAATAGTCGTGAGTCAGCAAAATCGCACAACCATTCGAGTCCTCTCGAATATGGAAGACGTGTGGCTGCATCCAGAGGCCTCTTTTGGACAAACCTGGAGTTGTGACGAAAAGGTATCACTCGTTGCTGTGTGCAATGGCATTTGCATCTGTAAAAAACATAACCACCGTGGCTATGTTTTTGTCGATATAGCACAAGACACATGTCGGCATGTAAATAGGAATGCTATGTACCATACAACCTATATAAATCGCGAGCGAGCAGCAATGTGGTCATTTACTACTGACAGCCGTCTGTGGGTCGATTCCTTAGTCGAAACACAAGATAAAGGTATCTTAAATAGCGGCAGAGGCACACGCCTATTTCACGTTAGTCAAGACAATACTTTATATTTCACCGATATCCCGTTTTAGGTCTATGGCAATGCGGTTTTTCTTGATTTTACTCAATGCATTGAGTAAAATTACTCAGTGTATTGAGTAAAAATGCTCAATGCATTGAGTAAAAAAATAAATACATATATTTTTTATGGAAAAAAGACCGATTTTTCAAACCATAGCACAGCGTCTTAAACAGCCTCGGAAGTTCATGCAAGTGCTGCTAGGACCAAGGCAAGTGGGTAAAACGACCCTTGCTCTTCAGGTAGCTGAATCTATTTCAAGGCAAACGCACTATGTTTCTGCAGATCTTGCTACCTTACAAGATCTGGCGTGGCTGCAGCAACAATGGCACATTGCACGGCAACTGGCAGCAAAACCAAATGGCGCACTCCTTATTATTGACGAGATCCAAAAAATACCGCATTGGTCGGATACGATCAAAGCATTATGGGATCAAGACACACGAACAGGGTGTAATTTATCTGTTGTACTTCTTGGCTCGTCTCCTTGGTTAGTGCAAAAAGGGCTTACTGAAAGCCTAGCGGGCCGTTTTGAAATCATTCCAATAACGCATTGGACCTATGCTGAAATGAAGCACACATTTGGTTGGTCACTGGATGAATTCCTCTACTTTGGTGGTTATCCGGGTGCAGCGTCGCTTGTAGACATGGAAAATCCTTCAAGATGGGCTAATTATATTAATGACTCTCTGATTGAAACCACCGTTTCACGAGACATTCTCCTTATGGCGCAAATACACAAACCTGTTTTACTAAGGCGTTTATTCCAACTTGGAGCCTCGTATTCAGGGCAAATTCTTTCGTACTCTAAAATGCTAGGAGAGCTCCAGGATTCAGGCAATACCACCACTTTAGCTCATTACCTCGAATTATTAGAAGGGGTTGGGCTCCTTTGCGGATTACAAAAATATGCAACGCAAAAAGTGCGACAAAAGGGGTCTCAACCCAAATTTGCTGTTTTTAATACGGCACTTATGTCAGCACAATCAGGTAAAAGCTATATTGAGGCAAAAAGTGATCCCGTTTTTTGGGGAAGAATTACGGAATCGGCAGTTGGTGCTTACCTACTCAATAGTATTCGAGGGACACAAGTAGAGCTCTTTTACTGGAGAGAAGGAGATAACGAAGTCGATTTTGTCGTTAAACACAAAAATTCGCTGACAGCTATCGAGGTCAAAAGTAATCACAAGTCATTTCGTCGATCAGGAATTGACCGCTTTATCAAAGAGTTTAATCCCTCACGCATACTCCTCGTGGGTGATCAAGGAA
>JABDDE010000125.1:2328-2904 GCA_013287775.1 Chlamydiota bacterium
AAGAGTTCTTGCAGTTGCCCATTCAGGAAATTTGAAGAAACCTATGATCGCAAAATCCGGCTGGATTTTGCGATCAGGGGAATTATTGATGTGGCATTAATTTACCCGCCTCTTGAAGAAGGTATGCATTGGAAGCCAATTGCGGGACAACAAATTGCATGTAGCCCTTACGCCCTAATTGTTGGGTCCAAAAGGTAATGGATTTTTTAATTCGTTTGAGGCACAAAAGCAACTCTTCTACAGTAATCGCCCCTGAACACATAATCATTCCTTTAGGCATCAATAGTATGACAAATGAGAAAAAAAAGCTTCGATTTTGTGTGAATTGTGCATGAAATGATGCCGAAAAGGCGTCACGCTATTCCCTAAAGCCAAAAAATGCCACCGCACTGCTAAGATGTTGACGTAGTTGGAGGCTGTGTATCTTGGGGTTGTGGTGGAGTCGGGGGCTTAGGTATAAATCTTGGCATCTGTGTGCGTGCACCTCTCTGTCGTACAACCGCCCGTCTTCCTTGAATGGGTGGTGCTCTTCGCGTTTCTAGATGTGTAATGATGCCATTAATTCTTGATCTCTCG
>JABDDE010000126.1 GCA_013287775.1 Chlamydiota bacterium
CCCTGAAGGCACTATTAAGGCCCGCTCTTGCAGGCGATTTTTAATTGCATCTTCTGTAAGTCCTTGCCGTCGATATTGTGCCACTTCACGTTCTACAACCCCTATTTCCTCGGACCGCCAAGACATACATTGCATTTCAATGGCATTTTCATATGACCCTGCGACCCAACAAATACCATGCGTCTTCAAAACACGTCGGATCTCGCGATCTGTCTTTTGTTTTTCATCAATGCGTATTTGATCCATACGCTCTTGTTGAGGTACTGCCTGACGGGATAAGTACGCACTTATACACCGCTCCGTTTCTTCTCTGCGCCTAGCTACTATTGCATTGACGGCATCAACAATGGCAGCTTTTTCTGTAGGAGGCCGCGACTCCCTCCGTGCCGCAATGGCTGCATCGACCGATTGTCCCTCTTTACATGCAATTGTACAGTTCCGAAGGCATTGTTTTTGAAAATCCACAGATGAAGTCCTATAGCAATTAACACGCGCCTGTATCGCATCCACTTCATCATTCGTCCAGCCTTCGGGCACTCGAATCTGTGCTTTACAATATGCTTGTAGCTCGGGATCTTCATTCACAATATCTCGTAGCCATGCAACAATAGAAGCTGGGTTGTAATATCCTAAAAAGCGAATAACATCTCTTTCTTGATTAAACGAGTCGTGGGAATCACTATAGGTGTTTACTCCTTGACTGTCTCGAAGCTGTACCATATTGGTTCCAGGAATTCCAAAGCGCTCTCCTAACGTACGACGCACATTACGAGCATATAACACGGTTTCACTACCCGCTGGCGGCAGATACGATTCAACTATCATACCTCGAAACTGCACAAGTGCATTGTAAATACGCTCCTCAGGGGTTGCAGGAGCCGTATCCAAACAGATTTGTCTATAGCTGTCCATGGCCGCTAAATCATGACCAATTGAGCAGTGCGGGCTATTAACAATAAGTATTTTTAAAAATTTTACTATAACTCCTATTGCATCTGAGGGTCCAATGTCTCGTATTTTCTTGAGCACACAGAGGAGGGCATTTTCGATATCGCGATAATATTCTTCTATGGCTGCAGGTGTTCTTGGGGTACCAATATGCTGGGTGCGTTGTTTCACTCTATCTACATATGTCCTAAGGGCTTCATACAGCGTGGCGCGATACTGATCTGCGCTCATACCTCTATTATATTCGCTGCCAAAATTGCGATTGAGTGATGCTATAGTTGCAAATTCTTGAGGCAGTGGCGCTCTCATAAGAATATTGGTGAAATACTCAACTATTTCATCAAGTGCCGCTGGTCCTGAAACAAAGCCACTCGGTCTTTGGGGGCGTGTCGTTTCGATAGCTCCTCTTCTATAATGAGCATCCGCTAAATTGTAGCGTACTGGTAGGTCTAATTCGTCAGAAGAAAAAGTGCGCATTGAGCCTAGCCCGCTAAGCGTCTCTGTATACTCTCGCTCGCTAAGAGTGGCAGCTCGCTGCCTGAGTGCGCTAATCGCTCTTTCTCGTATTTCATAAAAACGAGTTTCGTCAACAATTCTTTGTACACCTTCGCTCTGATTTCCCAGTTGAGGAAGTGTTTCTTTAAATACCTTTGTAATTGAAAGTAACAATTTGGGAAAAGCTTTAAAATCCTCATTCTGAAAGTCAGATCCGAACTCACCATTATGTAGTCCGTGTAGTGCCCCATTAAGTGCTAACTCGAAACGAGATGGTGAACCCAAATATCTTAATGAACTTGATAAAAATGATGGCGATCCAATGATCGTACAAGCGACTGCTGTTCCGCTATTATTAGAAGGTCTGCTTGGTCTTGTTTGTCTGCTTTCTAGTATTTGTCGTGTTGCTAGGAATTGTCGTTGCATCATGCCCATCAGAGCTTCAAAACTTAAGCTGCTTGGAGAGCTGTTTGGTCCGCTTTGTCTTGTTGGTCCTCTTGGTAGTACAAACGTGCCGGAATCCGCTTCAGAACTTGAGCTGCTTGGAGAGCTGCTGCTCCCATTGAAATTTGCAAGGGCGGAAAGTTGACTACCCAGATTGAAATTTGCAAATGTGGAAAGTTGACTACCCGAAATCGAAGAACTAGAATTAATTGAACTACTCATAAAAACCTCTCTTTTTATCTTTTTTATTAATTGTTAAAGATAATAGTATCAAATATCGCAATTTAACTAAATACGTAATTTTATTTTAATTTTTGGAGGTTTAGGCCAATGGTGCCAACTTAAAGAAACTTGTAACCAATTTGGTTAATGACTGTGTCATGCAGGTTTCCTTGTATCGGTCTTACAGGCCTCTATTATTTTGTTTTTGACCAGGCCTTCGGCCTGGTCACCCCAGGGTTTAGTCGCCCCTTCAGGGCTCCTGCACCCTGGGCTATACATATTTCGGCCCTACGGGCCTTTATCAGGGCAACGCCATGGGTGAAACGATCACGCCCCACATGTTGCCTGAAGGGCAACATATTGTTGGCTGTTCTGGTTCTATACATTTTCAGCCTTAAATGGCATCTCTAAGGCCCGTAGGGCCGAAATTTCGGCCCTACGGGCCTTTACCAGAGCAACGCCATGGGTGAAACGATCACGCC
>JABDDE010000127.1 GCA_013287775.1 Chlamydiota bacterium
AGGCGTGTCGGCTGCGGCAAAAGCCAATTATGTAACGCAGTCAGCCATAAGCCAGGCAATAGTGAAACTGGAAAAATCACTGGGTGTGAGTCTCGTTGCGCACCATCCCAATTGTTTTCGTGTGACTCCGGAAGGACAAATGGCCTACCAATATGTCCAAGAAATGCTTCTGCGCACGCACGAATTTAAAGAAAGCCTCTTAAACAACCATATTGGCAATCTTGAGTTTGCATGCATACATAGTTTTGCAGAAGCAATAATTCCACAATATCTTAAGCAATTTAAGGCCGCACACCCTGATGTAGACGTAAGTTTTTACTTGGGCCAAAATGCTGAAATGAAACACATGCTCAAAACAGGATTGATTGATTTTGGTATTTGGCCTGATGTTGGAGAGGTACAAGGCTTTGAAAAGCGCACCATATACACGGGCAATTTTGGATTATATGTTGCTTCTTCACTCAAGAAGAGTGCAGTGTCCTCTCTTGGATTTATTGTAGCTGACAGTGAATGTAAAGATACGGCTGTTTTTAAGGCACATTTTTGTAACAAATATGGTAAGGGGCTTCCCGTATGCATGGAAGTAGGAAGCTGGACTGCTATTGCAAACTTGACCGCAGAAGGATTAGGCATAGGATACTTTCCAGATTACATTGCCAAAAAAAAGAAAAATCTCTTGCGACCCTATGATGTAGGCCTCATGCCACTGCCGTACCATATTGCTGCTTTTTTTCCTAAAGGCATGAAACTGCGCAAAAGTAGTGAGATTTTCTTATCCTATTTTGGATGATAGTGCGCTACATGGAGTGATAGAAAACTAGGCCGTAGCCCTGGTAAAGGCCCGTAGGGCCGAAATGTGTATAGCCCAGGGTGCAGGAGCCCTGAAGGGGCGACTAAACCCTGGGTGGCCAGGCCGCAGGCCTGGCCAAAAAACAAAATAATAAAGGCCTGAAAGGCCGACAAGAGGTAAGATATACTGTTAAAGTTTTCCCATTCATTTCTAGGTGTTCATAACTCGAATCACCAAAACCTATATTCGGGAAATACTCATGTCTAATCATGATTTGTTTCCTACTGTGTTTGTGTTCATGATGAATTCACGTCTGATGTCTAGGGTTATAAAGAATTTCATTGCATTTAGGGCAGATTACAATAGAGTCTCGCGAGGTACATTCCCACCCGTCCATACATATTGGACACAGGAGCCAATTTTCATCTAAACTACTAGCACGTTCTTTTATATCCTGATCGAAATACTCTGTAAACACGAGAACAAATATTATTTTTTCATCGTGTATAATAGATGTATTAACGATATTAGAAGGATAATGTTCTATGTAATCGAGCGCCTTTTTTTTACTTCGTAAAAAATACTCTTCTCTTGTTTCATCATTTTGAGGTTCACATGCCCAATTGTCACACAACGGCTCTAATGTTGATTGACGCAGCTTGTACACATCACCACCTAATATTCCTATATCACTATCTATTAATAATGCAATTAATTTTTTTGCTGCGTCTTTTTCCCATGCCAGTTCATTCACTCCGAATTTTTCTAATGGCATTGCATTCTTTAGAATTGCATACTTTATATATTGATTTTTCATATTTTTCTACTCACCTAGATTAATCAGGTACGAATAATCTATGGTTAACAGTGTTGTCTGGTTCAATAATCCATTCAAAATGACCTGTTCTTCCCTGGTAGCTGCCTGGTAATGTAATCTTTGTTCTCTTTACTCCATCGCGTCCTATAATAACTTGAGCATTGCTTCTAGCAGCATAATTATCTACAATATCGGGAAATCCATGAAACTCTGGTTGTCCTGTTTTTGGATTTGGACACATTTGCTGCTGCACTTTTTTTGTATAATGCGTCCCATTCAATGGATTTGAAGCAGCCTCCCCAGCCGCAGTCCCAGCCCCTCTCATTCCTATGCGCTGGCCTACTTTTCGACCTGCATTAGCAACGCGAGTGCCCCAGCTGGTTGCAAAAATGAGTCTTAGACCGGTTTTTACCGCACTGTAGGCGCTTGCTGCAATGGATGCTGCCTCTAAGCCTATTCTCGTCCCATATCGACTTCCTTGATACATAGAATCATTAGGATCGACACCAAACAGCTCTGGCACGGTGTTACCAATGTACTCCATGCGCTCATCTTGTCGTCGCTGTATTGCCTCCATCGCAGCAAGACGCTCATCGAGGCTAGACTCACCGTCGCTCATGGCACCTATGTTGCCTAAACACGATTCTATAAAATGGAGATTATCCATAGTAAAGTCCGCGGTACCATGAATCGCTCCAGCTCCTGCTCTCCTCAATTTTGAAAACCAAGAAGAACTCGGCGGCAGTACCGGATCTGAAGGCTCATCATCTATATAGCGCACCGTCTCGCCGCCATGCCCACAGCGTCCATGCGTATGAATCTCGCAATCATCGCCATGGCAATTACAAGGTCCATACACGGCTCTAAGGCCATAAATGTCGTTATAACGCACAGGGTTATTCAGTGCATATACATAGGGATTCAAGCCGTTCTCATAACCAAGAGGATCAGGAGTAAGAAAGCGCTGAATCGATGGGGAATAA
>JABDDE010000128.1:0-2157 GCA_013287775.1 Chlamydiota bacterium
CAGAGGCGTGTGCGGTACTTGAGGCATTGATGAGGAAGGTCTGGGCAGTTTTTTTTAACAGGGAGAGCCACAGGAGAGAGCTTGCAGCTCTCCCTGTAAAAAAAAGCAGCCCAGGACATAACCACCAACACCCAAAGCTCCCCTAACGCCTCTGACAAGCTATCTCTGCAGCTCTTCTCTTGCAGCTCTCCCTGTAAAAAATTCCCCCAGACCTTTCCCCACCAACGCATCCCAGCTCCCCTAACGCCTCTGACAAGCTATCTCTGCAGCTTAGCGCTTAGGCGGAGAGGGAGAATAACTTTTCTTAAGATTTTGAAAATACTGCGTCTTACTGAGATTTTCAAGCCACGGATCTTTCTCAACTTGATCCATTGCAGGTAAATATCCCATGTCGACAGCTTTTTGGAAGTAGCTGACGGCATCAGAAATATTGCCTTTCATAGAATACAGGCAGGCGAGATGATAGGTGGCTTGCATAGCGCCGCCTAATGAGTAGGAAGTAAGAAGCTGCTGTTCAGCTTCGAGCCTGAGTGCGTCTATTTTGGTAAGGACATGGGGCTCTATATTTTCCCCATCGTCTTCAAGAAACGCTGCATAGTTGATTAAAGTGTGTCCCCATTCGCTGTAGTTGAAGTAATCTTCGGGATCAAGTTTTGCTGCTTCTTGGTAGCATAGTAGCGCCTTTTCATAATACGCAGGGTCGGATGTCCAGCCTGCTATATGCTGATAGGTACTGCCGAGACTTGTAAATGCTTGGATGTATTCGGGGTAAATCGCTATAGCTACTTCTAAGGCTTGAGCTGCCTCTTGATGATACTCGAACTTCTCTTCAAGAATAGCCAGAGAGTCAAGAGTCTCTGCATAGAAATAGAGCCATTCGGGCATGATTACTTCTTCATGGGACTCGATGGCATGCTCGAACTTCTCTTTTGCCTCACGCACATATAAAAGGTCTTGTGGACCGCGCACCAGGCAATAGCAGGCAAGTCCCCACTCAAACCAAAAATAGCCCAAATCAGCAACGGATGAGGCTGCGGCAGCTTTAAAGCTCGATAACGCCTCTATTGTCAAAGCTCGATCATCTCGTCTCTCTGCAAGGCAATGCTGCAGCCGTCCTCGTATATGCCAAAGACCACCTAGATTTTTATCGAGCTTCAATCCCCGTTCAACTTTCTCAAGCCCCTGTACAAAGGATGATTCCTCTTCAAAATACATCCCTCGGTAGTAACAAATTTCTGCGTATGCAAATAAGAGGACAGGGTCAGTGGGCGTTTTTTCTAAAGCTCTTTGTACTATTTTCTCTGCTATGGTAAACTGATCCGGATTTTCCTCGATAAAGCCTGAAAGAGCTAAAGCTCCTACGTATAACGCCTCAGCATTCCCAATGCCTTCATTTCGAATAACCGCCAGTTTTTCAATTGCTGCACGCAGGTAATCTTCATTTTCCAGCACCCTTGCAGCTAGGAATAAAATGCTTCCCCAGTAATACCAGATGGTCGCATCCTCTGGCTTTAAAGTAGTCGCTTTGGTATAAAAATGGGAAACAGCATCTAGGTGTTCCGATTTATAAAAACATTTAAAGAGAAAGACGTAGCACAAGCCAAGTCCTGAACAGACCTCATGCTGTATCTCCTTGTCCATACTCTCTATCTGGATTTTTTTATAGAATATAATGGCAGTTTCAACACAGTCAATGAGTTCTGTCTCACAGCTGAGTTCAAGAAAAAGTTTTGCATATTTCAGTATAGTTTCTAGTGATAGGTTTTCATCGTCCTTGATACGATTCGCTTGAAGAGCAAAAGCCTCACCCATGCGTATTTTTTCTTCATGTGATAAAGAGATCCATGTACGAGGATCGATAAAGGCGTTGAGTTTATCAAAATCTCCTGTAGAGATGATGTTCTCAAAAAAGGCTAGCTTAGATTGTTTCATATATATAATGGTAGATTTTTTTGTCATTTTTTGCAATTATATTGAAGCATGAAAAACACTTCTTTCACCAATACTTCTTGGGAACCCGTACACCGCTGGTATGATGATCTCGTCGGCGAAAAAGGGTCATATTACCATCAAAAAATTATACTCCCTGGTGTTATTAGCCTGCTCAAGCTTCCAGAAGGAGGAAGACTTCTTGATCTCGGCTGCGGCCAAGGAATC
>JABDDE010000128.1:2167-2545 GCA_013287775.1 Chlamydiota bacterium
ATATCCCTGCAGGCGTCTCATATGCCGGTATCGATATTTCCCCGCAGCTCATTAAAGCCGCAAAACAATATGAAAAAAGAGGCAAAGTAAAATTTTTAATTGGCGACATAACGAAAAAGCTACCCCTGCCCCTAGAAGATGTGTTTACTCATGCAACGCTTATCTTATCACTGCAGAATACGCAGGATCCGGCGGCGGTATTCCAGCATCTAAAAATGCACCTTGCGCCTGGGAGCCGCGTTGTCATTGTGATGAACCACCCTTGTTTTCGTGCTCCTCGCCACTCCTCCTGGGGCTTTGATGCAGCCACAAAAATCCAATATCGCAAAATCGATGGCTATATGAGCCATATGAAAATCCCCATTCACATGCATCCAG